>JAADDY010000060.1 GCA_013153725.1 Thermodesulfobacteriota bacterium
GTGGACCCCTTTGTGGTCGAAGCTGTAGTTGAGGGGAGCAATGTGTTTCTGCCAGTACTCTCCCATGTCCAGGTAGAAATCGTGCTCTCCGATGACGAATTTGATGGGGAGATCGAGCTTGGAGAGCATCTCAAGGCCGTGGTCCAGCTCTTCCTTCTTACCGAGCTGCGCCAGATCTCCCCCGAAGACCACGAAGTCCGGGCGCGGGTCCATAAAGGAGACCTCGGTGATGGCCCTCTCAAGGCCTTCGTCGAAATTGCGGACGAATTTCGTACCCTTGATGTGAGTCAGGTGGGCATCGGAGATCACGGCAAAGGTGAACTTCTCGTGCTTTTGGGCCCCGTAGACCACTTCTACCAGTTTAAGGGGGGCGGTGGCGGCTACTCCTGCCACCGCCGCCTTCTTCAGAAAGGATCTCCTGGTCAGTTTCTTTTTCATTTTCTCACTCCTTTCTCGTTAATTTTTGAGCAAATGCTGGTATTCCGGGCTGGTCAAGCTCTTCAAGAACTCGACCAGGTCTTTCTTTTCTTGCTCCGTAAGATTGAGGGGGCGGATCCCGCTGGCCAGGAAGGGATTCTTGTGCCCGCCCTGGTTGTAGAACTCGATGACCTCTTCCAGGGTCTCAATGCTTCCGTCGTGCATGTAAGGGCCGGTTACCGCCACGTTTCTGAGGATCGGGGTTTTGAAGGCCCCGACGTCTCGCAGTTTGAGGGTCACGGCAAAGCGGCCCAGCTCTGAGATCTCGGCGCTGGTGAGAACCGTTTCGTCAAGATCGAGCCCGGCACGCTTGGCCTTGCGGTAGGTATTTACGATCTCGCGCAGACGAGGGGCGATCTTTTCCATCCCCACGCCGAGGTTGTGAAACTTGTTGTCGGTGAAGAGGGCAAACTTCTGGTCTATCCGGTGGCAGTCCTGACAGCGGGCCTTGGTCTGAAAGAGCTTGAAGCCCCGCTTGGCAGCCTCGGAGATGGCGTCTTCCTCCCCACCGAAATAATAGCGGTCAAAAGGAGAGTTGCCGGCGATCACGGTGCGCTCGAAGGCGGCAATGGCCTTCACCACGTGGTCGATGGAGATCTCTTCAGGTTCGATACCGAAGATCTCTTTAAAGGCTTTTCGGTAAGCGGGATCCTCCCGGCAGATCTTCACGATGGGGTCGTGGCTCTTAAGGCCGTGCTCCACGGGGTTGACGAAGGGGTCAAGGGCCTGTTCCTCAAGGGTCTTGCGGCGCCCGTCCCAGAACTGGCTGGTGTAGTAGGCGGCGTTTATCACGGTGGGAGCGTTTCTGGTACCCTTGAGCCCCTTGATCCCCTCAGAGACCGGAAGCCCGTCTACAAAAGCCATTTTGGGATCGTGGCAGGTGGCACAGCTCACCGTGCCGTCAGCGGAAAAGCGTTTGTCGGAAAAGAGCTTCTCCCCCAAAGCCACCTTGGCCGGAGTGATGGGATTGTCCTCCGGTACGGGCACCGGCGGGAGCCCTAAAGGCACCTCCCCGGCCCAGACGGAAGAAAGAAAGAGCAGAAAGAAGCCCACGATGATGAATCGAAACATTCTGACCTCCTTGTCGCAAATGATTCTACGTTTCTTAGCAGTTGTTCTTGCATCTTTTTAGTTTCTTAAAAAAATTCTTAACAAAAGTCAAGAAAAATTTTGACGGCCACCACTCCGAAAGAGTAAGCTTTTTCGCGTGCAGATCAGGCCGAAAGCCCAGAAAATCCGGGCCAAACTGGAAAATTTCGCCGTCGTTCTGGTGGAGACCCTCTATCCCGAAAATATTGGGGCAGCGGCCAGAGCCTGTGCCAACTTCGGTGTGGAAGAGCTTATACTCGTCCGGCCTAAAAACCTCGACGAAGAGAAGATGCGGGCCATGGCCACCAGGGCCGGTCTCAAGATCCTCGAAAAGATGAAGATTTACCAGGATTTAGAAGAAGCCCTGGCCCCTTTCGGCTACGTGGTGGGAACCACGGCAAGGCTTGGGAGGCAGCGCAAGGTCTACGAAACCGTCCGGGAAGCCGCCCCCAGGCTCATAGCCCTTTCACAGGAGAACAAGATCGCCCTCCTCTTCGGCAATGAAAAGTGGGGCCTTACCAACGAAGACCTCTATCATTGCCACACCGTGGTCACCATCCCTACCACGGAGGCGGCCTCTCTCAACGTGGCCCAGGCCGTGGTGATCATCCTCTACGAGATCTTCTCGCAAGCGACCGAGCTCGAGCTCCCCAAACCCAAGCTCGCCACCAGCCACGAGCTTGAGCCCATGTACCACCTTCTCAAGGAGACCCTGGAGGCCATCGATTACGTGCCCCATGACAACGTCACCCTCTGGATGACCACCATCAGGCGCTTTCTTTCGCGCCTTGAGCTTACCTCGCAGGAAGTGCGCATCATTCAGGGCTTTTGCCGCAACCTCCTCTGGCATCTGCGCCAGCGCCACTCCGGTAAAGCCCCTTCGCAAGCACAAAAAGCCGCACCTCCTCCGGCAGCAGGAAACGGGCCGAAAGACCGCGGCGAAAAGCTTCCCGCAGATAAGTAGAAGAGATATCAAGCCTCAGGATGGGTAGATACCGGATGGTATAACCTTCCGGATGGCGATAAAGCCCTTCCTCCTCCCGGATTGCCGGGAAAAGGGCCTTTGCCTTCGCGCAGAAGGCCTCCTTTCCCCCTTCCCCTCGGGTCACCACCACCAGGTGTGCCAGCTTGGGCAGTTCCTCGTAGTGGTACCAGGTCTCAAGCTCCAGAAAGGCGTCAAGCCCCAGGATGAAGAAGAGCTCCGCCGCAAGAGTCTCCCTCAGGGAGGAGAGGGTCCTCACGGAGTAGGAAGGCCGGGGGAGCCTGGCCTCCAGATCGGAGACCTCAAAGTACGGGACATCTCTTGTGGCGAGTTTGACCATCTCAAAACGGTACGCAAAGGGGCTCAGATCCGGGCGCTTCTTGTGGGGAGGGTCTGCGGTGGGCAAGAAGATTACTTTGGTAAGGGAAAGGGCGTGGTAGGCCTCCTCCGCCGCCCTCAAGTGCCCGTAATGGATGGGGTCAAAGGTGCCACCGAGGAGGCCTATTCTATCCATTATTCCCGGATCTGGCCCTCGCCAAAAACGATGAACTTAAGCGTGGTGAGCTCCTCAAGGGCCATGGGACCGTAGGCGTGGAGCTTGGTGGTGGAGATCCCGATCTCCGCCCCGAGGCCCAGTTGCCCGCCATCGTTGAAACGGGTGGAAGCGTTTACCATCACCACCGAGGCGTCTACCTCCCGCAGGAACCGGAGGCTGCGCTGGTAATCTTCTGTCACGATGCTTTCGGTGTGGTTGGAGCCGTAGCGGGCGATGTGTTCCAGGGCTTCGTCGAAGTCCTTCACCACTTTGACCGCCAGGATAAGGTCGAGATACTCCGCCTCCCAGTCTTCTTCGGTGGCGGGTTTGGCCCAGGGCACCAGGGCCCTCGTCTTTTCACAGCCCCGGATCTCTACCCCGGCCTCCCGAAATTCCTCGCACATCTCCGGGAGGAAGGCCTCGGCCACGGCCTCGTGCACCAGCATGGTCTCCATGGCGTTACAAACACCGGGGCGCTGGACCTTGGCGTTGAAACAGATCCTTCTGGCCATTTCGAGATCGGCGAAACGGTCCACGTAGACGTGGCAGACCCCTTTGTAGTGCTTGAGGACGGGAATGCGGGAATTTTCCGTCACGAAACGGATGAGCCCCTCTCCTCCGCGGGGGATGATGAGATCCACGTATTCTTCAAGCTTGAGGAGCTCGTTTACCGCCTCCCGATCGGTGATGGGGATCACCTGCACCGCCCCCTCGGGAGCCCCCTGGGCCTTAAGGGCATCCTGGAAGAGGCGTGCCAGGGCCAGGTTGGAGTTGATGGCCTCGGAGCCCCCCCGCAGGATGACGGCGTTTCCGCTCTTGAAACAGAGCCCCGCGGCGTCGATGGTGACGTTGGGGCGGCTTTCGTAGATCATGGCGATCACTCCCAGGGGAATGCGCATCCGCCCCACCCAGAGGCCGTTTGGCCGCCGCCACATCTTGACCACTTCGCCCACCGGGTCGGGGAGGGCTGCCACCTCCTCAAGCCCCTGGGCCATGCCTTCGATGACCTTGTCCGAAAGGGTCAGGCGGTCGATGAGGGCGGCAGAAAGCCCCTTCTCACGGGCCGCAGCCAGGTCTTTTTCGTTCTCCTCCTGGAGGTAAGCCCTCTCTGCTCGCAGCCTCTCCGCCACGTCGAGCAGGACCCTGTTTTTGACGTCTGTGGAAAGATAAGCCAGGGCCCTTGAGGCCTCCTTGGCCCTGCGCCCGACTTCTTGTACCAGCTCTTTGACTTCCATCAGCCCCCTCCTTTCGAGCCGAATTTATGCCTCCTGAGAGGTTCTTACGTAGTTTTTTAATCTGCCGACACCTTCGATTTCAATTTCGATGCCGTCTCCCGGTGCAAGAGGGCCGATCCCCGGGGGAGTGCCGGTGGCGATGAGATCCCCGGGCTCAAGGGTCATCACCCGGGAGACAAAGCTTACAATCTCAGGTACCGGAAAGATGAGCTCCGCGGTGGAGGAATCCTGCCGCAGGGAACCGTTGAGATAAGATCTCACCCTGAGGTCAGACGGGTCGAGCCCGGTTTCGATCCAGGGGCCAAAAGGGGCAAAGGTGTCGAAACTCTTGGCCCTGGTCCACTGGCCGTCTTTTTGCTGAAGATCTCGCGCCGTGACGTCGTTGAAACAGGTGTACCCCAGAATGTAGTCAAAGGCCTCTTCGGGGGAGACCCTTCTGGCCCGTCTTTTGATCACAATGGCGAGCTCGGCCTCGTAATCGACTCTCTTGCTTTCAGGTGGAAGGATGATCTCCTCTCCCGGGCCGATCACCGCTGAAGGTGGTTTGAGGAAGATGAGGGGCTCCTCTGGTAAAGGAAGCCCAAGCTCCCGAGCATGGTCACGGTAATTGAGCCCCAGGGCCACGATCTTGCTAGGCGAAGATGGCGCCAGAAGCTTGACCTGGGAGAAGGAAACTTCCTCCCCGGTAAAATCGAGCCCTTCCTCCGGGAAGGAGGCCAGAAGCTTTATCCTCTCTTCTTCAAGGACGCCGTAAACAGGCCTTTCCTGCCAGAGAGCTCTTACGATTCGCATGGGGCCTATTTAACACGAAGGCCGAAGAAACTCTAGCTTTTCCGGCTTCGTGGGGCACGGCTTCGAGGCCGTGAAACCCTTTTGTGGCGCAGGGCCTTTTTGGGAGCGGGTCTAGG
>JAADDY010000057.1 GCA_013153725.1 Thermodesulfobacteriota bacterium
GGTCTCTTCGAAACCTATGAGCTCCTCGTCGCCTATGGCGTGCTAAAGAAGGCCAAAGCTCCTCCTCTTTCCGACGCCCGCAAGCTCTATCCCTGGTCCATGCTCCTGGGGATTCTCTCTCTGGTGCTTCCGGTGGCCTACCCCCGTTACTTCTTCCCCCTGGTCTGGGGAAGCTTCGTCTTTTTGCTGGAGCCGGTAAATCACGCCCTGGGGGCCCCTTCTTTGCTTGCCGAATGGGAGCACGGCTCCTTCCGCAAGTTCTATCTCCTGCTTCTCGCGGGTCTCATTTGCGGGCTCCTGTGGGAATTCTGGAACTTCTGGGCCACCAGCAAATGGATCTACACCGTGCCCTTCGTGGGGAGGGTCAAACTCTTCGAAATGCCGGTGCTCGGCTTCTTGGGCTTTCCACCCTTTGCGGTAGAGTGCTACGTCATGATGAACTTCATCAACCTCTTCCGTGGAGGAAAGACCTGGGAGAAAGACGCCCCTCGCCCCGAAGTCTCCTTCAGGGTGCCCACCCCGCTCTTCGTGGTCTTACATCTTGCCTTCTACGCCTTTGTCTTTCACCAAATCGACCTTCACACCGTGAAAAGCTTCCTCCCATGAAGCCCCCTCTCATCCTCTACGTCACCAGAGCAGGAAAGGCCCTGGCGGAGAAACTGGCCCCCTTTCTGCAGGGTGAGGCTTCGCGATATAGCGCCTCTGAGGTCGAAAAGGCCTTTTGCGAAAGAAGGCCCATTGTTTTCATCGGGGCCTGCGGCATCATCGTGCGGGCCATTGGCCCTCACCTGAAACACAAGAGCCAGGACCCTCCGGTGGTGGTCACAGACGAACGGGGCCAGTTCGTCATAAGCCTTCTCGCAGGGCATCTCGGCGGGGCCAACGAGCTGGCAAAAAAGATAGCTTCTTTTCTCGGCGCCACCCCGGTGATCACCACCGCCTCCGACGTGCAGGGAACCCTGGCCCTGGATCTCTGGCTCCAGGAAAAGGGAGCCGTTCTCAGAGACTGGGGTACCCTCAAAAGGCTTCAGAGCAAGCTGCTGGAAGAAGGAAGCCTTGCGGTCTTTCTCGAGGCCCCTCTGGATTTTCCTCTGCCAGAGCCTCTCAAAAGGGTGGAGATGCCTTCGCAGGCGGATCTGGTCCTCACTTACCGGAATCTTTCTTACCCCGGCCCGGCCTTCCTGCTAAAAGCCCTCTGCCTGGGAATGGGGTTCCACGACGGAGAAAGAGAACTTTACAAAAAGGTAACCCAGACTCTCCAAAGAGAAGGTCTCTCTCCGGCAGCGGTGAGGTGTATCGCCACCCTGGACAAGCGGGCCCAAAATCCCGCCTTCTCCGAAATGGCAAGGCGCCTCTCGGCGGAAGCCCTTTCCTTTGAGAGAGAAAAACTTTGCCAGATCTCAGCCCCCTCACCCTCTTACGCCCAGAAGGTCCTCCAGATCCCCGGAGTGGCCGAGCCCTGTGCCCTCCTGGCTGCCGAAGGCGGCCCCCTCGTCCTTCCCAAAATCTCCTTTCAGGGAGTTACCCTCGCCGCAGCCATCCACGCCTCTTTTACATTTCGGTAAAAAATATTCCGCTTTGCGCTGTTAATCACACAAATTTGTAAAGAAAAAATTCCACCGTTCCTCCATTTCCCAGCTTTTGTAAGTCTTTTCCGCCCTGGCACAGTTCGTGCTTCATACTGATCCAGGTTTCAAAAGTGTTAAAAAATTGTTAAGGAGGTTTAGCATGAGGAATTTTGTATGGGTGCTGACGTTTCTGGTCTTGGTCTTCTCTTTTTCCAGCGGATGGGCGGAGGAAAAGCCCCAGGCCGATTACACGGTGGACGTGCTTTCGCAGTACGTGTGGCGCGGCTTTGCCCTCTCCGACGATTCGGTGGTCATCGAACCCTCCATGACGGTCTCATACCTGGGCTTTTACGTCAATTTCTGGGGAAACTATGACACCGACCAGGACACCAACGGGGAAGCCAAGTGGAACGAAACCGATTTCACCTTTGGTTACACTTACGACGAGCTTCCCTACGGTCTTTCCCTGAATCTCGGCGGGATCTACTACGCTCTCGATGGCACCAAGGACTCCTTTGAGATCTTTGCCGGTCTTTCTGGCACCTGCCCCAGAACCGGTATCACGCTCGGCGCCACGGTCTACCGGGAGGTCTCCCACTACCCCGGCTGGTGGATCGTACTCGGGGCCGGCCGCGATTTTGCCCTTCCTTACGCCGGAAGCAACCTCAACCTTTCGTTAGAGGCAGTCTATCTCGACAGCCAGGACGAAGGTGCTTATCCGGATCCCGACGACAACGACGAATTTTCAGACTGGCTCTATCTCAAACTGGGAGCCGAGGTCACCATCCCTCTGGGGGAGTATTTTTCGCTTACACCCAAAGTCTACTATAGCTTCTCCCTCACAGACGATGCCGACGACCTCATCGAAAGCATTTCCTGGGACAACCACCATGACCATTTCTACGGTGGGGTGAGTCTCTCTTTCAGCTTCTAGAGCCGCTTGAGGGGGGCTCCCTCGCCCCCCGGCCCTTCCCCAAAATCCTCCTCCCAAAACTTCCTTGCCCGTTTTTTTGTTTTTGGAAAGGTCTTTCTCTGCCGAAGAGAGATTAAAGATGGAAATCGAGAGAAGACTGCAAGAGATCGAGGCCCTGCTGGACCGCAAAGAACCTCTTTCGAAAGAGGAGCTCTGGGCTTACCTCGAGGAGCTCTACCGACTTTGCAAAGAGCTCTACGAACAGGCTTCGGTGGATTTTCTGACGGGTCTTTACAACCGGAGATTCTTTGAAAAGGAGCTCGAACTCAGTGTAGAGAGAGCTCGCCGTGAAAGATGCGTCTTCTCCCTCATCCTCATGGATCTGGATCACTTCAAGAGCATAAACGACCGTTTTGGTCATCTGGTAGGAGACGAAGTCCTCAGAGGAGTCGGAAAACTCATCAGAGAAAGCATTCGCAAAATAGACATTCCAGCCCGCTATGGTGGGGAAGAGTTTGCCATCATTCTCCCTGGCACCAGCTTCGACGGGGCTTTTTCCGCGGCCTGGCGTCTCAAAAACAGGTTGCGGGAGCACCGCTTCGGTACGGAAGAGAACCCCATCAGGATAACGGCCAGCATGGGGGTGGGGACCTATCGTCCCCTGAACGGGATCTCTGCCCAGGAATTCCTCTCCGAGGTTGACGCCCTTCTCTACCAGGCCAAAGAAAAGGGGCGAGATCTGATAATGCCGGAGAGGGAAAGCTTCTCCAAGAAAGGGGAACTCGAGGGGATTTCCCTGGAAGAGCGCCAAGCCTTAAAAGGAGTCTGGTCCTATGATGATAAGCATCACTAGCGGCAAAGGAGGCGTGGGGAAAACATCTTTTGCCGTAAACCTGGCCCTGGCCTTAAGCCCGGAGTATCGGGTCCTCCTGGTGGACGCCGACCTCGGGCTGGCAAACGTGGATGTCATGCTCTCTTTGGCCCCGCAGGTCACCGTGCGCCACGTGCTTCTTGAGGGGCGCTCCGTGAAGGCCGCCGTCGTCAAGAGTGGTTACGGATTCGACATCCTGCCCGCTGCCTCCGGGGTGGTGGAACTCGTCCAGCCGGACTCCGAGATGCGAGGGGCCCTGGAACTCGGCCTCCAGGAACTAGCCAACGAGTACGACCTCTTGCTCTTCGACACCGGCGCGGGAATCAGCCCGGTGGTGCTCTGGTTCAACTGTTTGGCCGCCTACAGCCTGGTCATCTATACTCCCGAGCCGACCTCCATCACCGACGCTTACGCCCTGATAAAGGTTCTTTCGCGGGACTATGGCCAGAAGAATTTCCTGCTCCTCGCCAACCAGGCCTCTGAAAAAGAAGGCGAACAGTACTACGCCCATCTCAGCCGGGTCATAAACCACTATCTGGGGCTGAGCCCTTACTTCCTGGGAAGCATTCCCAAAGATCCGGAGCTCGAAAGAAGCATACGGCTTCAGAAGCCCCTTCTGGCTCACAAGAGGGAAAGCAAGGCCGCCCGGGCCATCCTGAAGATCGCCGAAGAACTCAAACCCTTTCTCCAAAAAGAGCCCTTAAAAGCCGCGGCGAGGGGAGTATAAGCAAATTTGTGTTGTATTTTCATACCGAATTATGCTAGGTTCCTAGTTAAGAAACCACCCGAAATCCTAAAGGAGGCGGGCCATGAAGAGGCTCCTTTTGATGTTCTTGCTCTTTCTTTGGACTGGCTCCATCGCCTTCGCCGCCGAGTGCAGATACGAAGCTCCATATTACGACGAAGAGCAAAAAGTGGCCCATATTCCCCTTCTTGTTGACGCCGCCAACATTGAAGAAAACCACGAAAATGTTTTCGTAAGCTTTGATGTCGTTCTAAAAGAGGATCTTATTCCAGAGCACGTAGAAACGGGGCTGTTTTTGACAAACTTAATGCCCTATCTGGGAGAAGACGATTTCAAATCTTCGGGCAAGCCCGTACCAACTCTGGCAGATTGGTCCCGGGGCTGGTATGAATTTTCGGAAAAAGAAGCCTTTCAAGAGGGTGACAAGCTGGCCACGATCTACATCCACGGTTTGTATCTCAACAAAGATAAGACTGGCAACAGATATAACATCGTTGCCGAAGTTTACCTGGACAGTTGCCTGGACTTGACCAACAACACGAAGAAAGGCTGCCTCCCGATAAAGGTGGTGGGTGTTTCCCCTGCGCCGGCAATCGACTCCTGTGACCCTCCGGTGGTTTCCATAGTAAACGTCCTCAAATGGATATACAAACCCACCAACACGGTGCTCCGGGAATACGAAGATTGCATCGAAATATACGATGATCCCCAAGCGGCCCGGGAGTACGTTCAGGGGAACCAACAATGGGCGCAGAACATCAGTCACGAGGACGAAAACTATAAAATTGTTGCCCAATCAACCGCTCACTGGAACAAAAGTTGCGATGAGATAGAAATTGAAATAGACGCCTACCTAATCTGCGTCTGGGGCGAAGACTACACCTCGATAAGCTACCCCGTCTCTGAAGATAGCAAGCAGCTCTTCTACACCTCCACTCTCCCCACCTACCTGAAGATTGAAGACAGGGAGAACCTGAAGACCATGCTGAACGAAGGAACCATCGATCAGGAGACCTACGAAAAGCTGATGCGTTCATACTGTTTTAGCAACGTGAGCCCCCAGGAGTTGAACGAATTCGGGGAAAACCCCTTCGGGATGGAGCT
>JAADDY010000079.1 GCA_013153725.1 Thermodesulfobacteriota bacterium
TATATCAGATAATACGAGACAAGTTTGAAGAACTGGAGAGAAACGCCTGGAATATTAGCCCCACCTTTCTTGAAAATCTGCTGGCCGTCAAGGAGCTGATGCGAATCAGTGAGCTTGAAATGCAATTTCTGGCTTTTGGAGTGTTGGTAGAAAGAAACGGAAATTTTTCCCATTTTCTTAGCCAAGTAATAAACAGGGCCGGAATAAACTTTGAAACTTTGTGTTGCGTTTTGTTCGATGTAACCCCGGAGGAGTTTCAGCAGAAAATCGCAAGCTCTCCAATTATGGAAAGTGGCCTAATGATTGTGGATTTTGGCACCAGTTTGTCCTTTTCTTTTTCCTTTCCCAATGATTTTGATCGACAGCTTTTCTATATACACAAGAATAAGCTTTCTGTTTTTAAGTCTTGCTTTGTTGCAGCGAAAGAAGCCCAGCTGAGCTTAAAAAATTTCGAGCACATAAGGGAAGCCGAGCTTGCCTTAAAACTGCTTGAGAAAGCCATAAAAACTCGGGAGAAGGGGGCTAATCTCCTTTTTTATGGGCCTCCAGGGGTGGGAAAGAGCGAATTGGCCCGTATCCTGGCAAAAATGGTAGCGGAAAATGCTTACGAAATATGTACGCATGATGAGAACGAAATTTACGACGAGCTGGACCGCTTGAGATCTTTTTGCCTTAGTCAATACATGCTCAAAAATAACGAAAGAACTATCCTTATCTTCGACGAAGTCGAAAATATATTGTCATTGCAAGTTAATTACAGCCAAAAAGAATCATTCAGGGCTAACGAGCTCAAGTTTAACAAGGCCTGGATGAACCAGATCCTGGAAAGGAACGAAATTCCCACCATATGGATTTGTAATGATATCGATAGAATCGATCCCGCTTACTTGAGACGTTTCTGCCTCATAATCCCTTTTGGGCGGCTCCCCAAAGATGTGCGCTCAAAGATCGTAAGAGACAACTTTGTTATCTTTGATGTTTCAGATGAATGGATAGAGCGCGTTTCAGATAGCGAAGACATCCCCCCGGCTTTGATTGCTCAAGCCGCGCACGCAATTTGCCTGCTAGGAACGGACAAAGTCGAAGACACTGCCGAAATGATCATCAACAATTCTCTCAAAGCTCTGGGATTGCGGCCTATCAAGAAGAAAAAACCAAAGCGGGCTGAGATGCCCTACTTGCCGCAAATTCTGAACATAGACCCACCGGCCCAGGACATGTTCGACATGGTCACCAAGCTGGGGGCGGGAAAGTTTCTCTTCTACGGCCCGCCGGGGACGGGGAAGACGGCTCTGGCCAAGGAAATCGCCAAACGTTTGAACAAAAGATTTCTCCACAAGAGATTGTCTGACCTCTTGTCCCCTTATGTGGGGGACACAGAATATAGAATCGCCGAGCTCTTCGAACAGGCTTCCCGAGAAGAGGCTATTGTGCTGATCGACGAAATAGACGGGCTGATCTTTGCCCGGTCCGGAGCTAGCCATTTTTGGGAAGTAAGCATCACAAACGAATTTTTGACACAGATTGAGGAGTTTGAAGGGATCTTTATCGGCAGCTCCAACTTGCTGGAAAAGCTGGACCCTGCTGCTATGAGACGCTTCGACTTCAAGATCGAGTTCAAATACCTCGAACCTGAGCAGGCTTGGCAGCTTCTGAAGGCAATATTTGGAAATGATGTTCCCGATAGATATTATGCCCAGATCGCAAGATTAAAGTTGACACCTGGAAATTTCGCCACGGTCTACCGTAAGTTTTCGCATAAGGCAGACCTCTCCCTTGAGGAATTTGTCAACGCCCTGAAAAGGGAAACAGAATTTGTCAGCGTTCCAGAAAGCACGCACATAGGATTCGTTTAGGTAGAATATCAGCCCCAGCTCTTCTTTCTGAAGGGCTGGGGCTATCAAAGCTGAACTTGTTCGCCATCGCTGAAATGGCTTCTCGAAGCCATCCGGAGTGCCAAAGGTACTGGACCAATACAGCTACTGGACCGGCTAGTTGTTTTTGTGCTAACCAATAGGTGATGAATGGTGCCATTCTTGCCGTTGGAAACGAGCTTGTTCAGGGCCGGGTGTTCAACACCAACAGCTTTCTGGCGGCAAGGGAGCTCCTCCTCCACGGCTACGAGGTCCGGGAAATCCTCACGGTTCCCGACGATCTTTCCCTCATCGAGGCCCGGTTGCGGGATTTTCTCTCCCGTTATCTCTTCTGCCTGGTAAGCGGCGGATTGGGCCCCACCACCGATGACATCACCAACGAGGCGGTGGCCAGAGCCCTTGGTAAGCCCCTGGTCACCAACGAAGAGATGGTTCGCCGGATCAAAGAGCGCGAGCGGGCCCAGAATCTTCCGCACAATCCCCTGCGTCTCCGCATGGCCGAGCTCCCGGAGGGGGCCCGTCTCCTCACCAACACCAGGGCCATGGCGGGTTACTATCTGGAGTTCGAGGGCAAGCTCCTCTTTTGCCTCCCGGGGGTACCGCAGGAATTTGAATACCTCCTCAAAAAGAAAGTCCTGCCTCTTCTTGAGGAGAAACTGCCGGCCGGGGTGGTGGTGATCTCACGCCTCTACAAAATTTTTGGCCTGCGCGAGGCTGATATCAATTTGAAGCTCAAGGATCTGGAAAAAATGCCAGAGGTTACCATCGGGTATTACCCCGTGCTTCCAGAGATCCATGTTTCCGTCCTGGTGAAGGCCTCCTCCAAGGAACGCGCCGAAGAGGTTTTTTCTCAAATAGACGAAACCATTCAGGCCGCTTTCGGGCCTTACATCTTTGGCCTCGAGGAGGACCTTCTGGAGGCCGTGATAGGGAGGCTCCTCGTGGAGCGGAAGGAGACCCTTGCGGTGGCAGAGTCTTGCACCGGAGGGTTGATCGCCTCCCGTATCACCCGCGTTCCCGGAAGTTCGGCCTATTTCGAGCGAGGGGTCGTTACCTACTCCAACGAGGCCAAAAAAGAGCTTTTGGGGGTACCGGAGGAGATCCTGGCCACCTACGGGGCGGTGAGCGAACCGGTGGCCCTGGCCATGGCAGAGGGGGTGCGGCGTCTGTCACGCACGGATTACGGCCTTTCGGTAACCGGTATCGCCGGACCCACCGGTGGCACTCCGGAAAAACCCGTGGGTACGGTCTGGATTGGTTTCTCCTGCAAGGAAGCCACGGTGGCGCGGTGTTTCCGCTTCCCGGGAGACCGGCATCTCGTTCAGGATTATGCGGCTGGTACGGCCCTTGATTGGCTGAGAAGATATCTGCACTATGGCACGCTTGTTCCTGGCTATCAGTTTGCCTGTTGACATAAGAGAACGCTTGGCCGGCATCCAGAAAGAGCTTGCCAAGACCGGAGCCGACGTGCGCTGGGTGCGGCCGGAGGGGATCCACCTCACCCTCAAGTTCCTGGGAGAAGTGCCAGAGAACCTCATCGATAAGATTGCTGAAGCGGCTCAGGAGGCGGTGAGGGAAAGCGGGCTCAAAGCCCTGCATCTGGGGGTGAAAGGGCTCGGGAGCTTTCCGCCTCACCGGGCCCCGAGAGTGATATGGACGGGGCTTTCAGGCGACCTCAAGGAGCTTGCCCTTCTTCAGAGACTTCTCGAAGAAAAGCTGGCTCACCTGGGCTTCGAACCCGAGAAGCGGCCTTTTGTGCCACACCTCACTCTGGGCCGGGTGAAGTCCACCCGCAAAAAGGAAGCCCTTTTGAAAGAGATTTCTCTGAGACGCGAAGAAGAAATCGTTCCGGAAAGACATTTCGTTGTTTCCGAGATCGTCCTTTACCGAAGCACCCTCCACCCCCGGGGAGCCATTTATACTCCCGTGAGGCGCCTTCCTTTCGGCAATTGACATTCTTTCTCAATAACCTTAACTTGAAGTCGAATCCAGGAAGGAGGGATGATCATGCCCGGATTGAATGGTAGAGGCCCCTTTGGTGAAGGTCCCCGCACGGGTCGAGGCTTTGGCTGGTGCGGAGGGCTTGGCAGGCGTTTGCGTCGGCGCCTGGGGTGGGGGCGCTTTGGCATGGGCCGTGGCCGCGGCAGAGGCTGGTGCGGGCGCTTCTCAGGCGGCAGAGGCTGGCGTGCCCAAGCGAACTCTCCGGAAGAAGAACGGCGCGCTCTTTTAGAGGAAGAGGCCAGGGCTCTCAAGGAGCGCCTCAAGGAGATCGAAGAAGAGCTGCGTTCCTGATGCACTTTTTTCGCAGATTTCGCTGTTCTGCCTGCGGGCACGAGTGGAAGGTTCCTTACGGTACGGGCAGGGTTTTCTATTGCCCAAAATGCGGAGGGTTGCGAATAAAACGCATGAATCCCGGGCCGCCTCCCGGTAGAATGAGGGGGCGGTGTCTGAAAAAGATCTGGCGCTGAAAAATGAAAAGGCCGGGAAGGCCCTGGTAAAAGTGGCCTTCCTGGCCGTGCTGCTCAATCTCCTCCTGGCGGCGGCCAAGTATTTTCTGGGCCGGTTCTGCGGTAGCCTCTCCCTTCAGGCGGATGCCCTCCATTCCCTGACAGATGTGGTGGGGTCTCTTTCGGTCCTCCTGGGGTTGAAGTTTGCCGAACGCAAGACCGCCACGTTCCCTTACGGTCTCTACAAGCTGGAAAACCTGGCAGCCCTGGTTTCGGCCTCCTTTATCTTCTTTGCCGCCTATGAAATCGTCAAAGAGGCCCTGAGAGGCGCAAGTGTCATCCTGCCTCAGAGGGTTCCCTGGGCCATTCTCGGGCTCACGGTGATGGCGGTGGTTACCTGGCTTTTTTCCCGCTGGGAAGCCAGGCTGGCCCGGCTTTCCGGCTCCCCCTCCCTTGCGGCTGACGCCGAGCACATGAAAAGCGAATTCCTCACCATGGGGGTCATTTTGGCCGGGCTGGTGGGAGGAACCTTCGGCTTCTCCTGGGCCGACAGGGTGGCAGCCCTTTTCGTTTCGGCGATCATTTTCCGGATTGGCTGGCGCATCTTTGTGGACTCCCTGAAAGTGCTCCTGGACGCCGGTCTGGAGCCGGAGACTTTGACCAAGATCGCCGATATCATCCGGGCCTTCCCGGAAGTGGTGGAAATAAAGCGTCTCACCGGGCGCCGTTCGGGCCGCTTTCGTTTCATCGAGGCGGAGATAGTGCTCGACGTCGCCTCCCTCGATGAGGCCCACGAGATCGTGACCATGATTGAAGAGGAAATTTACGACCACTTTCCCGATATCGACCGGGTGGTGATCCACTTCGAGCCTCCGCAGGTCGAAGAATACGTACTTGCCGTGCCCATAGACGAAGATGGGGATCTTTGCCCGCATTTTGGTTGTGCCCCGGCCTTTTTGCTTTTGAGGATAGACTGCCGCGGTCCCAGGGGAAGGGTGAAGGAGGAGCGGATCCTGCCGAATCCTTACGCGCAGGAGGATCGCCGCCGGGGCATAAGAGTTGCGGAATGGCTTCAGCGCCAGGGAGTACAGGCCGTCCTGATTCCGAAGGAGGAAGTCCGCGAAAGAGGGTTTCTCTACGCGCTGGCGGGATTGGGTTTGAGACCTTATTTCCGCTCGAACGTCTCTCTTGAGGAGTTGAAGCGAAATCCTCCCTGCCCGTCCAGGATACAGGCCAAAAATGTCGATCAGCAGAGTGGCAGCTAAGAACAAAACATTGATCAGAAACTTTCGCAAAGGATAGGCATTAATAAAAGCACAAAAACATCATTCCGTGCGAACCTGGCTCACCTTGCTCGTCACGACACTTACCGCAAAGTAGCAATTTTCTTTGCCCTCACAACAAAAAATTTTGCTTTGAGCGATGCCGGTTTTCTAATAAACTAAGGGCAAAATACCAAGATGGAAAGGATTGCACGATGGGAAAGCTAGCAAAGATCTTAGGGGTTGTAGCACTCATTTTTATAGTTTTGGTGGCAAGTGTCTACTTTTTGGCAAGTCGTTATCTTACTCCCGAGCGAGTGAAATCTCTGGTGGTTCCTCCCTTAGAGGAAGCTACAGGCTTTGACATCCAGATTGGAGAGATCAAGCGCCGAGGGTTCCTGGGGGTTGGCATACAAGACGTACGCTTTCTGGACCCCTCCACGAAGGAGAAGGTTCTTGCCGCGCAAGAGATGCGCCTGCGCTTGAGCCTTTCGCCCCTTCTCAAGGGGGAGCTCGTCATCGCAGAGGCTTCTCTGGTCAGGCCAGAAGTCTATCTCATTCGCCTGAAGGATGGGTCCCTGAATCTCGTAAGAATCCTCGAGAAGAAAGAGAAAGCTGCGAAAGAGGCTCCGAAGGAGACCAAACCGTCGCGCTTGGCCCTGGTCTTTCAGAAGATCCGGGTGGAGAAGGGCAAGGTCTATTTCCGAGATCAGAAGAAAGAACTGCCCCCGGCGGAGGCCTCTCTGGACCTCTCTGCCAAGCTTCGTCTGGCGGGAGCAAAGCTGGCTCTAGAGGGCGAAGGGCTCCTGGGCCTTGCGGTCGCTGATTTCCAGGTAGTCAAAGACCTTCGTCTTCAGACCAGGGTCCAGGATAAAGCCATTTCTGCCAAGATCCTCGGCGGAAAGATTTTCTCCGGACAACCGGGGGGAGAGGTCCTTGTCGAGGGCGAGAGGATAAAGGGCGCTGTCACCTTGAAAGAGGCCTCTTTCAAGGACGTCTCTCTCTTCGCTCAAAAGGTGAAACCCTACTTCTTCCCGGAAAGCGAACTTCCCGAACTCTCCGGCACATTCCACGTAGAGAGCTCTCTCGGAGGAAAACTCGAGGCCATCCAGTACAAGGCGCTGGTGGATCTTGCCCCTCTTGAGACGAAGATGGAAGGGTACACCCTCCTGGCTCAGGGCAAGATCGAGGCGGACCCTCGTCTCCTGAAGCCTTCTCTCGACCTCAAGATCAACGGGGAACCCCTTTCTCTTAAGGGCCAGGTCTCACTTTCCGGAAAGCTGCCGCGCGTGGATCTGGAGCTCAATACTCCTCGTCTGGACCTCCTCGCCCTCATGCCCAAGGAAGCCTCGAACGAGGGTGGAGACGAAGCCAATTCCCGCAAGGAAAAAAGGGCCTCCTCACAGAAGCCCCTCACGGTGGGAGCCGTTGGAAAGATCCGGTTTTTCGGCAAAGAGGTGTGCTACAGAATCTGCGGTAAGGACGTGCGAGCAGAGCTAGAGCTTTCTCCCCGCCAGATAAATCTCAAAGAACTCAACCTCCTTTTGGCCGGGGCCGTAACGCAACTCAATGGCAGAGTTTACGGGTTGCCAAAGAGCCCGCAGGTCCGTTTTGCCTACTCCCTGGCGGGAGCCGATCTTCCCCTCCTGGCGCAGAACTTCCTCCGCGAAAGCAACTACTTCACCAGCGGAAAGGTCTGGTCTGAAGGCACCTTCTGGGGAAGGGGCCTTGAAGCGGAGCTCCTCAAGAAGACGCTCAACGGGCAAGGCCATGCCAGGTTCTCAAACCTTGGTCTCAAGGAGACCCCTCTTTCCCGTGGTATAGCCAGCCTCCTGGGGATGGAAGAGCTCAAAAGGCTCCAGTTCGAGAAAGGTGAGACGTATTTCGAAGTCAAAGAGGGCCTGGTGGACGTGCGCGGAAAATTCAGCCGGCAGGGCCTGGTGATCCTGGTTCTGGGCAAAGTGGGGCTTGATGGCCGTTTGAATCTTACCCCGCGCATCCTCTTTTCCGGCCAGATGGCTGAGATCTTTAGCAAACGCTTCCCCGGGGCCTCCCTTTTCAAGACCGAAAAGGGTTACGAAATTCCCCTGGCCATTGCCGGAACCTTTGACGATCCCAAGATTTCTCTGGTCCAAGAAGTGAAGGAAAAGATCAAAGAGAAGGCGGTCGAGAAGATCTTCAAGTTTCTCGGGCGCTAATCCTTCGCAGAGGATTCCTCCTCGCGGCGGCGTTCCACGGTGATCACCGTGTGGACGTTGCCGCGAGGGTGGAAATCTCCCACCACCTTGAGGTAACGGGGCGCAAGCTTCTCCCACAGGGCGTCAAATATTTCGTTCGTGGCAGCCTCGTGAGAAATATATCGATTTCGGAACTTGTTGAGCCAGAGCTTTAAGGAGCGCAGCTCCACGATACGTCTATCCGGGATGTAGCTGAGATGGATGGTGGCGAAGTCCGGATAACCGGAGCGCGGGCAAAGGCAGGTAAATTCCGGAAAGGTGATTTCGATGAGGTAATCCCGGTCCGGGTAAGGGTTTTCCCACGGCTCCAGTTCCGCCTCCAGGATGGCTTTCTCTCCGTATTTGAGCTCTTCCATCGCGATTTCCTTCAGTAAATTCGTACGAAATAAAAATAAACCGCCGAGACCAAAGAGGCCAGGGCCAGGATGGCGAAGAAGTTCTTTCTGGGGACGAGCCCTTCGAACTCCCGGAAGGCCAGGAGATGGGCCGTGTAGAGGGCTCCCAGGAGCCCTAAAGCGGTAATGCCCAGCAGCAGATAATGGATGAAGGCCTCGGGGACCCGAAAAGAAAGGGCCTCCAGGGAAGAAAGACCAAGCTGCTTTCCAAGTGTGGGGCCGAAGTTTCCGATTTCGTGGAGCAGATATTCGAGCCGGTAGACCAGCTCTCCGGTGAAGGCCAGAGGCACCAAGACCGGCACCATGGGGGAGAAGCGGCCGAAGAGCTCGTCTTCGTAGATGGTGAAAAGCTCTGCTCCAAGCCGAATAACAAAAAGGGCCAGGGCAAAAAGAAAGGCCAGGAGGAAAGAAAAGGCCAGGGCCTCGGAATGGAAGAGGGCGCTTTTGAAGCCCTGGTACCAGGAGGTCTTTTCCTGGATGAAGCGGGCGATCTGGGAGGCCAGGAGAAAGGGGATGATGTAGGTGCAGGTGAGGTGGCGCCCTTTGTTGATCACAAGCTCCTTTAGGGGATGTCGGAGGAAAAGCCCCGGAGAGTCTCGATCGCAAAGGGGTATGCAGTGGCCGCAGACCAGGCAGATGAGATTGTTGCGAGCGGCGTAGGCTCCGAGGTAGACGGGGCAGCCCGGGATGTTTCCCTTCCCCCTTTTGCAGGCAAAGGTCTGACAGCCGCGGCATTTTTCGAGATCAGCCCGAAACTCAAGGATTGAGAGCGTGGCTGCCGAACCGATGATCTTCCCTAGCGGGCAAAAGTGCCGACACCAGGCCTGCCCCTTGTAAAGGGTGGCCAGAAGAGTGGCCCCGAAAAGGATGGTGAGGAGCAGGAAGGCGGTGGCCAGGGGAGAATGTTTCATGTGAAACACCGCTTCGGCCCAGACGATGAGGGCAAAAAGTGCCGTGGCCGCGTAAGCGCAATACTTGCTTATGCTCCGAGGAGGGAGTTTAGGGCGATAAAGTCCTAGGCGCTGCAAGAGCCTTCCGACCCCAGGAAAGGGGCAAAAACCGCACCACATACGCCCCACGAAGAACCAGGAAAGCACGATGCCCGTCCACCAGATCCCCCAGGAGACGAAGAGCATGGCGTTTCGCTCCGGCTCCTGGGGTCCGAAGAGCCCGGCGATGATGAGGAGAGTAAAGGCGAGGTCTCCAAAGCTCCTAATAAGGGCAAAGTGCCGGCGGTTGGCAAAGAAGGAACGCAGGCGAGGAAAAGTTTCAAAGAGATTTAAGCGAGCTTCCTCATCGTAAACAAAGAGGATTTTTAATATCTTCCGGATCAGAGGGGTTGTTGATTTCAAGACCTTTGATTTTTCAGGAGGATTTTACCAGTCATTTCTTGGGGGATTTCAAGGCCCATGAGATAAAGGCCGGTGGGGGCAATATCCGCCAGGATGCCCTTTTCGAGAGAGGCCCCTTTGAAGCGGTCGTCCACGAGGTAGAAGGGCACCGGGTTGGCGGTGTGGGCGGTGAAAGGTTCACCCGTCTCAGGGTCGATCATCATTTCACAGTTGCCATGATCCGCGGTGACGATGGCCGGAGCCCGGTCGGTGTATTTCCGCCAGGCTTCAAGCACTTTCCCCACACATTCGTCCACCACTTTCACCGCCTTGATGGCGGCTTCAAGCACCCCGGTGTGTCCCACCATGTCTCCGTTGGCGTAGTTCATCACGATGAAACGGTATTTGCCGGTCTTGATGCGCGAGATGACCTCTTCGGTGACCTCGTAAGCGCTCATTTCGGGCTTGAGGTCGTAAGTGGGCACGTCTCGCGGGGAGGGGATGAGTTTCCTTTCTTCCAGAGGAAAGGGCTTTTCTTCTCCGCCGTTGAAGAAATAGGTTACATGGGCGTACTTTTCGGTCTCGGCGATGCGAAACTGATAGAGCCCGGCCTTGCTGACGACTTCCCCCCAGATGTTCTTGAGGTGCACCGGAGGGAAGGCCACCGGCAGATCAAAGGTTTCGTCGTAAAGGGTCATGCACACGAAGTAGGCCAGTTCTGGGAATTTTTCCCGCGGGAATTCCTTGAAATTCGGGTCTGTAAGGGCCCGGGTGAGCTGGCGGGCCCGATCCGCCCGGAAGTTGAAGAAGATCACCACGTCGCCGTCGTCGATGGTGGCCACGGGTTTGCCATTGGAGACGATCACCGTGGGTTTTATGAATTCGTCGGTCTCTCCCCGGGCGTAGGCCTCTTCGATGGCTTTTACAGGGTCCGGGGCCTTGAGACCCTTGCCCAGAACCAGGGCCTCGTAGGCAAGCGCCGTCCTTTCCCAGCGCTTGTCGCGATCCATGGCGTAGTAGCGGCCGGAGATGGAGGCGATCTTTCCGCAGGAGAGCTCGGCCATCTTGGCAAGAAGGGCCCGGATGTATTTCAGGCCGCTTGTGGGAGGGGTATCCCTCCCGTCGGTAAAGGCGTGCACGTAGGTGCGATCGCAAAGACCTTCTCTTTTGGCAAACTCAAGGAGCGCGTAAAGGTGTTCGATGTGACTGTGGACCCCGCCGTCAGAGACCAGCCCCAGGAGATGAACCTTCCCGCCGGTTTCCTTGGCCCGCTTGAAGGCCTCCTTCAAGACGGGATTTTCAAAGAAGGAGCCGTCTTTGATGGCGAGATTGATGCGGGTGAGGTCCTGGTAGACGATTCTTCCCGCACCGATGTTCAGGTGCCCCACTTCCGAGTTTCCCATCTGCCCTTCAGGTAACCCCACGGCCTCACCGGAAGCTTTCAGCAAGGTGAAAGGGTAGTTCTCTCTAAGAGCATCCAGGTTGGGAGTGCCTGCGAGCAGGATGGCGTTTCCTTCCTTTTCCTCGCGCCACCCCCAGCCGTCCATGATGACGAGAAGAAGGGGTTTAGTATTCTTCGACATCTTCCTGGGTGGGTTCCGGGAGCGTGAGCCCCCAGCTCTCAGGTTCAATGCGGGGAGCGTCCATCCAGAGGCCCTCCAGATCGTAAACCTCCCGCACGGGCTCGAAAAAGAGATGAAGGACCACGTCGCCGTAGTCCATGAGGACCCATTGCCCTTCGGTCTTTCCTTCGATGCCGAGGGGTTCTACTTTCTCACGGTAAAGTTCTTCTTCGATGGCGTCTGCCACGCCCTGCACGTGCCTTGCCGAACGGGCGCTGGCGATCAAGATGTAGTCGGCGTAGGAGGCTAGCCCGCGGACGTCGAGGATCACCAGGTCGTGGGCCTTTTTGTCCAGGGCGAGCTGGGCCATCTTTCTGGCCAATTCCTCCGGTGAAAGCGTGACTTTGGTCTTCTTAAGGGCTAAGGAGTCTTTCTTCACGCGGTCTTTTCTTCCCTCCTTGATATTGGAATTCATTTTAAATTATAGACTTTCTCCCTTCCGAGACAAGGATTTTTTCCATCTCTAGGGGAGATGATCGCGAAAGATGGTGCGCTTGAGGAACTCAAGGCCGAGCTTGAGGAGCTCTTCTTCCTCGGCCAGGGCTTTGGAGATATCGTCGGCGGAGAACCCCACTTTTTCGAGGTAGGCTTTGTTTTTCTCCACGAATTCCCGGAAGGCTTCCAGGCCATAGCAGGCGTTGTAGATGAGATCGAGCTCGTCGGCGGAAAGGGGGCGGTCCATGTGCTGACAGGCAAAAACGATTTCACCAAAGAGGTCGTTGAAGAAGTGGTATGGTTCAAGCCCCTGTTCCTTAATCCAGTCTCGCACGGTGATGGGGCGTTTTTCGAAGTGCCCTCTGCAGTGTGTCTCGCGGATGATCCGATAGATCTCAAAGGGCTTTCCCTCTTCGTCCTTTCCGGTGAAGCGCGCCAGGGGGTACGTGCGGCAGGAAGCCGGCCGATCCTGGTAAATGGAGCAGCCTTCCGGGCGCAAGAAGGGGCAGGCGAAATCGTGCTCCTGCATCTTGACGGAGACCACCGGAAGCTGGGTCACGTCTCCCAGGTGGAGCTCGGCGAATTTCTCGATGAACTCGCGGGAGGAGAGCCCCAGGGCCTTTCGCACTCGCAGGAAGTCGTAGGGGCTTAGGACCAGGTTGACATCGTAGCAGCACAGATTGTAGCAGGAGATCCCCGGGAAACAGGCGAACTCAAAGACGTCGTCAAGGCCCAGTTTGCGGTGGTCAAAGACAGGTTGATCCATTCAGCTCCTCCCCGCAAAGGATTTGAAATAGCCCGCCTCCTCGAGCAGGGCCATCACTTCTTCTCGGCTTAAGTCATACCAGTTTTGATAGGCGTCTGCCACCGCAAAGAAGGCCCCGCTTCGCACGTTGGGGCAATAGATCTCGTCCACGAAGGGGCTCAGTTGCTTGATGGCCCGCTCCGAAGCCGTGGGCACCGCCACCACTATCTTCCTGGCGCCTCTTTTGGCCACACTCTTGACCGCCGCCAGCATCGTGTAACCCGAAGCCAGGCCATCGTCCACGAGGATCACCGTCTGGCCGGAAAGATCCGGAAAGGGCTTCCCCCTGCGGAAGAGGCGCTCCCTCTCCGCCAGATCCTTTTTCTCAAGGGCAATCTGCCTTTCGATGGTGCTTTCGTCCAGGCCGGCGTAAGCCACCAGCTCTTCGTTCAGCAGGACCTCACCGTCGAAGGTGATGGCTCCGAAACCAGCCTCAGGGTTATCCGGAAAATGTATCTTGCGCACGATGAGGAGGTCGAAGGGGAGCCTTAGCTCTTTGGCGATGACAAGCCCCACCGGCACTCCTCCCGCGGGAATGGCGAGAACGATGGTTTCCGGCGCTCCTTCGTATTTTTCTCGCAGCATTTCCGCCAGCACGGCGCCCGCTTCCCAGCGATCCTTGAACACGAAGACCTTGTTGGTAAGGGCCGGGTTTACGTAAATTCGGGCCATCTTTTCACCTCCTTTTTAAAGTTAAGCACTTTTCAAAAGACAAACCGGACCTATCTTTGGGGGCGAGATGAAGATCAAGTCACGACCCGAAGATTTTGTGGTCTACGAAGTGGCAGACATTGCGCCCGAACGGGAGGGAGCTTTTGCCCTTTACCGGCTCTCCAAGAGGGGGGCCACCACCTGGGACGTGGTCGGCGATCTGGCCCGCAGACTGCGTCTCAAGGCCCGGGACATTCATTACGGAGGGCTTAAGGACCGCCACGCCGTCTCTTACCAGTACGTCACCATCAAGCACGGCCCCAGAAAGGACATCAAGGGCCGCAACTATCTCCTCGAATACCTGGGGCAGACCAGAACTCCCATGTCCAAGGCCAAGCTCAAGGGGAACTTCTTCCGCATCCTGGTAAGAGACGTGGAAACCGAGGGGCTTGAGGAGGAAGTAAGGCTCGTTTCCCGCTACGGGGTGGCCAACTATTTCGACGAACAGCGCTTCGGTTCTGCCCGCCACGGAAAGGGCTTTGCGGCTCGCGAGCTCATTTTGGGCCACTACGAGCGGGCGCTTTATCTCCTCCTGGTAGAAGGCAGCCAGTACGAGATGAAGCGCACGGAAGAATTTCGCGAATGTCTCCGTAAAAACTGGCCCCGGGTGGAAGCCTGCCTGGAGCTCGCCCCGAGCCCCTGGGAGAGGCGGCTGCTCGAGTTCATTGCCTCCCACAAGCCCTCCAAGCGCACCTTCAAGCGGGCCCTTGGCCTGGTGGATCGGGAATACCTCCTGATGCTCTGTCACGCCTACCAGGCCTACATCTGGAACGAGACGGTGAAGCTTTATCTCAAACGCCAGGGGCTCAGGCTCTATCCGGTCCCCTATGTGATGGGGGAGCATCTCTTCTACCGCGAGGTGCCGGAGGAGGTCTGGCCGGAGCTTTCCTCCCGCAAGATTCCTCTCCCGAGCCCCCGGCTCGAACTCGAGCCTGAAATCAAGGATCTCATGGAAGAGGTCCTCCGCAGGGAAGGTATCTCCTCCCTCGAGAAGTTTCGCACCCTGGTGAAGGGGGCCATGTTCAAGACCTATCCCCGGGAGGTAGTGGTGGTTCCCCAGCGGTTGAACTTCGAGAAGAAGGGAAAGAGGGAGGTCCTCCTCGAATTCTTCCTCCCCAAGGGGAGCTACGCCACCATCGTGCTCAAGAGGCTCTTTCTGGTGCCCCGGGAGGCTTCCTAGTGGACGGCGACCTTTTCTTCTGATTTGGCCCCGGCGCGGCCGCAGCACTTCTTGTATTTCTTCCCGCTGCCGCAGGGGCAGGGCTCGTTGCGGCCGATCTTTCGTCCGCGCCGGATGGGCTTTTGCTTGGGTTTTTCCTCCGCGGCCTCTTCGCCCCGGCTGTAGACCAGCCGTAGCCGCTGCTGGCGCCTTTCCTCCTCCATGCGTTCTACCTCCTCCTCCCGGGTTACCTGCACCCGGTAGAGGAAGGAAAGCGTTTGTTCCTTGATGCGTTCCACCAGATCGGCAAACATCTGGAAGGCCTCGCGTTTGTACTCCTGCAAGGGGTCCTTCTGGGCGTAACCCCGGAGGCCGATGCCCTCCCGCAGGTGATCCATGGAGAGGAGATGATCCTTCCAGAGGGTGTCGATGGTGTGGAGGAGGAACATGCGCTCAAGATGGCGCATGAGCTCTTCGCCCACCTCTTTTTCCTTGGCCTCGTAGGCGTTGAGGGCCTGATCCTGGAGGAGAGAGGTCAACTCTTCTTCGGAAGAGAGGTTTTCCGGAATTTCCGGGCGAAAGCCAAAGATCCCGAAGAAGCGGTCTCCAACACCCTTGAGATCCCACTCTGCCGGGGGAACCTTCTCGATGGCGAACTCTTCGACGATCCCGGCGGAGACGTCTTTGATCATGTCGACGATCCAGTCCCGAATGTTGTCGCTCGCCAGGATCTCTTTGCGCTGGGAGTAGATCACCTCCCGCTGTTTGTTCATGACGTCGTCGTATTCCAGGAGGTGTTTGCGGATCTCGAAGTTGTGGGCTTCGACTTTTTTCTGGGCCTGTTCGATGGCCTTGGAAATGAAGGAATGTTCGATGGGCTCGCCTTCTTCCATCCCGAAGCGGTCCATGAGCCCTTTGAGTTTGTCGGAGCCGAAGAGACGCAGGAGATCGTCTTCGAGAGAAAGGTAGAAGCGGGAAGAGCCCGGGTCTCCCTGGCGCCCGGCGCGTCCGCGGAGCTGGTTGTCGATGCGGCGGGATTCGTGGCGTTCCGTGCCGATGATGTGGAGCCCGCCCAGGTCCTTCACTTTTTCGTAATCTTTCTGGCACTCCTGGACTTTTTCGTAGAGGACCTCGGCCCAGCGTTCGGGGTATTTCTTGGTGGGGTCTTCCCCGCGCTTGGCCATCTGCAGGGCGTCGTTCCAGGCGGTGGGGTCGATGCTCTCAAGATCGTACCCCTCGGCGGTGAGAGCCTCTTTGGCCAGCCCCTCGGGGTTTCCGCCAAGCAGGATGTCCACGCCGCGGCCGGCCATGTTGGTGGCGATGGTCACCGCGCCGGAGCGACCTGCCTGCGCGATGATAGCGGCTTCTTTCTCGTGATACTTGGCATTCAGTACCTGGTGAGGGATTTTTTTCTTCTTGAGCATGCGGGAGAGCTGCTCGCTCTTTTCGATACTGGTGGTTCCCACGAGAACGGGTCGCCCCTCGCGGTGGAGCTCTTCGATCTCATCCACCACGGCCTCGAACTTTTCCCTCTCCGTGCGGTAGACGACGTCGGGGTGGTCGACACGGATCATCGGTTTGTGGGTGGGGATGACCACCACGTCCAGGTTGTAGATCTCTTTGAATTCTGCGGCCTCGGTCTCGGCGGTACCGGTCATGCCCGCAAGCTTTTCGTACATGCGGAAGTAGTTCTGAAAGGTGATGGTGGCAAGGGTCTGATTCTCCTTCTCGATCCTGACCCCTTCCTTGGCCTCGATGGCCTGGTGGAGACCGTCTGACCAGCGCCTTCCAGGCATGAGGCGACCGGTGAACTCGTCCACGATGATAACCTTGCCGTCTTTGACGATGTAGTCCACGTCGCGGTGGAAGAGGTGGTGGGCACGCAAGGCCTGGTTGATGTGGTGGACGAGACTTATGTGCCGCGGGTCGTAAAGGTTTTCGATCCCGAGGAGGCGCTCCATTTCCGCCACGCCCTCTTCGGTGAGCATGGCGGTGCGGGCCTTTTCGTCCAGGGTGAAGTGGACGTCCTTCTTGAGGTGCCGCACCAGCTTGTCGATGTGGTAGTAGATTTCCGTGGACTCTTCTGACGGACCGGAGATGATGAGCGGGGTGCGGGCCTCGTCGATGAGGATGGAGTCCACTTCGTCCACGATGGCGTAATGATGCTCCCTCTGGACCATGTCTTCGAGGGAATATTTCATGTTGTCTCGCAGATAGTCGAAACCGAATTCGTTGTTGGTGCCGTAGGTGATGTCGCAGGCGTAGGCCCGTTTGCGTTCTTCTTCGTCCATGCCGGAGACGATGACCCCCACGGAGAGGCCGAGGAAGTTGTAGAGGGTTCCCATCCACTTGGCGTCGCGCTTGGCGAGGTAGTCGTTCACCGTGACGATGTGGACGCCCTTGCCGGTAAGGGCGTTGAGATAGGCGGGAAGGGTGGCCACGAGAGTCTTCCCCTCACCGGTCTTCATCTCGGCGATCTTTCCTTCGTGGAGGACGATGCCGCCCATGAGCTGGACGTCGAAATGCCGCATGCCGAGGACCCGGCGGCTGGCCTCCCTTACCACGGCAAAGGCCTCTGGCAGGAGCTCGTCGAGGCTTTCGCCTTTCTGCAGGCGCTCTTTGAATTCTCCGGTCTTGGCCTGGAGTTCAGAATCCGAGAGTTTCTGGATGGAAGGTTCCAGTTCGTTGATGCGGGCTACGATGGGGCGCAGCCGCTTGAGCTCGCGTTCGTTTTTGGTTCCGACTATTTTGGCTAAAAGTTTGGTAAACATTTTTCCCTCGAAATCCTTTTCGGTTCAAATCCTCGATTATATCAACATTAAACTTGCTTCTCGGACTATCTGCAACTTTTAAGCAAATTGGATGCCGGAGGGGCAGAACCCCCTCCGGCATGGGATGGCGAGTTTAGATTTCTCGCAGGAAGGCTTCTTTGAGGTAAGCGTTGGCCAGGAGATCCAGGGCAAAGACCAGCAGAGTTGGAATGGCCGCTCCCAGCATGAGACCCTTGGCGGCCCAGGCAGCAAGGGGGCCTTCAAAGAAGTTCAGCTCGAAGAGCATGGCCCCCAGAAAGACCAGGAAAAAGGCCAGATAATAGGCGTACTTGAAGGGTTCAAGCCCGGCCTGCCAGAGGGCCAGGAGCGAGGTGATCGTCCAGTCTTCGAGTTTGCTCACGGTTTGCCGGCTCCTGGCCAGGAGCTCTTCTTTGCTGGGCTCATGTCCCTTGGCATAAGCGGCAGCCGAGTTCGCCAGCCCACCGTAGCCGAAGATGAGGCGGTTGGCGAAGAGCCAGAACCCCAGGAACCCGATGAGGAAAGCCGCCACTTCCGGATAGAGCGCGGCCAGGGCTCCCAGAGCCAAGAGATGGAAGAAGATGAGAACGCTACCTATGACGAACAGGATGATGAAAAGCCACCAAAGTATCTTTTCGAAGCGCATTACTCATGGCCTCCTTCTTTCTTGTTGGAAGTTTCTTTAGGAGCTCCCTGAGAAGAGGCTTCCTTCTGTGCTTTGGCAGCTTGAGCCGCTTTGGAAGCCTTCTTCGCCCCCATTTCAAAGGGGTGAACCACCGTATAGAGATCCGTCGAAAGAGGATGCACGTAGGTAAAGGTTGCCAGGACAACGTCTCCGAGATGGAGCTTTTCGGTCCCGGCCTTCAGCTTCATGATCACTTCGGTGGTCTCGCCGGGAGGAAGAGTGATGTGAACGGGGATGTTGGAAACCACATACCCTTTCTCACGCGTTTCCTTCCCGGGTTTGAATACAAAGGCTTGCTGTACGATGGTCTCCGGCATACCACCGGGGTTCAGAATGGAATAGACGATGGAATGCTCCTCACGGTCGTACTTGGCGTCGATCACGATGGGTGAGGCCGGAATGGAAGCTATGGCCTTGGAAACAGAAGTCTCCGTGAAGAAGCTACCGATAGCCCATCCCACAAAGAGGGCCAGTAAAACACTTATCACTACAACTCCAGCAGGGTTTTTCATCTTACACCTCCTTTTTTGCTTTCGAGGAGGAGGCCTCCTTCAGGAGTTTTAAGGCCTCCTCCTTGGTTACCTGCACGAACAGGGATCCTATCTGATAGTAGATGCGTCTGTCGTCTGGCAAGGTTTCCAGAAACTTGCGCACTTCTTCCGGGCTCTTTTTGACCATTTTCCCTATTTTTTGGTCTTCTTTTGGGACTGGCCTTCTCCCGCACCTTCTGCCTGCCCGTGTTCTCTGATCTTTTGGGTGAGCTCCTCCACCTTGGCGTAAAGATCCACCATGGCACGTTCGAGTGCCGCCTTGATGATGAGAAGGGCCTCTATTTCTTTCTTTATCTGCTCCACCGCCTCGTCAAAGGGTAACTCTACGGAGATTCCGCTTCCAATGTTGATGACCACTCTGGAAACTTCTTCGAGTTTGGCTGCTACCTGAGCGATCTTCCCCACCGGAAGCAAAACCTCTTTTCCTGCTCCCAAATCTTTGAGGTTCTTCAGGGTGGTGATGGTGGCACGATACTCTGCGGTGAGGACGTCGATGTTTGAAATTTCGACCCGTAAAGCCTCGATCTGGTTGATGTAACTTCTGAGCTCACGGTTGAGCTCGGCCATGCGCTGATCGTTGGCCTGCAAAGCTTTTCCTTCCGCCATGGTTCTCCCTCCCTTAAGGTTTTTGTGGGATCATCGCGAGCGGCATGACGCCGCGTTTTGTGCTTCCGCAACGAATGGATTACTTTGAAGGTAAGTTCGCTCTCTCTTTAGTCAACATCTTGACACAGGGCGTCAAAGTATTAGCCATGCGAGAGTCAAAAAAGAGGAAACGTCCGTTCCTCAGGCGAAAGACCCAGGCGGGGCGTTGTGAGGTTTGCGGGGAGGAGATGCCCCTTTGCTACCGGTGCCAGAAGTGCGGCTATCTCATTTGCCAGCGCTGTATGGCGGAGGGGCCGCGAAGGTTTTCCTGCAACACGGTCACCTGGGTCTGCCCCAACTGTCTCAACTGGGAGACTCTCTGACCACCACGATGGTGCGCCTGTCTCCGGTGAGAGGGAGGCGCAGCGGATGGGCCTCGATGGAAAGGGCGGGTTCCTCCTTGAGGAGAGCATCGATTTCCTTTTGGGCTTTCGGGCCCTTCATGGCGATGAGGCGGCCGTCTTTCCTCAGAAGGGGTTTCGAGAGGTTCCAGAGGGTTTTGAGTTCGGCGGTGGCCCGCGAGACCACTCCGGCGAAGTAATCTCTCGGTAAGGGGGCGTTTTTTCCCACCGTGGCCTGGACAATCTTTGTTCCCGGAAGCCCCAGGGCCCCGCTCACAAAGGTGAGGAAAGAAACCGGCTTTTTCCGGGCGTCCACCAGCCAGATTTCCCTTTCCGGCTCCACGATCTTGACGACCATTCCCGGAAGCCCGGCTCCGGTGCCAAGATCGAGCAGGGGACCCTCGGGAAGATGGGGAAGGATGGTCAGGCTGTCGAGGAGATGCTTGACGGCGAAATCAAGTGGGTCTTCCAGGGCCGTGAGACCGAGAGGTCTTCCCAATTCTTTGAGATGGGCGAAGTATTGCAGGAGCTTTTCGAAGGTTTCTGGCGGCAGCTCAAGACCCAGCTCCTCAAGCCCCTTCCGGGCGTATTTTTGGAAACGATCGAGAAAGTTTTCGGACACGGCTACATTATAGCAAGCAGAGAGTTTTCGAGAAAAGCCGGGCGCCGTGTTATAATCCGCCCGGGGGCCTCGCGGTGAAGATTGCGCTTGTTCGTCAAAGAGTGGGCTGGGGGCTTGGCGGAGCTGAGAACTATGCCGCTTCCTGTGCCAGAGAACTGGCACGTCAGGGCCATGAAGTCACGGTGATCGCCGACTACTGCAATCTTCCCGGGGTGAGATTCCTGCGGGCCCCAGTCCTTGGTCGGGGCAGCGTGGCCAAAAACCTGTCGTTTTTTCTCATGGTAAGGCGTCTCCTTGAAAGAGAGAAATTCGATCTCGTCTATACCTGTGCTCGCACCGGGCCTTCGGATTTCCTGCGGGTTTCCGACCCGTTGCACGCCGTCTGGATCAAACTCGGCTACCGCTACGGAAATCCCAGGCTGAGGGCCCTGAGGCTTCGGCATCGCACCATCCTCTGGCTGGAGAAGAAGAGCCTTCAGGAGGTCCGTCGCGCGGTGATAGCCAATTCCAACCTGGTGAAAGGGCAGCTTCAGGAGGCCTACGGTCTTGATTCCGGAAGGGTGAAGGTGCTCTACAACGGGGTGGACTTTCGGCGCTTCAATCTTGGCCTCCGCCGAAGGCGCAGAGAGCTCCGAAAAGAATATCGGATCGTCGGCAAGGAGGCCCTGCTCTTCGTGGGGTCGGATTGGTGGCGCAAAGGCCTTGATCTGGCCTTGAAGATCGTGCCGAAGCTCGCCCATGATTCCCTTCTGCTGGTAGCAGGGGGGCGGGCGCGTCGGGCGCGCAAGAACGTCCGCTACCTGGGCAACGTTCGCGACGTGGAAAGGCTTTACGCCGCCACGGATGCGCTCGTCCTTCCCACCCGCTACGATCCGTTTGCCAACGTGGTGCTCGAGGCCCTGGCCTGCGGGCTTCCGGTGGTCACGTCTCGCTTCAACGGGGCCGCGGAGGTTGTGCGCCAGGGAGAGACGGGCTTCGTGGTGGAGAACACGCCGGAGAGCCTCCTGCGCGCGGTCTCAGGCCTCCTGGCAAGCCCTCCCTCTTCGGAGACCTGCCACCGGTCCGTGGCCCATCTCACCTGGGAAAATCACGTCAAGGGGCTCCTTTCTCTCCTCTGATGTGTGGCATAGCGGGTTGTTTCCTTAAACGGACCATTCCTTCGCAAGAGCGTCTCAAGGC
>JAADDY010000018.1 GCA_013153725.1 Thermodesulfobacteriota bacterium
AGCCGCCCCTGATCCCCGGGATAGGAATGTACCAGGCGCAGGACCTTGGGCTCGAGCCGAAACCCCCGGAGCGAAGAGAGGGCCTCTGCCAGGCGCCTGGCCGTGCAGACGAGGTAGAAACGGCCCCTCTCCCGGAGAAGCTTCGCCGCGGCGGAGAAGAAATCTTCCAGGGTGGCAAGTATCTCGTGCCGCGCAAGTCTCTCCTGGAGATCAGGGGAAAGTCTCCCCTCCCCCGGCGCATAGAAAGGCGGGTTGGTATAGACCACCTCGAAGAGGCCAGGTTTGAAGGGAGGGGCCTTTACGTCGCCTGCCACCGGAAGAACCCGGCTCAAAAGCCCGTTTTCTCGCACGTTTCTGGCGAAACACGCGAGAAGCGGAGGCTGGATCTCAAGCCCCCAGAAGAGGTTTTCGGGATGCCTCCAGGCGAGAAGGAGCGTTACGATCCCGCAACCTGCCCCAAGCTCAAGGGCCCGTTCCCGCGGGCGCAGGTTCACAAAGGAGGCCAGGAGAAAGGCCTCCAGGGAATAGCGGTAGCCTTCCTCTGGCTGATAGAGGAGCCGCCCCGCAAGAGTCTCTTTACGGAGTGGAAAACTCCACCACGACTTCACCATCGGTCCCCAAACGCCTGGCTGCCGAGCCGCCTGCCACCGCGATCTCGAGGAACCCCTCGCTCCCGATAAGGGCCAGGGGCTCGCCAGGGGCAGCCAGACCGTAAGTTTCAAGAAAGGGCACTTCCACCCCCTGGTAAAGGATTCTCTTCACCGGGAGGCGCAGCATATCCTCGGTGATGTTGGTAATGAGGTTTCCGAAGCGGTCCACATAGATGACGGCCCCTTTGAGGATGGTGCCCTCCTTCTTGACCTCCGGCCAGGGAAGCATCACCAGTTTATGGATCTCCGGGCCGAACTCCCGCAAGGGGACCCCGCAGGCAAAGTGGGCGGCCACCGGGGCAAAGATATCGCGGCCGTGGAAGGTGCGGCTTATCTCCGGACGAAAATAACGCCTGTTGGTGAGCTCAACCGCCTGGCGGCACCCTTCCTTTTTGACCACCCAGGAGAAGAGACCGTTGTCTGGCCCGACGAAATAGTAAGAGCCGGCTTGCAGGAGAAGACCCCTGCGGGCCGTCCCAACCCCCGGGTCCACCACACCGACGAAGACACTCCCCTCCGGGAAGTAACGGTAGGAGACCCCCAGCACAAAGGCCCCGGCCCGCACGTCCTGGGGAGGGATCTCATGGGTGAGGTCGATGACCCTGGCCTCCGGGCAAATCCCCGCGATGACCCCCTTCATCACCCCCACGTAATGATCCTTGAGACCGAAATCCGTAAGGAGGACGATGAACCTTTCCGCCATGCCAGAGATCTTAGCAAAAATTTTCCCTTCAGGAGAGCGAATTTGCGCGGGGTTTCCCTTCCTCGCAGATACTTTTGAGGCTTCCAAAAACCAGATCATCCCATGCGTTGAATTTTGGGGGGGCCGGTGGTATAAGGTGCAGTCAAATCATTGGAGGTCGAGGCCATGGAAAACGTTGTTGAAACTCCCCAAAACCAGACGCCGGAAGAGAGCTTTGAGGAGCTTCTAGCCGGCGAAATCAAAACCATCTCCCGGGGGGAAGTCTTCACCGGAAAGGTGCTCCGTATCGGGCCGGAGTGGGTGATCATCGATATCGGCTACAAGAGCGAAGGGATCGCCCCGGTTTCCGAATTCACCGGGCCGGACGGAGAGGTAAAGGTCAAGCCCGGGGATGAAGTGGAAATCCTCATCGAAAACACCCGGACTCCGGATGGAATGGTCCAGGTTTCCTATAAAAAGCTGCAACGTCGCAAAGCCTGGGAAAAGATCGAAAAAGCCGCGGAAAAGGGTGAGCCCCTGGAGGCTTACGTGGTAGAAAGGATCAAAGGCGGTTTCGCCGTGGATATCGACGGCATCCGGGCCTTTCTCCCTTACTCGCAAGCCTTCTTAAAACCCCCCAAGAACCCCGAAGAACTGGTGGGTTCAAACATCAAGGTGGAGGTCATCAGTCTCAACCGCAAGAAGAACAACGTCGTAGTCTCTCATCGGAACGTGCTCGAAAAGGAACTCGAAGCGAAGAAAAAGGCCCTGCTGGAGAGCCTTGAGGAAGGCCAGGTGCTCGAGGGCACCGTAAAGAGCATCACGGACTACGGAGTCTTCGTGGATCTGGGTGGCGTAGATGGTCTCCTTCACGTCTCCGATATCACCTGGGGGCGTGTGAAGCATCCGTCCAACTATTTCAAGGTGGGAGACCGCATCAAGGTCAAGGTCATCAAATACGATCGCGAGAACCAGAAAATCGCCCTGGGGGTAAAACAGCTCACGCCAGATCCCTGGGAATCCGTCAAGGAGAAGTACCCCGAAGGGGCGAGGGTCCAGGGCCGTGTGGTCTCGCTCACCAACTTCGGGGCCTTTGTGGAGCTTGAACCCGGAGTCGAAGGCCTCATCCACATCTCCGAACTCTCCTGGACCAAGCGCATCAAACATCCGCGCGACGTCCTGAACGTGGGAGACCAGGTGGAGGTCGTGGTCCTGGGGGTGGACGAAGAGAACCGTCGCATCTCTCTCTCCCTCAAACAGGTGGAGCCGAACCCCTGGGACGTGCTCACCGAGCAATTTTCCGAGGGCATGGTCATCGAGGCTCCGGTAAAGACCGTTACGGATTTCGGTGTTTTCGTGGAAGTGATGGAGGGGATAGACGGCTTCATCCACGTCTCGGATCTTTCCTGGGGCCGGATCAAACACCCCTCTGAACTCTACAAGCCCGGCGATACCATTCAGGCGGTGATCCTCAAGATAGACCGCGAGAAAGAGCGTCTGGCCCTGGGAGTGAAACAGCTCACCCCGGATCCCTGGGAAAGTGTGCCGGAAAAGTACCCGGTGGGAAGCGTGGTCACCGGTAAGGTCTCCAACGTGAAAGATTTTGGCGTCTTCGTGGAGATCGAACCCGGCGTGGAAGGCCTCATCCACATCTCCGAACTCTCGGACAAAAAGATCAAATCCCCGGAAGGTATGTTCGAGGTGGGACAGGAAGTGAAGGCCAAGGTCATCAAGGTCGACCCGCAAAATCGTCGCATCGGCCTTTCCATCAAAAAACTCAAGGAAGACGAAGAAAAGAAAGAATTTACGGAGTTTACAAAAGATCAAAAGGGCGGAAGCATTACACTGGGAGCAATCCTGAAGGAAAGCTTAAACATCGACCAGAAGTAGACGCAAATAGATGTCTTCCCGTAATTTCCTGGTAACGGGCCTGGCCTTTTTAGGAGGATTGTTTCTTTTCATCTTCTTTCTGATCCTCCTCGGAACCTTTCTGCTCTTCAAAGGCCGGCCCTCTCTCCCCTCTGGAGAAAAAGTGGGGGTGGTGGAGATAAAGGGCCTCATCTCCGAGGCGGATCAAATCCTCAAAAATCTCCGTGTCTTCAGGAAAGATCGCAACGTCAAAGCAGTTGTGGTGCGGATCGACAGCCCTGGCGGGGCGGTGGGAGCTTCCCAGGAGATATATCGGGAGCTCAAACGCCTGGCTTCTGAAAAACCCGTGGTGGCTTCGATGGGCTCGGTCGCAGCGTCCGGCGGGCTCTACGTGGCCCTGGGAGCCCCAAAGATCCTCGCCTCTCCAGGAACCCTTACGGGTAGCATCGGGGTGATGATCCAGATCCCGAACGTAAGCAAGCTCCTGGAGAAAGTCGGGATTGAAGCCACGGTCATCAAGAGCGGGCCGTACAAAGATACGGGTAGCCTCTTCCGCCCTCTCACCGAAGAAGAGAAAGCCCTCCTCTACGAAACCATCAAAGACGTGTACGAACAGTTCGTCACAGCCATTTCTGAGGCCCGAAAGATTCCACGAGAGAAGATACTCGAGTTCGCCGACGGGAGGGTCTTCACCGGGAAACAGGCCAAAGCCTGGGGTCTTATCGACGATTTCGGCAATCTCGAGGATGCCATCCTGCTGGCGGCCGAGATGGCAAAAATCAAGGGAACTCCTCAGGTGGTCTATCCTGCCGAAGAGAAGCTCTGGCTTCGCTGGCTCATGAAGGAAGATTTTGGCTCCCGTTTGGCAGCCTTGTTTGCCCCTTTTTATCTTCTGCAGTGGCCCTGAAGATGAACCGCAAAGAGTTACTCAACACCCTGGCGCAGAAGTTTCCAGACTTCCGGAAGAAAGATCTGGAACTCATCCTGGAACTTCTATTTCAACACCTGGCCCAAACGCTCAAAGAAGGCCGGCGGATAGAGATAAGAGGCTTTGGCCGGTTCTACGTCAAAGAACAGCGCGGAAGACGTTTCAAGAACCCCCGCACTGGAGAGGAGAGAAATCTTCCACCGCGCAAACGCATCATCTTCAAACCCGGGAAAGATCTCAGGGAGAGGCTCAACGAAAAAGCTTACGCCAGCCTGGACCTCGGCACCCAGACTTTTCGTCTCCTGGTCGGCAAACCCCAGGCCGGCGGCTTTCGGCCGCTGCTCAAAGAGCGTTTCAACGTCCGCCTGGGAGAAGATTTGAACCAGGGCCATATTTCTCCCCAGGCCTTCTCACGGGGTCTAGAAACCCTCCACAAGATACGGGAAATCCTCGAAAAGATCGAAGTAAACGACGTTTTTGCCGCGGGGACAGCTGTCTTCCGCAAGGCAAAAAATGCCTCCGAATTCATCGAGCGAGCCGCCGAAGAGACCGGTATCAAAATCCAGGTCCTCTCCCCCGAAGAAGAGGCCACCTTTACTTTGAAGGGGGTGCTTTCCGGTCTCAAAAAAGACTTCGAAGACCCGGTCTTGATCGTGGATGCCGGTGGTGGCAGCACGGAATTCATCCTGGGCTCTCAGGAAAGGGTATTGGCCCTGGGTAGCCTTGACATCGGAGCGGTAACCCTGACCGCCAAGCATCTGGCGGGAGAAGAGATCCCCTCTCAGGAGAGTCTTTCAGCCCTCCAAAAAGAGATCGAAAAA
>JAADDY010000017.1 GCA_013153725.1 Thermodesulfobacteriota bacterium
CCGAGAAAAAACCTATCAAGATTGGGGCCCTCTTTGCCCTTTCCGGCCCGGCGGCCTTCATTGGTACCCCCACCAAGCTGGTGGCTGAAATGGCGGTCTCCGAGATCAACAAGGCCGGGGGCATCAACGGCCAGCCCATCAAGCTGGTGATGGCTGACACCGAAGGTGACCCCACCAAGGCCGTGATGGCGGTCAAAAGACTCATCGAGGTGGAGAAGGTCGTGGCCCTCATCGGGCCGACCCGCACGGGCACCGGGATGGCCATCAAGCCCATCGTGGAGCGGGCCCACATCCCCATCGTGATGACCGTGGGAGGAGACCCGGTGATCATGGAGGGAGGGCGCTTCGGTACCGCCCGGTACATCTTCAAGGCCCCGCAGCGTTCTTCCACCGCGGTGAAAAAGATCTACATCTATCTGCAGAAAAATGGCCTCAAGCGCGTGGCCATCCTTACGGCTTCCGATGGTTTCGGGCAGGACGGCCGGCGCTGGCTAAAGAAACTGGCGCCGGAATTCGGGCTCACCATCGTGGCCGAAGAAAGCTTCAACCCCTCTGACACGGACATGTCCGGCCAGCTACGCCGTCTCATGAGCCACAAGCCTCAGGTCATCATCTGCTGGACCATCGGGCCGGCCGGGGCTCTGGTGGCCAAAGATGTGAAGAGACTTGGTATCAAGGTGCCCCTCTTTCAGTGCCACGGGCTCCCGGGCCCCAAATACATCGAGCTTGCCGGCCCCGCGGCGGAAGGCAACATGATGCCCTCCACCAAGCTCATGGCCTGGGATCAGCTCCCGGATACCGATCCCCAGAAGCCCGTCATCGCCCATTTCGTGCACCTCTACGAGGAAGTCTACGATCTCGACCGGGAGTTTCCCATCAACACCCATTCCGGCTACGCCTGGGATGCCGTCAATTTGCTCGTGATCGCCATGAAGAAGGCCGGCCCCAACCCGGAACGCATCCGCGACGAGCTCGAAAAGATAAACGGCTACGTGGGCATCTCTGGAATTTACCGTTTGAGCCCCAAGGATCACTGCGGGCTCGACGTGGACTCCATGATCATCGTCAAGGTCGAGGATGGAAAGTGGAAGCTCGTAGACCACTAAAGCTCCTCGTCTTTGATTGCGACGGGGTGCTTTTCGATTCCCGGGAGGCCAACCGGGCCTATTACAACGCCATCTGTGAGGCCCTGGGCAGGCCCCCCATGACGGAGGAGGAATTCCGTTACGTCCACATGCAAACGGCGGAAAATTCCGTCCGTTTTCTCTTCCGCGAGCATCCGGAACTCCTGGACCAGGCCCTGAAATTCCAGCGGAATTTCTCCTACGATCCCTTCCTCCCCCTCATGAAACCTGAACCGGGGTTAAAAGAGCTGATCTCCGAGGTGCGGCCGCCCCTTAAAACAGCCATCTCCACCAACCGAACCACCACCATGGGGCGGCTTCTCGAAATCTTTGGCCTGGATCCCCTCTTCGACCTGGTAGTGACGGCGCTCGTTTCCCCTCGTCCCAAACCCCATCCCGAGGCCCTGAAGATAATCCTGGACCACTTTGAAGTCTCCCCCGACGAGGTCCTCTACGTAGGCGATTCGGAAGTAGACCTCAAGCTCACGAAATCTCTGGGGGTTCCGCTGGTGGCCTTCAAAAACCCATCTCTTGAGGCGGAATTTTTCGTCCAGAACTTTTTTGAATTACGGGATCTCCTGAGAAAGAACTTCGATGTTTAAGCGCTTCATTATCTCTTTTTCGGCCCTCATCATCTTCATCTCGGCGTATTTTGCCTATACCTCCATCACGTTTACCAAGGAAATCCTCGACGAACTGGAAAGCCGTCAAGCGGTGAGGCTGGTGAGTTTTGTGCTGGACAAAGGGAACCTCCTGGACGAAAAGGGGCTTTTACGACTCCAGCGAATGCTTGGCGGTGAGGTCTTCGTGTATTCCAAAGCGGGAGACCTCCTGGCCACCACCATGGATCGTGGCCTTGTACCCGACTCCTTGCGAAAGATCCCTCCGAAGATCCTGGAGAAAATTTCTCAAAAACCCGTGGTCCAGAAAATCTCTTTTGCCGGTGAGACTTACCGGTTCGTTCTCTTCGAGGCCCAGATCAGCGAGGGAATTTCCGGCTATTTCGGGCTCCTGCTTCCCACCGTCCTGGAACAGAAAATCCAAAAAAGGCTGATGTTTGGCCTCATATACACGGCCTTTAGCGGCCTGGTCTTTATGCTGGTGGTAAGCTGGTTTCTCAGCCGTTCCTTCACCCAGCCCCTGGAGGAACTGGTGGATCTGACCAAAAAGATCGCCGAGGGGAAATGGACCGAACGGGTGGAGGCCAAAGGACCTCCTGAAGTGAGGACCCTCGCCCGGGCTTTCAACGAAATGTCTTCCAAGCTTCACGAATACCAGCAGCGCCTCATCGAGACCGAACGCCTGGCCACGGCAGCCCAGCTCACCGCAAGCATCGCCCACGAAATCAAAAACCCGCTCACAAGCCTCAAGCTGGGCGCCGAAATCCTGCGGGAGTTCCTGAAAGACGATCCGGCCCTGGCCAGGAGAGCGGAACTCATCTTCAAGGAAACCCTGAGACTCGAAAAAATCCTCGAAAACATGCGGGCCAGGACCCGTAAAATAGAAATTGTCCGCCGCAAAATAGATCTCAACACCCTCACCAGAGAGGTGGTGGAGATTGCCACCCCCCAATTTGAAGCCCGCAAACAGAAGCTACGGCTGGAACTTGCCAAAGAGCCTCTCCTGGTAGAGATAGACCCTGAAAAAATGAAACAGGTGCTCTGGAACCTGCTAAACAACGCCCTGGAAGTAACCCCCGAAGGGGGAGAAGTAATCGTGAAGACAAGGGCTGGAGAAAATGGTTACGAAATTGTGGTGGAGGACTCTGGCCCTGGCATTCCCGAAGAAAAGATCAAGGATCTCTTTCGTCCCTTTTACACCACCAAACCCGAGGGGACGGGGCTCGGGCTCGCCATCAGCAAACAGATCGTCCTCTTTCACGGAGGAGAATTGATCCTGGAAAACCGCCCCGAGGGTGGGGCCAGGGCACGGGTTATCCTGCCGCCTGCCGCAGAAGCTCGAAAGTCAGCTCGCAAGCCCGCACAAAATCCTCCAGAGGAAGATACTCCTCGGTAGAGTGCACTTTCCGCATACCCGTTCCCAGGATCACACAGGGAAATCCCCTGGCATTGAAGATGTTGGCGTCTGACCCGCCCCCGGTCTTGGTGAGGCGCAAAAGATGCCCCAGAGCCTCTCCCGCCTTGAAGGCGTTTTGAACTACCGGATGTCCCTCCGGAACCGCCATCAAAGGATAATCTTCGTGTCTTGTACAGGAGACCCGGGGCCGTGTATCACCGGGTTTTTGCCATTGATGGGCCACCTTTTCGAAGCTCTTTGTGATCTTTTCCCAGCAGGCTTCCAGTTTTTCGTGTGAATGACTACGGATCTCTCCTTCGAGGAGCACTTCTTCGGGAACGATATTGGTGGCCTGGCCGCCTTTTATCAGACCAACGTTGGCGGTGGTTTCAGAGTCGAGTCGCCCCAGGTCTATTTTTACCAGGGCCTCAGCCGCCACCCGGATGGCATTGATTCCCTTCTCAGGATTGAGACCCGCGTGGGCCGCGCGCCCCAGCACCCTGATGGAGAACCGTATGGCCTCCGGAGCACGGTTGATGAGATCGTGAGGGTCTTCGCTATCAAGGGCATAGCCAAAGGGCGCCCGCAGCAGAGAATAATCCAGGTGTTTTGCCCCGAGAAGTCCGATTTCCTCGCAGGTGGTGCAAACGAATTGCACCGGCCAGAAGAGTTTTTCTTCTACCAGGTGATGAGCCAGCTCCAGAAAGATAGCAAGGGCGCTCTTGTCGTCTGCCCCGAGGACCGTGCGCCCGTCACTCCTGAAGACACCGTTTTCGAAGATCACCTTGGGGTTGTCTGCCGGTTGAACGGTATCCATGTGAGCGGCCAGGAAGAGAAGCGGAGGGCCCTTTTCCGGCCACAGGTCTACGATGAGATTCCCTACCTCCGAGCCTGTCTTGGAGGAGGAGTTGTCGAAATGGCAACGTGCTCCCAGGGAAGAAAACTTCTCTTCAAGATAGGCTGCCACCGCCCCTTCGCACCTGGAGGGGCTCGCAATACTTGCCAGCTCGAGGAAGAAGTTCTTCAGGCGCTCCACGTTCAGCATTTCAGACACCTCATCAGTAGCGGATACGGAAATCTTCAAACTCACCCTGATAGGGCTCTTCGATGACTTCTACCTTCTCTACTCGCGATTGGGGAGAACCCTTGTGGCACCACCTTACCATCTCATCCACCGCTTCCTCGTCTCCTTCAAAGACGGCTTCCACCCGACCATCGGGCAAGTTTCGTACCCAGCCCTTAACGCCCAACCGGTCGGCTTCTTCTTTGGTATGGGCCCGAAACCATACACCCTGTACCAGGCCGGAGATATAGACGTGAACCCGTTTCTTCCCCATAACCCCCTCCTTTGCCGGTCTCAATTCGCAAATTAAGCCACAAAGGTGGTTTCGGCAAGGAAACAAAAAAGGGGGCCTTTCGGGCCCCCAAGGGTGAGAAGGAGGGGGATGGATGTGTTTACGCTAGATCTTTCAGGAGGTCTGCCAACATGGCGTTGGCAATCTTCTTGGAATCAGCCTGATAGGTACCGGCTTCGATCTGTTCCTTGATAGCCTTGACTTTCTCGGCACGCACGTCAGGGGTGGTCTTGAGCACGGATTCTATTTTCTTGATGTCTTTGGCCGTTTGCGAGAGTTCGACCTTGTCTTCCCTTCTGCCAAGAGGAGCTTGCGTAGTATTTTCCGAAGGCTTTTGTGCTTCGGTCTGGGTTTGTTTCACCTGCTCCGAATTTTGGACGTTAAATTTCTGGTATAGATTTTCGATTTTCATTTCACTCATCTCCTTTCGCCTGCATTATTTTGGCGACGACCCTTTCTAGCAATCTGGCCTGCTCCTCCGAAGATATCTCTTCGAGTCTTTCTTCTCCTTTTTCGGCGTCGAAAACCTTGAAGATAAGTTTCTTTTGATTTTCCGGACCCTCGTGTTGTTCCTGCTTCTTTAACCTGCGGGCTAACTGCTTGACAAGGTCCCGACCTTCCTCCGAAATGGTGACCTTGTCAACCTGCTCCCTGGGCCGCCCCCAGGTAAACTTACGACCAGCTTGACGGCCGTAAGTCTTTACCACATTATGGATATTACGAAGATAAACATTCATGGCCCGCTTTTCCTCTTAGTTTTCTTTTCGGACGGGCCGGAAGGGAAACTTAAAAATTGAGAATTTTATTATCTCCCTCTTCAAGGATCACGCATACAGCTCATTTTCGTGAGCGGGGGGCGCCTGGAAACTCAGGTTTCCGTTCGTCGAATAGTTCTCACTCTTCTCTTCCCCCTCCATCTTTCTCTCTTCTCTGGGATCACGGCCTGGCTGCTTACAAAAGCCTCCAGAAGACTCCTCTCCACTACCTAGGCCTTATTTTCGATCATTACGCGTAAAACTTAAATTTTCCGGCGGGCTTTGAGCTTGGCGTCGTGCCGTGCGATCCTGGAAACCTTCCGCTCCACTTTGCGCCAAAAATTCCCTCCCAGCTCTCGACCGACCTCTGCGGCGTAAACTTCTTTAAAACGCCCGGCAAAGGTTTGGAAATCTCGGCCGAGGACCTGGCGAGCAGAATAAAAGAGCTGCGCGACATCTTTGACCAGCCAGGAAAGAGGGGGCCTTCGCCGGTGCCGGAGACGCTGGAGATCGATGAGGATGAAATCCTTCTCATCCCAGAAGATATGACAGAGATAGAAGTCCTGGTGCGAAAATCCGCAGGCGTGGAAACGGGCCGCAAAAAGGGCCAGCTCCGGGACAATCGTTTGCGATATTTCGAGATACTTCTCCTTGAACAGATCCTCCAGGCGCACCCCAGGAGCCCTGAAAAAGAGGGTGAAGGCCTCCTTTTTCAGCCCGCGACGGCGGACTCCCAGCGCCACCGGCTGGGGCACCTTGAAGTGGCATCTCAAAAGGCTCTTCGCCGCTTCCCATTCGTTCAAGGCCTCACCCTTTTGCCAAAGGGGAAAAGCAAAGTATTTCTTCAAAAAGAGCTCTTGCCCTCCGAGGGACAGACGATAAATAGCCCGGTTCTTCTTGGCCTTGAAGAGCTCCCCTGCCTGCCAGAAGTCTTCGAAGCCTTCAAGGCCATGATCCCGCAAGAATTCCTGGTATGCCGGGTTAATTTCAAGCACCGTGCCGAAACTTCCTTGCCAGACGTTTGGTGTTCTCAAGGCGTTGCCAATCCGGCTCAGGGAGACAGGGAAAGATGGTATTGTTGTGGAAAAGAGGGTCTTCTTCCAGAGGATAACGGGCCACCTGGCAGGCATCCTCAAAAAGAGGAGTCCCCGGGATAGGGCTGTATTCGGAAAGATACGGTGCTCCTCCCACCCGGGCGACGTAACGTACGGAATTCTCCACTTCGGAAAGATCCTGGTGGGGAAGCCCCCAGAGAACGTAAACGCCGATCTCTTTACGACTGAACCCCGCCTCCCTCAAGAAAGCCACAACCTCCTCCAACTCTTCAGCTCTAACCTTCTTGTCGTCCAGTTCCCGGTGTCTTTCCGGATCCAAGGTCTCAAACCCCAATCTTATGGTTCTAAACCCCGCTCTCCTCAAAAGCTTGGCCCGTTCCCGTGTAATGAGTCTTATATGCATGGCGTTTGGGGTATGAAAGCGGACCCGTATTCCTTCACGCAGTAAAGATTCGAGAACAGGCCCCAGGCGCCGGTCAAAATTCACCAAAAGGGCGTCATCGTAAAACGCAAAGTCCCTCACGCCATAGTTCAGATACCAGAATTTTATCTCGGCCAGGATCTCCTCGGGGGGCCGTTCTTTAAAGACGGGCTGGAGGATCTTCGAGGCGCAATATTTACAGGAAAAGGGGCATCCCCAGCTCGTCGTAAGGACAATGTAAGGGACTTTCCTTTGTAAATCAAAAGCAGAGAAAGGATGCGGAGCCTCTGCTCCTGAGGGAGAAATTTCCTCTTTGAGGCGGGCCAAGATTTTAGCTTCGTCAGTTTCCGCCAGGATGAAAGCATCTTCGAGAAACCGCGAAGCGTGCTCTTCACAGAGTTTGACGTAAATTCCGCCCACATAGATCGGAACTTTTCGATAAACTTTCCGGATGAGACGCACCGCCTCAAACACCCCGGGATACCAGTAAGTCATGAGGGAAGTTACCAGAAAGGCTTTGGGAGGCCCGAAGTTCAAAAGTTCCTTCAAGAAAAGCTCGACCGGGAGACCGTAGCGCGAAAAATGCCGCGGCACGTCTGAAAGGCTAGCAGGCTTTGGGACCCGCTGCCGAAAATAATGCCCGGTTCCATAGGCTTTTCGCCTGGGAGGCCGCGGCAATTCCGGGTGGAAGGGATCCAAACAATCCAGAAAGGCAACACTATATCCTTCTTGTCTCAAGAGACCAGCTAAACGCAACAAACCAAGAGGTCTAGCCCAAAGATCATATGCAGCAAAATCATATATCCAAGGATTTACGAGAATAAAATCATACATATCCACGGCCTATTTACTCTTCGAGCTCACTTTTTTCTTGCCAAAGACCATTCTTCTTTATATAAAGACTAAAGTTTAAAACAACTATAAATGTGAAGGAGGGTTCTTATGAAAAATGTAAAAAAATGGCTTAGTATAGCGGGGTTGACCTCTTTACTCTTAGTTCCTATCGGTTGCGGAACCTGCCCCAGTGACAAGGCAGCGACCCAGGACGCCATCAAGGCTGCCGAGGAAGCCAAAGCGGCTGCCGCGCAATGCCAGAATATTCAAGAAGCTTTGGCCCGCATAGAAGCGGCTGCTCAGAGGGCGGAAGCGGCTGCCCAGCAGGCTGCTATGGCGGCAGAACGTGCTGACGCCGCGGCGAACCGGGCGGCTCAAGCGGCAGCCAAAGCTGACACCGCCGCCACCAAGATCGAACGTGTCTTTGAAAAGAGCCTTCGCAAGTAGAGGGCTTTAATTTATCGCGTCCTCTCTCTTGTTTCTCCCACAAGAGAGGGGACGCCATTTGGCTTTTTCAGGATATCTTTGGCCTTCATCCAGTAAAGACGGATTTTTTGCCCGCTTTCCAGTTCCAGTTTCCTTACCAACCTCAAAACTTCTTCCCAGGCCTGAGAGATCTTTTTCTCGAAGTCGGGAAAGGCCTGTAAAAAAACTTTGTCGCCCTTGATACCCAGTTTATAAGGCTGATAAATGATGAAGACCGGGGTTCCCAGGGGTACCAGAGGATAAAGGGCTTCAATGTCTTCGGGATACATGCGTATACACCCGTGACTCACCCGACGCCCAATCCCCCAGGGCTTGTTCGTGCCGTGAATCGCGTAGGCGCCCCGCGACAGATAAAGGGCATATTTTCCAAGGGGATTCTCCGGCCCCGGAGGAACAACCGGAGGGAGAGTGGGGTCTTCTTCGCGGATGGATTTCGGGACGTACCAGGTGGGGTTTTTCTTCTTGCGCACGATAGAATAAACACCCAGCTCTGTAAGCTTCCCCTCGGCCCCCACCCCTATTGGAGCCGTATAAACGATGTTCCTGCCACCCTCCTTGCGGAAAAAGTAGAGCCGCATTTCGGCGAGATTCACCACCAAACTATTTTTGATCTCAGGCAGCACGTATTGGCTCGGAATGAGGACCTTCTTCCCCACCGGAGGAATCCAGGGATCTACGTCGGGATTGGCCAGAACGATCTGGTTGTACCCCAAATTGTACCAGCGGGCGATATCAAGGAGGGTCTCACCCTCCGAAACAACGTGCCACTTGAGCTTTCCCACCACCATTTCATGGGGGGACCAGTAAAACCTCTCCAGAGCCCAAGAAGGGCCGAGAAACAGAAGATTACAGAGTAAAAAAACCCTCAAAAAATTCATCTCAAAGGCGGATTGAAATAACCAAATCTTAGCCGGGGGATCTCTTGTGCTAATCTTTTAACCAAAGATTTAATGCCAAGACAATTCCCTTCTGGTTTAAAATTGATGCGCTTCAGATACCAGAGAGGATCGATAGCATGATTACGGAGCTGAATATAATCTACCCCCAAAGCTGCCAGCTCACATAGAGCCCTGAACTCTTCTTCTTCATCGGTCAAACCCGGAAAAACAAAAAGGTTGAGAGAGACAAACCCCCCTCTTCTTTTCATGCGACGGATGCTTTCTCTTACCTCTCCGAGACCATATCCTTTGGGACGAAAATAGGCCTCATAGTACCTCTGGCGGGCACTGGCCAAACTCACCCTGATACTGTCAAGCCCTGCCGTCCTCAGGCGTTCCACCTCCTCGGGAAGGCTAGCGTTGGTGTTGAGATTTATGGTGCCCCGGGAGGTCTCGCGTCGCATGAGCTTTATAGCCTCCCAAAGGAGCTTGCCCTGGAGCAAAGGCTCCCCCTCACAACCCTGCCCAAAGGAAACTATGGCCCGGGGGGCCTGCTTCAGGTGTGGGACCATGGCTTCGGCTATTTCGTGGGGTTCGGGGGCGAAGGAAATTCTTTCCTGAGCAATATGAGGGCCCCCTTCTTCCTGAGAGGAAAGACAACCCAAACAGCGAGCATTACAGGAGGGAGAAGTAGGGACAGGAGCCTCCCAACGCCTGAGGACAAAATTTCTCGCCGCCGGACAGCGATAACGCCTTACACAATTTCTTATCAAGTGTCGCACCAGGCGGTTGTTCGCATAGAGGCTTTCGAATCTTTTCGCTTCTCTTTCGATGCGGTTTTCATCAAAAAAGCGGACCTCTTGACGATGGTCGAAGTCGGAACGAAAGGCTGTGGCCCAGAACTTCCCCCTGTAAAACCCGCAGGCCGCATAAGAAAACAATGGCAGGGGAGGAAGCCCCTCCCGGGCCTCTACATAGGGGGCGAGATAGAGCTGCGTGTGAGCCGGGGCCAAGTAAGCTGCCAGGGCGTAAGCAGGCTCTCCAGGACGGTACGGATTTTCGTAGAGGATTTCCGGCTTGCCAGCCTCGGGGTCATAACCCACAGGATATCTTTCAGGCAGCACGTAAAGGGCGCTTCCCGGCGGAAGAGGAATAAAATCTTCTCTCTCAGGCAAGACCACATCGAAACCGGAAAGCCCCATGGCAAGGAGATAGGGATGGTCGTAAATACGGCCCTCCCGATCGGCAAAAAGGAGCCGGGGGAACCTCGAGGGATGCGGAAAAAGACGCGGCCACATGAATCAGAGAATAAAACGGCTCAAATCGAGATCCTTGGCAATGCCGGCGAGTTTTTCTCGCACGTACTCCGCGGTAATGACTATTTTTGTGGGAGCCACGTCCGGGGCCTCAAAAGAGATGTCCTCCAAGAGTTTTTCCATTACGGTGTAAAGCCTTCGCGCCCCGATGTTTTCCGTGCGCTCGTTAACCTCAAAGGCGATTCTGGCAATTTCAGCGATACCATCCGGGGTAAACTCCAGTGTAACCCCTTCGGTGGCCAGAAGGGCCCTGTATTGCTTGACAAGGGCATTTTCAGGTTCCGTAAGGATTCGCACGAAATCTTCTTCGGTCAGGGGATCAAGCTCCACCCTGATGGGGAAACGCCCCTGAAGCTCGGGGATAAGGTCTGAAGGTTTGGCAACGTGAAAGGCCCCGCTGGCGATAAAGAGGATGTGATCGGTACGAACCATGCCGTAGCGAGTGTTTACCGTTGTCCCCTCCACGATGGGCAGAAGGTCCCGCTGCACTCCTTCACGGGAGACGTCGGGGCCAGAACCACCTCCGGCGCGGGCGGCAATTTTGTCGATCTCATCGATAAAAATGATGCCACTCGTCTCCACCCTCCGGATGGCTTCCTTGGTGACCTTGTCCATGTCAATGAGTTTGTTGGCTTCTTCCTGTTTCAGGAGTTCCAGGGCCTCTTTGACTTTCATGCGTTTCCGTTTGGGCCGCCGGGGAAAGAGATTTCCCATCATGTCGCGAAGCTGTTGCTCCAGATCCTCCAGGCCAGTAGCGGCAAACACTTCCACCATGGGAGTCGGACGCGACGTTAGCTCTATCTCCACGTACTTGTCATCTAGCTCTCCGCGGCGGAGCTTTTCACGGAACTTCTCTCTCGTGGCGGAAATGGTGGCACTTTCGGTGTCCGTTACCGGAAGTAATAAGTCGAGTATGCGCTCTTCTGCCAAATAAACCGCCTTTTCCTGGACCCTTTTCTGCTCTTCCTCCCGCACCATTTCCACCGCGATGTGAACGAGATCCCGGATCATGGACTCCACGTCCCGGCCTACGTAACCCACTTCGGTAAACTTGGTGGCCTCAACCTTCAAAAAGGGAGAATTGGAGAGACGGGCCAGGCGGCGGGCAATTTCAGTCTTCCCCACGCCGGTAGGCCCGATAAGGATGATGTTCTTGGGGTAGATCTCTTCGGAAAGAGGAGGTGGGACTTGCTGCCGCCGCCAGCGGTTTCTCAGGGCGATAGCTACCGCTTTCTTGGCCTTTTCTTGACCTACGATGTACTTGTCAAGCTCTGCTACGATCTGCCGCGGGGTAAGTTCTTGAGATGGCAAGCCCTTCATCCTTCCTCCTAAAGTTCCTCGATGGTGATGTTCTCATTGGTGTAGACACAAATTGAAGCTGCAATTCTCAAGGCTTCAAGAGCCACTTCCCTTGGCGGAAGAGAGGCGTGTTTCAGAAGTGCTTTTGCCGCCGCCAGGGCTACGGAACCGCCTGAACCGATGGCAAGCACTTCGTCATCCGGCTCCATGACATCTCCCGCCCCGGAGAGCAAAAACATATTGTTCTTGTCGCAGGCGATAAGCATGGCCTCAAGCCTTCTTAGGGTGCGCTCTGTGCGCCAATCTTTGGCCAGTTCTACCACCGCTCGCACGAGCTGCCCACCATAAGTCTCGAGCTTTTTTTCCAGCCGCTCGAAAAGCGTGAGGGCATCTGCGGTGGCACCGGCAAAACCCACGACAACCTTATCGTGATAAAGACGCCGCACTTTACGGGCTTTTTGCTTGATCACGGTGTCTCCCAGGGTTACCTGCCCGTCTCCTGCCACGACCACTTTTCCGTCCTTTTTGATGGCAATTACCGTTGTTCCCTTCATCTCTTCATCCTTGTCTTCTTTTTGGCCCGGGGATGCGCCTCATCATAAATGCTTGCCAAACGGGAAAAATCAAGATGGGTGTAGCGCTGAGTGGTGGAAAGTCTGGCGTGCCCCAGCATCTCCTGGATAGACCGGAGGTCCGCCCCGGCCTCCAGAAGATGGGTGGCAAAAGAGTGGCGCAGGGTATGGGGAGAAACCCCCGGAAGCCCGAGCTTCAGAGCGTACTTCTTCAGCAAACGATGAATACTTCTCGTGGTCAAAGGACCTCCGCGAATGTTCAAGAAAATGTATTCTGAGGAGACCTTTTTGCGACGCAAGAGTTCCTCCCGGGCCGGGAGATAGGCCAGAAGGGCTTCTTTTGCCTTCCCCCCAAAGGGTGCAAGCCTTTCCTTGCCTCCTTTCCCGTGTACACGTAGCACCTGGAGATCGAAGGAGACCTGGGACAATTTGAGCTCCGCAAGCTCTGAAACCCGAAGACCGGCCCCGTAGAGGAGCTCCAGGATGGCCCTATCTCGCAGGGACAAGAAATCTTTTCCTTCCGGGGCTTCGAGGAGGGCAAAACTTTCGTCAACGCTAAGGACCCGGGGGAGTTCTCGTGGAAGTTTGGGGCCTTTCAGGTAAAGGAGTCTTTCGTCTTTTAAGAGGCCCTTCTTTTTTAAGAATTTGAAAAAGGCCCGCAGACTGGCCACTTTTCGGGCCAAACTCGTGCGAGAAAGCCTTCGCGCCTGCCTGGAAAGAAAGATTCGCACCTCCGGAAGAGTAGCCTCGGCGGGATCTTTTCCCTGCAAGAATTCCTGGAATTGACGGAGATCGAGACGGTATGACCGCAAGGTATGGGAGGAGGCCCTTTTTTCGTTTTCCAGATAGTGAAAGAACTCTTCGAGAGACATGCTTCAAGGGTAAGGTGCAAAAGAGGGTTCGTAAAGGCCCGGGAAGTGTTTCCCGGGCCTCGTGCGGGCCGGCTCTAATAGGTATTTGTTATCTTTTGCCCTTCACAAACTTCCTCGATACGGTCTTCCTCGAGCTTCCCATCTCGCCAGATACGCTTCCGGAGTTTATGGCACTTCGTATGCTGGTTGTAGGCGAGAGGGGTAGCTTCCACCACCGTGGAGCCCCGGGTATAGACCACTGGACGCTGACTGGAAGCGGCTTCGGTACTGGCCCGTTTACTGATTTCCGTAATGCCTCCCCCGAGCACAGCCCCGGCTGCTGCCCCGATCACTGCTCCCCGCCAGGGATTGTCGTCGTCAAGGAGAGCACCCGCTGCCGCCCCTACGGCCGCACCCAAACCCGCTCCCTGGTAGGTGGCATTCTCCCGGGTAGTGGAACAGTTCGAGAGCAAAACCAAAAGAAAGAACCCCAGAAACAAAGTCGTGAGCTTTCTCATCTGGCCCTCCTTGGACTTTTGAAATAAGAAAGATCCAAAACCCGTGCCAACTTAAAGGATTTCAAAAGATGGAAAATCAGGAGAACATCTTCGACATTTTGGCGCCTTCCCTTTCAAAATTGTCGAATCAGAACGTGATTTTGGCCTCAAATCTTTTGATATGAAGAGTAGAAAAAAGGGCACGGAATCTGCTATATTTGACCACGATGACAGAGAGCACATTTTTCTACGACAACAATCGCCGGCCTCAAAAGGGCGGCCCTGCGAAGCCGTTTCATCAGAAGCGGGTCAGGGCCTTCCTTTTCCTCATAATCCTCCTTGTTTTCTGTGGTCTCCTGGGAACTCCCTTTCCATCGGGAGCACAATGCCCCCCTCAGGAAAAAATCGTGATCCAAGGAAAAGTCACGGAACTCCAGCATCCCATCGCCCTGGTAAAAGGTGACGACGGAAAACTCTATCGTGTTCGTCTGGGCCCTTACTGGTACTGGAAGAAAAAAGGGTACAAACTCAGCCCGGGCGAAAAGATCCGCATCCTGGGCTTCAAAAAGGGAAAGCTTGTCTTTCCCATCGTTATCACGACCAAAGGGCGCAAATACCTTATTCGGGACGAGTGCGGCGTACCTCTCTGGCGTAAAAAACCCTAAATGTTACGGCCTTTCCTGAGCAGAGCTAGCAGTATCTTCTTTCTGGCTCTTGCCATTCTCGTTCTTTCTCTTCTTGCAGAAATACTTTATTTCCGCACTGTGCTGCAGAAAAACATCTCTCTGGAGGCGGAGAGCGCCCTAAACTTTCTGGAAGCCCGCATCACCGCTTACGTGGAAACGCTGGAACTTTTGCCCCAGGTTCCGGATTACCTCCGGGATCTGGCCTGGCTCACCGACGAACTTCAAAGCCAGCCCCATCTGGTGGGCGTAATCGTAAAGGAAGGGGAAAAAATCCTCCTGAACACCTTTCCCAATCATCTCCTCCCTCCGGCCCGGGTCTTCCAAACCTGCTGGCAGGGTCTCGAAATAGGAGCCGTACGTTACGCCTGCACGAAGTTCGAGGCCCTGCCGGATCGCAAATTCTTTCTCCTGCTTGGCGTAGATATCTCTTACGAAAAGCAGGCTTTCCGAAACCTCCTGGTTTTGAGTTTTTTCATCTTCCTGACAGCGAGTGGTCTTCTGGCAGGTGGGCTTTACTACCTCGAAAAATTGGCCCGCAGGCAAGAGGAACTGGAGCGCCGTCTCTCTGCCTCTGAAAAATTAGCCGCTATGGGAAAGATTGCCGCCATGGTGGCTCATGAGATCAGAAATCCCTTGAACAGCATCGTCATGGGGCTTCAGTATCTTGCAGAGACCGGAAAACCGGATCCAGATCTCCTGAATACCATTCGTCAAGAAGCAAATCGCCTGACCGAACTTACAGGGGAGTTGCTCTCCTATGCCAAGGGGTTTGAAATCAACCCGCAAGAGGTGGACGTAAGGGAGATCATGAAAGAGCTGGCCCTCAAATTCCAGCCCAAGGCTTCGCGCTGGGGGATCAAATTCACCGTGGAAGAGCCACCTGCTGTAAAAATCAAGGTGGACAAGCGCTGGTGCATAAGAGCCCTGGAGAATCTCCTGCACAACGCCTTTGAGGCCACCTCCAAAGGGGGCGAAGTAAAACTTTTTGCCCGCCAGGAAAGAGGCTTCCTCTGCTTTCTGGTTCAGGATACCGGGCCCGGAATCCCCCCCCAGATCCGGAAAAGGCTTTTTGAGCCGTTTTTCACCACCAAAAAAAGCGGGTTCGGCCTGGGACTTTATCTTGTAAGAAAAGTTGCCGAAACCCACGGAGGCCAAGTATCTTTAGAAGAAGACGACAATGGCACATTATTTAAGCTTTGTTTTCCTGTGGTCCCATGAAAAAAGCTCGCATCCTCCTAGTAGAAGACGACGAAGCCCAAGCCAAAATCTTGGCAAATTATCTGGAACACAAAGGTTTTGAGGTAGATTCCACTTTTGGCGCCAAGGAGGCCCTGCAAAAGATCGAAAAAGAAAGTTTTGACCTTATTCTCCTCGACTGGCGCCTTCCAGACGAAGATGGGCTCACTCTCCTGCCCAAAATCAAAGAGAAATCGCCTTTTACACAGGTCATTATGCTCACGGCCTTTGCCACGGTGGAACGGGCCGTAGAAGCCATCAAGAAGGGTGCTTATCACTATCTCACCAAACCGGTAAACCTGGAAGAGCTTCTCCTTGTCATAGAAAAGGCCCTCAAGGAAAGCCGGCTCGAAAGGGAAGTAGAGCTTTTGCGTGCCCGCCTGGAAGAGCTTTCACCTCCTGAAACACCGGAAATCATCGCTCAAAGCTCTTACATGAAGGAAATATTGCATCTGGCAGCGAAAGTGGCCAAAACAGACGCCACCGTCTTGATCTTGGGAGAATCCGGCACTGGCAAGGAAATCCTCGCCAATCTCATCTACCAGCTAAGCCCGCGCAAAGATAAGCCCTTCCTCAAAGTAAACTGTGCTGCTATCCCTGAAGGTCTTCTGGAATCGGAACTTTTCGGGTACGAAAAAGGGGCCTTTACCGGGGCTGACAAGGCCAAACCGGGGCTTTTCGAGCTGGCCCACCAGGGAACCCTTTTTCTCGACGAAATAGGAGATCTTCCCCTCCCTTTACAGGCCAAGCTCTTGCGCGTGCTACAGGATGGCACCATCAGGCGTGTAGGTGGCCTTAAAGAAATGCAAATAGACGTTCGCATCATCGCGGCCACCAACAAGGATCTCGAAGAGATGGTCAAAGAGGGCTCCTTCAGAGAGGATCTCTTCTGGCGTCTCAACGTTTTTACCCTCCGGATTCCCCCTCTCCGAGAAAGAAAGGAAGACATTTTGCCCCTGGCAGAAGCCTTTCTCAAAAAATTCGCCCAGAAACATGGCAAGGAAATACGAGGATTCAGTCGCGAAGCGCTGGAAGCCCTCTTCTCCTACCATTTTCCGGGCAATGTTCGCGAACTGGAAAACATTATCGAAAGGGCTGTCATCCTGGCGGAAAACGAGATCATCACCAAAGAGGATCTCCCCCCTCTCTTAAAGGGAAAGACGGAAATAATACCCGAACTCTTGAAGAGCCTCCCGCTCCCGGAAGCAATAGCGCTCCTCGAAAAAGAGCGCATCAAAGAAGCAATGGCCAGTGCCCAGGGGATAAAGACCCAGGCGGCGGAACTCCTGGGAATCTCAGAACGGGTTCTTCGTTACAAACTCGCCAAGTACGGGCTGGAATAAACACCCCTAAAAATGGGATCAGATCCCATTTTTTTCTGAGCAAAAGAGATTAGAAGAGTATGAACGAAAAAATAGCCCCGCAAAAATTGGGATCTGATCCTATTTTTGGGGTGGCCTTGAAGCGAGCTCCCGAAAATAGTACCTCTTTAGCATGGCCCGAAAACGTTACGGAAACGTCCTGGATCGCATCGGAAACACCCCCCTCGTGCCCATTCGCAGGCTTCGGACGAACCCCAGGGTCCAGATCCTTGCCAAGATCGAGGCGGTAAACCCCGGAGGTTCGGTAAAGGATCGCATCGCGCTTTCCATGATCGAGGCCGCCGAGGAGGCGGGAGAACTCACCCGGGAAAAGACCATCATCGAAGCCTCAAGTGGCAATACCGGGATCGGGCTGGCGCTGGTCTCCGCCGTCAAGGGATACCGCTGCCTCATCGCCATGAGCGAAGGGGCTTCCGTTGAACGCCGCAAGATCATGCGGGCCTTCGGGGCCGAGATCCTCCTTACCCCGGCGGAGAAGAGCACCGACGGCGCCATCGAGGCCGTCTACGAACTGGCCCGCAAGTACCCCGACAAATACTACCTCACCGACCAGTTCAACAACCCGGCCAACTGGCGCGCCCACTACGAAGGGACGGCCCCCGAGATCTGGCGCGACACCCAAGGAAAGGTCACCCACGTGGTGGCAGGGATGGGGACCACCGGTACCCTCATGGGGCTTTCCCGCTTCTTTCGAGACCACAAGCACCCGGTAAAGGTGGTCGGGGTGGAGCCTTACCCCGGGCACCAGATCCAGGGGCTCAAAAATATGAAGGAATCCTACCCCCCGGGAATTTTTGACAAGAAGCTCCTCGACCGGATCATAAACGTGCCCGATGAAGAGGCCTTTGAGCTCACCCGCCGCCTGGCCCGCGAAGAGGGGATATTCGTGGGTATGAGCTCCGGGGCCGCCCTTTTCGGGGCCCTTGAAATCGCAAAGGAGCTTGAAGAAGGACTCATCGTGGTTATCTTCCCGGACGGTGGTGAGCGCTACCTCTCCACTCCTCTCTGGGCCTTCGAAGACGTCCCCCAGAAGGGGCTCCGCTTCAACAACACCCTGCGTCGCCGGGTAGAGGCCTTCAAACCCCTCGAAGAAGGGAAGGCCAAGATCTACACCTGCGGCCCCACCGTCAACCGGCGGCCACACCTTGGCCTCTATCGCCGCATGATGACGGCAGACCTCCTCAAGCGCTACCTCCTCTACCGCGGCTACGAAGTCACCCACGTCATCAACATCACCGACTTTGACGACAAGACCATCCAGGCCGCCTTCGAAGCCGGAAAGGACCTCCGGGAACTCACCGCTGAGTACACCGCGGCCTTCTTCGAAGACTTGAAGACGCTCAATATCCTACCCGCCACCCATTTCCCCAAGGCCAGCGAACACGTGCAGGAGATGGTCGAGATCACCCGGCGCCTGGTGCAAAAGGGCGTGGCCTACGTGCGCCACGGCTCGGTATATTTCGACGTCTCCAAACTCGACGACTACGGCCTGCTCTCCAAGGCGGACCTTGCCAAGCTCAAGGCCGGTGCCACGGTGGATCTCGAAGAATACGAAAAAGACGACCCGCTGGACTTCACCCTCCTCAAGCGGGCCTCTCTCCAGGAGCTCAAGGCCGGGCTCTTCGTGGAGACGGAATGGGGCAAGGTGCGCCCCGGCTGGCACATCCAGTGCGCCGCCATGGCCCTCAAATATCTGGGGCCGGAGTTTGACATCCACACCAGCGGCACGGATCTCATCTTTCCCCACCACGAGGACGAAATCGCCATCGTAAAGGCCCTCACCGGCAAGAACCTGGCCCGCTACTGGCTCCACTCCGCCCTGGTCTCCGCCGAGGGCAAGAAGATGTCCTTCACGCACGGAAACGCCGTCACCGTGCCCGAACTTCTGGCACGTGGCTTCAGCGGGCGAGAGATCCGTTATTTTCTCCTGCGCACCCATTACCGCAAGCCCCTGAGCTTCAGCTTCGAAGCCCTCAAGGACGCGGCCAAGGCCCTCCGCGGGCTCGATCTCTTCATGGTCTTCCTGGCCCGTGAGCCCAGCGGCAAGACCATCTTCCCAGTCTCTCAGGCCGTGGAACGCCTGCTGGCGGATTTTGAAGCCGCCCTTGACGACGACCTCAACATCTCCGGGGCCCTTGGAGCCCTCTTCGAATTCACCAACCGCCTGGAGCCCGTCCTCGCCCGCGAGGGGCTGAACGAAGAACAGACCGCCCAGGTAAGAGAGGCCCTCCAGAGGATCGACCAGGTCCTGGGGCTGATAAGGTTTGCCACGCTGGCCACCGACGAAGACGTGGCCAGGCTTCTCGAAGAAAGAGAAGCCGCCCGCCGGGAGGGCAACTTCTCCCGGGCCGATGAGATTCGCAAACGCTTGCAGGAGGAAGGCTTCTGGGTCATTGATACCCCACGGGGAACTCTGGTCGCCCGCTTCGACGATGCGTCCTGAAATCGAAGTCACCATCGAAAAACTGGTCCACGGGGGTGAGGGGCTGGCACGCCTGCCTGATGGGCAGGTGGTCTTCGTCCCGGATGTCATCCCCGGAGAGAGGGTCCGCATCCAGATCACCCAGAACCTGGGGGATTACGCCCTGGCCCGGGTGCGGGAAATCATTGAGCCCTCCCCCTTGCGCCGGAGTCCGCGCTGCCCGTATTTCGGCCAGTGTGGGGGGTGTCAGTTCCAGCATCTCCCTTACGAAGCACAGCTTGAAGAAAAACTGCGCATTTTCAGAGAAACTCTCTGGCGGACCGGAAAGATCGAAGAAGACCTGATCCGCGGCATTGTCCCTTCCCCCCGGGAATACCACTATCGCAACCGCCTCCAGTTCCACGTGCACCAGGAGACCGGGGCCCTGGGCTTTCTCAAGAGGAGGTCCCACGACCTGGTGCCGGTAAGATACTGCTATCTCACCACCGAAGAGGTGAACGAGGTCCTCTCCAGGCTGCCGGAGATCCCGGCCTGGAAGCGCCTTCATCCCTACGTCAAGAGGGTCAATCTCGGGCTCTCCCCGGTAGAGAAGAAAGTCGTCATGCTCTTCTGGACGAAAGTCGCCCCACGCCAGGAAGATCTCGCCGAAATCCTCTCCGAAATCCCGGCGCTCAAGGCCATCTTCTACTGGATCCGAGGCCCTGAACCCCAGGGCCCCTTCCCGGAAGACGCTCCCTACCGCGGAAGACGGCTCTTTTCCGTCCCCAAGGAGACAGCCGGTCTCCCGCAGGACCAGCAATTCCTGGCCTCCGCAGGGGTCTTCGTCCAGGCCAACTGGGAGATCAACCTTGCTCTCATCTCCTACGTGAAGGAGGCGGCCGCGGTGGAGCCCGAAGAACGCGTGCTCGACGTCCATTGCGGCATCGGAAACTTTTTGCTCCCGCTGGCCGTTCCCTGCAGGCGGGGCCTGGGGGTCGATACGGACCACCGTGCCATCGCCGACGGGCAGGAAAATGCCGCCAACTGGGGCCTCAAAGGTGTTACTCTCCG
>JAADDY010000070.1 GCA_013153725.1 Thermodesulfobacteriota bacterium
TCTCGCTTGCGGGAAGACCGTATTTGTGCTGCACCCTCACGATGGCCCTTCCCATGAGATACTCGTGATAAATGTGATAGAGTCCGCAGGTGAGAAGGGTAAAAATAAGCCATTTCCAAAAGTGGAATTCCTCGTAACCCAAAAGGATGTTCACCACTCTCATCTGGCGATATTGCCAGACAATATCCCACACGCCGCAGGTGAGAAGGGTCAGGATGACATCTTTGGCGACGTTTGAAGGTTCGAGTTCTACCGCCGGGGGTAAGCGCCTATCGTGGTGGGAGTATCCCATGAAAAGCCTCCATTTTTAGCCTAGTATCGGCATTCAGGGTTTGAGCTCCAATGCCAGTTCCAACTGGTGACGCATCCCGGGCTTCAAAGTCAGGGGCCAGAAAGGCATAAAAGAAAGGCCCTGAACCGTAAGATCAAACCCCGCCTCGGATTGACTCACCGTCTTTACCGGAAAGAGAAAGAACCTGGCCTTCTCCGGGAGTCTTATCTCCAGAGTCTCCCCCTTTCCGCGGAAGGAGGCTTTTTGTACCTGGCCTTCGAGGGGTTCTTGCACCGAAAATTCCTTGCCGTCCACCCGGAAGCCTCCCTGCCCCTGCGCCAGAAAGAGCGGGTAAAGGTTGAACTCCACTCCGAAAAAGCACCTGGTCTCCTCAGCAGCCCGGTATTCGAACTCGTAGGCAAGGAGGAGCTTGCGCCCGGCGCGTCTGATCTTGACTCTCTTCCGCAGGAGAAGGGGCCTCCTCTCGGACCCGGGCGGGTAGAGACCTCCGTCCCGGAAGAAGAGGAGTTCGTCTGCGGTGCGATGCCAGTGAAAGGGCTGGTTGGCAAAGTCCCCCCATTCCCCAAAGTCGCACCGCACGAAATCTTCAAGCCCTCGTGAAGGATCAAAGAAATGCTCGACGAGGCTGTGTCTTTCGTACCAGTCGTAACAGAGGGCCTTGAGCACCTCCTCGCTCGGTCTCTTCTTGAGCTGATGGATGCTGAAGACCCCCTCCTCGACTTCGGGAGGCTCCTCCGGGTGTTTTATGCTTTCGTGATAGGCCTCGAAACGCCTGGTGAGGACATTCTGGTAATTGTGGCAGGTGGAAAGGCTCGACCATTCTACCAGTTGCCCCCCGTAGGAGGGCTTGAAGACCAGCACGGCCTTTTCCGAGGCGAAGAAGATCTCTTCTTTGCCGTCGAAATCGATATCCTGAGCCAAAATTTCGGGCTTGGTGGCTGCCCGGAGCTTGGCCTCGGCAGAAAGTAGCTTCTCCCAGAGGGCCTGGCGGAGATGGGGCAGGTAAAGCCCTCCAAAAATTCCGTGCCAGTACGCGTCGTTGCACTGGGCCGCCAGGAGATCGAGCCTGGCCTCCGGGGAGAATTTCTCCCGCGAAAGGGCGCTCACCAGATACATGCGTTTGTGGAGATGATTGGACTCCGGATATTTCACGAAAAAGTTGCGCCAGTGCCCTCCACGAATGAAGGCCGCAAAGCGGGTCTTCTCCGGCTTGAGACGCTTTTCAAGCTCCAGGAGTTCAAGGATGCGATTGGCAGGCAGAGCCCATTCTTCCATCTCGGCATAGGAGGCCGTGGGGAGATAGGCAAGACCTTTGGCAGGCACCCTTTTGAGGGCCTCCTCGAAAGTGAGGATCTCTATCCGGCCCGCCTCCTGCCATTCCCGTAAGGCGTCCAAAAACCTCTTGAGCCAGCCATCTTCGTAAACCCACTTGCGGGTACCGGGCCAGGCCCCGAATTTTTCGCCGTCATCAAAATAGATGGCAAGCTCTCCACCACGGAAGGAAACATCCTGGAGATACTGGGCCAGGCGTTCCACCGGCCAGAAGGGGATCGCATAGCGGAGGGTTTCGTCGATGGGAAAAACCGCCAGCTTCTGCGCCTCGGCTTCGGTATAGTAATAACCGTAGAGGGCCTCCTTTTCGAACCCGGAAACCAGAAAATGGCGGTCATCCACCACCACGTAATGGATGCCTAGGTTTACCAGATCTTCTACGAGAGATTGTTCCCAAACCCTCTCCGTGAGCCAGAGCCCCACCGGGGTCCTCCCGAACTGGCGCTTGAGGTAATCTTTGTGGCGCAAGACCTGCTCCTTGCGGTCGTCCCGGGGAATGGCCACCAGGATGGGCTCGAAAAAACCCCCGCACACTGGCTCTATCTGCCCGCGGTCAATGAGCGTCCCCAGGAGATCGAAGAGCTTGGGATAGTGATCTTCCCACCATCTGAGCAGAATGCCGCTTACGTGGAGGCTGAAACGGAAATGGGGGTTCTCCGAGGCCGCCTGAAGAAAAGGCAAATAGCTCTCCTCGGTGAGACGAGCGATCACATGGTCGAAATTGCCAAGCGGCTGGTGATTGTGCACACCGAAAAGGAAGGGAAGCGCCATAAAAGCCTCCTAATTGCGAGGGATCTCTAACATGCGGGCCACCGCACGATAGGCCTTTTGACGAACATCCTCCGGAATCTTCACCACCGGGGAGAGAGTTTCGAGGGAACGTTTGAGGTCTTCGAGAGAAATGATCTTCATGGCCTTGCAGAGCATCTTCTCTGAAGCGGGGAAGAATTCTTTGTCCGGGTTTTGCTTCTTGAGGGGATAAAGGAGCCCCACTTCCGTGCCCACGATGAATTCCCGGGCCTCCGACTCCCGGGCGTAGCGAAGCATCCCGCTGGTGGAGCGCACCACGTCTGCCAGATCTATCACTTCGGGACGGCACTCTGGATGGGCCATGAAGACGGCTTCGGGGTGCTCCCGCCGGGCCTTCTCCACGTCTTCTACGGTGAGGATGTCGTGAAAAGGGCAGAAGCCTTCGTGATAGTGGATCTTTTTGTCCGGGAAGAAGCGCTGGGTGTAGCGGGCCAGGTTCATATCCGGAAGGAAGATGATCTCTTTCGCATCTAAGGATTTGACCACGTTTACGGAATTGGCCGACGTACAGCAGATATCGGAAACAGCCTTGATCTCCACGTAAGAGTTGACGTAGGTCACCACCGGAGCCCCCGGATACTTGGCCTTGAGCGCCTCCACGTCCTCCACCGTGATCATGTCTGCCATTTCACAGCCGGCTTCCAGCCGTGGAAACACCACCAGCTTGTCCGGGCAGACGATGGCCGCCGTCTCCGCCATAAAGCGCACCCCGCAGAAGACGATCACTTCGGCATCGGTCTCCGAGGCTTTGAGTGAAAGCTCCAGGGAATCTCCCGTAAGATCGGCGACGTCCTGGATCTCAGGAGGCTGATAGTTGTGGGCCAGAATGATGGCCTTCTTTTCACGGGCGAGCTCTCTTATTTCCTGCTGGAGATCGTTCATGAGATCACCTCTCTCTTACGATTTCCACCCCCTGGGGTGGAACGAAGTGGAAAAGCTTCGGCGACAACTTGACGTTTCTCTTTACCTTAAAGAACCTGATCTTGGTGAGGTTGCCAAGATGATCCCAGAACCAAATTTCAGAGATGGCGCCACTCTCAGCATCTGCGATGAGGGCGATCTTGGCCACCTGGGGGCTTTCGATCTTGGGCAGGAGCAGGAGCTTGACCTTTCCCTCGGCAAGTTCCTCACAGGAGAGGATCTCAAAATCCCGCAGGAGATTCCCTTTGCCAGTCATGAATCCCAAGGTGGTGCGCGGAGAAAGGGCCTTGCCGCTCGGAAAGATCATCACCTGTTTGTCTTGCGGACTATAGATGTAGACGTTGCGCCCGTCGGCCACGATGAGGAGCTTGTCCGGCCAGAGATACTCCCAGCGCATAAGGCCCGGCTTCTGGAGATACACCCTCCCCTTTGAGAGCTTGACTTCCGACCCTCTTCGCCAGTGAACCTCCTGCTCGAACTCCGCCACGAAGTTTCGGGTCTCTTCGTAGTAGGACTGAATTCGAGCGGCGAAATCGCGCGCCTTCGGCGGGATAGCCTGCGCCTGATTAGCGATCAGGGCGCACCAAAACAGGACGAGGACGAACACCATCTGACGGCCCAACGATTCCCTCCTTTTCCATACGTTCTATCATGCGGGCGGCCCGGTTGTAGCCCACCCGCAGGCGTCTCTGGAGCATCGAAATAGAGGCCTGCCCGGTCTGAATCACAAGCTCCACGGCCTTTTCATAAAGTTCGTCGACCTCTTCTTCAAATTCTGGAGCAGCCTCCTGCGACTCGAAGGCCAGCTCTATCTCGTATTCCGGCTCTCCCTGGGCCCGCCAGTACTCCACCACCCGCTTTACCTCCTTCTCGGAGACATAGGCCCCGTGAATGCGTTTGAGCTTGGAGGTGCCAGGGGGCAGAAACAGCATGTCTCCAGCCCCGAGGAGCCTCTCCGCCCCGCCGGTATCAAGGATGGTGCGGGAATCCGTGCGGGAGGAGACCTGGAAAGAAATGCGGGCCGGGAAATTGGCCTTGATGATCCCGGTGAGCACGTCTACCGAGGGCCTCTGGGTGGCGAGCAGGAGATGGATCCCCGAAGCACGGGCCATCTGGGCCAGACGGGTGAGAGAGGTCTCCACCTCTTTGGAGGAGACCACCATCAAATCCGCCAGTTCGTCCACCACGATCACCAGATAGGGAAGCTTTTCTTCGGCTTCGGCGTTGTAAGATTCGAGATTCCGGGCCCGGGCCTCTTCCAGGAGCTGGTAACGGCGCTCCATCTCTGCCACCGCCCATTTGAGGGCCTGGGTGGCGGTCTTGGGCTCCAGCACCACCGGGTACAGGAGATGTGGAATACCGTCGTAGACGGAAAGCTCGATGCGTTTGGGGTCGATCAGGAGGAAGCGCACTTCTTCCGGCGTGGCCTTGTAGAGGAGGCTCAAAAGCATGGCGTGGAGGCAAACGCTTTTTCCGGTGCCCGTGGCTCCGGCTATCAGGAGATGGGGCATCTTGGCGAGATCGGTGACCACCGGACGGCCGGAAATATCCTTCCCCAGGGCCAGGGTGAGCTTGGAGCGGGCCTTGCGGAAAGCCTCACTCGCGAGAATCTCCTTGAGATAGACGATCTCGCGCTCCCTGTTGGCCACTTCTATCCCCACCGCGCTCTTACCCGGGATGGGAGCCACGATACGAACGCTTGCCGCCTTGAGCCCCAGAGCCAGATCGTCGGCCAGAGAGGCGATCTTGTTGATCTTTACCCCGGGGGCGGGCTCGTATTCGTAAACCGTGATCACCGGCCCGGGGCAAACTTCTGTCACCCGGCCCTTTACCCCGAAGTCTGCGAGCTTCTGCTCCAGAAGTCTGGCTCGCTCCAGGAGCTCCTCACGGCTCTCGCGCTTGAGAGCAGGCGGCGGGTCTTCCAGAAGATCAAGGGGGGGAAGCTTGAAGCCTTTTCCGCGAGGGGGAGAGACGACCGGCTTTTCTTCTTCGGACTCCTCGGCTTCCGTCTCAGGGAGATAAAGCTCTTCTTCGGGCTCAGGATAGATCTCTTGCTCCGGAAATTGAGGTTCGTATTCTTCCTCCGGGAGTTGAGGTTCGTAAGCGGGTTCGAGGGGAGAGGAGGACGCCTTCCGCCAGTTGAGAAAAGAGGGCAGAGAAAGAAGCTTTTTCCCCAGGTGTCGCGCAAGCTCCGCCATGCGGACCAAGACGGCCTGGGGGCTAAGACCCGAGAGCAAACAGAGGGCCGCCAGCTGGCAGAAGAAGATCAGAAAAAAGAGCCCTGGCCTTCCGAGCCAGAGGAGGAGGGTCTGCCCCAGGGCCCCCAAAAAACCCCCATTCAAGGGATAAGAGCCCAGATTGCCGGTAAGACCAAGGAGAGGTTCGAAAAAGGAGGTGGAGACGGTAAAGAGGACACCGGCCAAAGGTACCTGCCAGCCGGGATTCCGCCCGGAGAGCAACATCACCCCGGCCAGGAAGAGAAAAAGGGGCACGAACCAGGCCCCAAGACCTGCCAGATCGAAGAGCAAGGCCGCCAGATATGCTCCCAGAAGGCCGGTAAAGTTTCTGACCTGCGTGGCCCCCAGGCGCCCAAACCCCGGGTCGTCCAGATGATGCCCCACAAGGGCGAGAAAAGTGAAGAGCCCTAAGAGGATCAAAATCAGCCCCAAAAATCCCTGTCTGAGATGGTGGCTCTTTGTCTTCAAGAGACTTCACCCTCCAGGAAGGCCAGGGATTGCGAGAGGAGCTGGTTCCAATCGAAACTCTTGAGCAGGCCCAGGGCCTCTTTGAGCCCAAGGCCAGAGAAACGGGCAAAGAGGATCACCGGCGGGTCGTCTTTGAGAAAGATCGCCACAAAACCCCGCTTCTCCGGGGGGGCAAAGCTGAGGAGGGTCTGATAAGGGCCTTCTTTGTCATATTTGAGGAGATAGTTCTCGGTGTTGATCTCAATACGCCCTTTAAGGGTCCGGATGAGACGGGCCCCTTCGGTTCCACCCGCCAGGAAGAGCTCAAGTTTCGCTCCATCTTCTCGCTGATAGGTCCGGTGCAGATAAAAGGCCTTCATTCCCCCGCTGTAGGTCAAAAATTCGGGAGCAGTGGCCTGCCAGTGAGGAAGATCCTTAAAAGTTGGTAACTTCGAAGCCAGAATTAAAACCGGAAATATTGTTAGAAATGCCAGACCCCAAAGAAAAGTCTTCAGAATCCTACCCATTGCCAACCTCGTTTTTCCAAAAGATACCATAAATTCTCCTATCTGGGAAAAAACCATTTCAGTCACAAGCTTGAGGATACGAAACAGAATTTTAGGATGCCTGTTCTCGCCGAAGATTTCAAAAGAGGATTCAAAGTCCTTGGTGGGGACTATCTCCTCCTCGTAAGCCCCGACAAGATGAAGGCCTTTCTCGATCCTCAGCGGCCCGATGCTCCCTTTCCAGAGGGAGAACCCCTGCGGCAACTGTATGAGTTCCTGAAAACAAAAGGGATAGTTTTCGGCTTTTGTGAGGAACCTCGCTGGGAGAACGGGTGCCTGATTCTGGCCGAAGGGAGACCCCCTGAAAAAGGAAAGGATGCTTATCTGGAATGGTTCGTTCCCGTAAAGTCCCACGAAGACCTGGAAGCTCCCAAGATAGACCTGCGTGAAAGAAATGCCATCCTGTGTGTGGAAGAAGGGCAGAAGATTGCAAAACTTCACCCTCCCACCCCCGGAAAACCGGGGCGAAATGTCTTTGGCGAAGAAATTGCTCCTCAGCCGGGGCGAGATTTAAAGATGGATACAAACGAATGGGTCAGCTTTGACCCGGGCACAAAACTCTTCACGGCCAAAAAAGCCGGGGTGCTCAAGGTGTACCCTCAACGTATCGAAGTACACCCGGAGTTCTGGTTGGACGGCGACGTCAACTGGGACACGGGAAACGTCCGCTTTCGAGGGGAAAAACTCGTCATCACCGGAGACGTGAAAAGGGGGTTCAAACTTCACGCCCTGGGAGACGTCGAAATCCACGGAAACATCGAAGACGAAGCGGAAGTGGTGGTAAAGGGCAATCTTCTGGTGGAGGGTCTGTTGCACGGGGAAAAGGCCCGCCTCATCTGCCAGGGGAATGCTCGTCTCGGAGGGATAGAGTATACCCCGGTAGAGATAGAAGGCGACCTGGTGGTCACGGACTACGTGCTACAGGCCTGTGTGAGGGTGGCGGGAAATTTCATCTGCACCGAGGGAATAGGAGCGGTGGTAGGTGGTGAACTCACCGTGGAAGGTGGTGTTTTGACCCGCATCCTGGGTAGCAGGGCACACGTAGCCACCATCATCAGAGCGGGGTGCAATCCCTGCCTCCTTCACCGGTTAGACGAAATAAAGGGGAAACTGGCCCTTTTACAGGAAGAGAAGCAGCCCCTCCTGAGGGTTCTCGAGACGGGAATAAATCTCCTGAAGGAAGGAAGGCTCTCTCCGGAAAAAATCCGCTCCCTGAAATGTCTCAAGAGAAAGCTTGCCACCCTGTTGAAGGAAGAAAGGACCCTCAAGGAGGAACTCGAAAGGCTCACCAAAGAAAAAAAACGTCTCGAAAAGAGAGTCCAGGTAAAGGCTACCGAGCACATTTTTGCCGGTGTGGTCATAGAAATTGGTGGGGAAAAGTTCACCGTGGCCCAGAGCCTGGGCGGTGGAATCTTTCTCCTCAGAAAAGGCTGCCTGCGCTATCTCCCTCTCTCGGAGAACTAAAGGTTTACACGGTTTAAGGACTAAGGTAGGTTCTCCCGAACAGGGGGAGTTTAGAAGTGCGTAAGCTTTTGGCTCTCATTTTGGGCCTCTTTCTCATCGCCGCTTGCGGTAAGAAAACCCCTCCCAAGCCCCCACACGCGGTGCGTCCCAAACCCCCTGAGGATGTAAGAGTGGATCTCCATTTCTGGGGAGCGGAACTTTCCTTCAAAATTCCCCGCAAGAAGGTAGACGGTAACCCTCTTGACGGTCTCAAAGGGTTTCGCATTTTGCGACGAGCAGAACCCGTCTCAGGCCCGCGGCGTATCTACGAAAGGAAATTCTTCGTCTCCCTGAACGAAAAGATGTTTGAAACGCTGAAGAGATACCATTTCAACGATCGTTCCCTGAAACCGGGGCTGAAATATTACTACGAAGTGGAAGCCGTGAGGGGCTGGCGTTGCGTCAGTGATCCGGCCCGTTCTCCAACCTTTGCCTGGTATACACCCCCCGCCGCCCCCAAAAACCTCACCGCCAAGGCCTGGGATGGCTACGTCTTCTTGAGCTGGCAACCGCCGGAGAAGTTCCTGGACGGCAAACCCGCTCTCAAGGAACTCTTCAAGTATCGTATTTACCGCTTCGAACCAGGCCAGCTGAGAAAGCCCCTTCCGGTCCTGGTGCCGGAGACCTCTTACTTCGACTACGATGTGCAGAACGGAAAACTCTACTGTTACCAGGTAGCTGCCGTGCTGGAATACTACGGCAGCTTGATCGAAGGCCCTTTGAGCAACCAGGCCTGCGGGCGCCCCGAAGACCTCACTCCCCCGGCTGCGCCAGAAGGGCTCACGGCTATCCCCTTCCGCGGAGGAGTTCTTCTGCGGTGGCGACGAAACGGCGAGCCTGATCTCTGGGGCTATCGAGTGTATCGCAAAAGACCTGGCAAACCCCCGGTACTCCTCACGCCAGAGCCCATCAAAGAACCGAAATTTTTCGACCGTCCTCCGGCCCCCGGGCTTTACTACTACTTTGTGACCGCGGTAGATTCCTCTCCTCGTCACAATGAAAGTCCCCCTTCGGAAATGAGCACTGTCGAATTTAACCCCTAGGTCAAGGAGGAAGGCATGCATCACTTCCAGTTTCGCCACGGAGAACTCTACGCCGAAGAACTCCCTGTAAGAGAGATCGCACGCCGGGTGGGAACCCCCTTCTATCTCTATTCCACCGCCACGCTGAAGCGCCATTTTCGCATCTTCGACCGGGCCTTCGGAGCCTTGCCGCATCTCGTTTGTTATTCGGTCAAGGCCAATTCAAACCTCGCCGTCCTGAGGCTCTTTGCCAGAGAGGGTTCTGGAGCAGACATCGTCTCCGGGGGAGAGCTCTATCGCGCCCTAAAGGCTGGCATCCCGCCGGAGAAGATCGTCTTTTCCGGCGTGGGTAAGACTCCCAGGGAGATGCGCGAAGCCCTGAAAGCCGGAATCCTCATGTTCAACGTGGAGAGCCTGGGAGAACTCCAAACGCTCGCCAGAGTGGCCCGCTCCCTGGGAAAGGTGGCCCCGGTGGCCATCCGGATCAACCCCGACGTAGATCCCAAGACGCATCCCTACATTTCTACCGGTCTTCAGAAAAACAAGTTTGGGCTCGACCTTGAAACCGCTTTCAAAGCCTATCTCCTGGCCCGGGAAGACCCGCACCTTCAAGTCCTGGGGATCGATTGCCACATCGGCTCCCAGCTGACGGAAATTTCTCCCTTTGTGGAAGCGCTCAGGCGAGTCAAAGCCTTCATGAAAAGGTTGGCTCAGGAGGATATCGAAATCCGTTATCTCGACCTCGGTGGAGGACTCGGCATCGTCTACGGAGACGAAGCCCCGCCTCCTCCGGAAGAATATGCCAGGGCCCTGGTTGAAGAGTTGAAAGATCTCAAAGTCACCCTCATCCTCGAGCCCGGGCGGGTGCTGGTGGGAAACGCCGGCATTCTGGTGACCCGGGTCCTCTACTACAAGGAAACACCGGCCAAAAAGTTCGTCATCGTGGACGCCGGCATGAACGACCTCCTGCGCCCCGCCTTTTACGACGCCTACCACGAGATAGTGCCGGTAACTTCTCACCCCGACCGACCGGAAATCGTGGCCGACGTGGTGGGCCCCATCTGTGAGACAGGTGACTTTTTCGCCCGGGATCGCAAGCTCCCCCTGGTGAAGCCCGGAGAGCTGCTGGCGGTAATGAGCACCGGAGCTTACGGATTTGTGATGTCTTCAAACTACAATTCCAGACCCCGCCCCCCTGAAGTATTGGTCTCCGGGAGCGAGTACTTCGTGGTGCGCCGGAGGGAAAGCTACGCCCGTCTGGTGGCGGGTGAAAAAATCCCGGAGTTCCTGCTTTAAAATTCTTACGCTTGAACAGCCCTCTAGAGATTGGTATGTAAAGACCCATGGATCAAAGCCCGGCGGATTTTGAAGGCCTTCCTTTCACCAAAATGACGGCTTCTGGCAACGACTTCATCCTCATCAACAATTTCAACGCGCAGGTCCCGGAAGGAGCAGGAAGCTTTCTTGCCCAGAAGCTCTGTCGCCGGGCTCTCTCCGTAGGGGCCGACGGCCTCATCCTCATCGAAAGACCCCGGAGCCAGGAGGCCTGCTTCCGCTGGCGTTTCTTTAACGCCGACGGGAGCGAAGCCGAGATGTGCGGCAACGGTGGGCGCTGTGCGGCGCGCTTTGCCGTAGAAGAGGGCCTTTGCCCTCAGGAACTTGCCTTTGAGACCCTGGCGGGCCTCATCCGGGCCGAGGTAAAAGGGAGGCAGGTGAAAATCCAGCTCACTCCCCCTCGAGATCTCCGGCTGGATTTCGAGCTCTCTCTTCCTGAGGGGGCCCTGGCGGCGTCCTTTGTAAATACCGGGGTTCCTCATGCGGTGGTCATCGTCCCCCCGGAAGAACTCCAGGATCTGCCCGTAAAAGAGCTTGGGGCACGGATTCGCCATCACGAAACTTTCGAACCTTCCGGGACAAACGCCAATTTCGTAGCTGTCCTTGGCCCGCAGAAAATTGCGGTGCGCACCTATGAAAGGGGCGTGGAGGACGAAACCTTTGCCTGTGGCACCGGGGCCACGGCAGCGGCTCTCATATCCGCCCTGAAAGGGCTCGTAACCCCTCCGGTGGAAGTGCTGACCAAAGGGGGCGAGATCCTGAAGATCTTCTTTGAGCTTCCTGATCCGAAAGAAGTCTTCCTCGAAGGTGAGGCGCGTTTCGTCTACCGGGCTTCCCTTTCCCGGGAGGCTTTAGAATAAAAAGCAAGGAGGTAACTATGCCAGCCAAAAAATGCGGCAGCAAAAAGACCTGCGGGAAAAAGGCCAAAAATAAGAAAGCTCTTCAGGGAGCGGTGGTCGCCCTGGTAACTCCTTTCAAAGACGGAAAGCTCGACGAGGAATCCTATCGCGAGCTGGTAGAGTGGCAAATAAAAAGAGGGACTCACGGGCTCCTTACCGTGGGAACCACCGGAGAGTCCGCCACCCTGAGCCTGGAGGAGAAGAAACGGCTCTACGAGCTTACCGTTGAAATCGCAAACGGGCGTGTGCCCGTCATCGCAGGCACAGGGACCAACAACACGGCCCAGTCCATCGAGCTCACCAAGCTTGCCGCCGATATCGGAGTAGACGCCGTCCTGATGGTAACCCCCTATTACAACAAACCCACCCAGGAAGGCCTCTACCAGCACTACAAAGCCGTGGCCGACGCGGTAAAGAAAATTCCCATCATCCTCTACAACGTCCCGGGGCGGACGAGTGTCTCCCTCGCACCGGAGACCGTGGCAAGGCTTTCCAAGATCAAGAACATCGTCGGAATCAAAGAGGCCAGTGGCAGCATGCGCCAGGTCACCGAAATCATAAAACAGTGCGGCAACAAGTTCCTGGTATTTTCCGGAGACGATTTCACCGCCTATCCCACCATGGCCCTTGGAGGAGTAGGGGTGATCTCGGTGGCTTCAAACGTCATGCCCAAAGAGATGGCTGATATGATGAACGCCTGTCTTAAGGGCAACTGGGACAAAGCGAGAAAGCTTCACTACAAACTGTACGATCTCTTCAAGGCCATGTTCATCGAGACCAACCCCGTCCCGGCCAAGACGGCCCTCTATCTCATGGGCAAGATAGCGAGTCCGGAAGTAAGGTTGCCTTTGACCCAGATGAGTGAGGAAAACGTGGAGAAGTTGAAATCCATCTTGGCGGGATACAAACTGGTTTAAAGGAGGTTTCCCATGAAAAAGTTCCTATTGCTGGTGGCTCTGTCCCTTTCTGTTGTGCTTGGAGCTTCTCCGCTTCTGGCGGGAATTCTCATCGAAGCACAAACAAGCGATGGTGATCGTCTCACCTGGGCCTGTGAAGACGGCCTTTTCCGGATAGGCATGGGTGAAGCTTACACCATCATGGACACCAACAACGAGATGACGTATGTCGTGATCCCAAAAGAGAAGATCTATTACGCCTCCTCGGTGGAAGAGAACCAGCAGCGCATGAAGGCCATGCAAGAACAGATGAAGAAGATGCAAAAGGCCCTGGGCGCCATGGGGAAAAAATTTGGCAAAATTTTCGGTGAAAAACAGGAAATCCAGCCTCCCAAGGAGAAACCATCCAAGTTCACGCACAAGAAAACCGGCAAGAAGAGCCGTATCGCAGGTTACACAGCGGAACAACTCATCATCTACGAAAATGGCCGGCCGGTGAGCGAAGTCTGGGTCTCCGAAAAGCTCGCCCGGGATCTGAGAAAGAGCTGTAACGTCGAGAAGTTGACCAAGATGACCGAAGCTACGCTTCCTGAGGAATGGCAAACCTCGAAGCGCAAGATGTCCGCCCTCGAAATGAAAGATTTCGAGGAGTTCGGCTATCCGCTAAAAGAGGTCTCCTACGAGGACAACTATCGCGTCGAAGTGATCAAAGTGGAAAAGAAACCTCTCCCCAAAAGCCTTTTCTCCGTTCCCAAAGGTTACAAAAAGGCCTCCTATCCCTCGCTACAAGGAGGATTCCAGTCATGGTAAAAGCTATCGTTGCCGGTGCTGCAGGCAGGATGGGTAGCCGCATCATCCACAACATCGTGAACACCGAAGGTATTGAACTGGCTGCCGCCTTCGAGCGGCCAGACAGCCCGGCCGTAGGCAAAGACGTGGGTGAGGTCGTGGGCCTTCCAAAGATGGGCATCACCATCGAAGACAGCCTGGAGAAGGTCATCGACAAAGGCGACGTGATTATCGACTTCACCTTCCACGAGGCCTCCCTGGAACACGCCCGCATCAACAGCAAACATGGCAAAGCCATGGTCATCGGGACCACCGGCTTCAAAAAGGAAGAACTCGAAGAGATCCACGAACTGGCCCGAAAACACTTTCCCCTGGTTCAGGCTTACAACATGAGCCTAGGAATCAATCTCCTCTACAAACTCGTGGAGATGGCCACCAGGGTCCTCGGGGAAGATTTCGACATCGAAATCGTAGAAGCCCACCACCGGATGAAGAAAGACGCTCCCAGCGGCACGGCCATCGCCCTGGCCAACGTCATCGCCAAGACTCTGGGGTGGGACGATTCCACTTTCAGGTTTTGCCGCGAAGGTATCATCGGTGAACGGCCCAAGAAGGAAATCGGCATCCAGACCATCCGCGCCGGAGAGATCGTGGGCGAGCACACGGTGCTCTTTGCCGGCACCGGGGAGCGGATAGAACTCACCCATCGGGCTGCCAGCCGCGACACCTTTGCCCGCGGGGCGGTCAAAGCAGCCATCTGGGTCGCGGGCAAGGAACCCGGTGTCTACGATATGCACGACGTGCTGGGGCTCAAATAGGCCCTGTTTGCAAAAACACGGGGGGGCGTTTAAGCTATTTGAAAGATAACCGGGTGTGCCCCGGCAGTCCCTTATGGGGCCGGGTAGCTGTAACGTCTTAAAACTGCTCGAAAGAGGTGATTTTTAATGGGTGGTCGTTCAAGAAAATCTGCCCTGAGGCAAAAGCTTGCCAAATATTATCGTGAGCGGGAGAACCCGCTGGCCTTGGGTTTCCTGCAGGAGGAGATCATCAAGCTCAACCGCGAGCGCATGGATCTCCTCAACGAGAATATGCGCCTTCTCATGGAGCGGCAGGAAGAAATCCCCGAGGAAGGAAAAGAAGGGGAAAACGTCTCCCGGCTGGTGATCCGAAAGTTCGGAAGCGAGCCGGACAAGAAGTTCATCAACCGTGCCTTCTACGAGGCCCTTTATCCCATCACCCTGGAATATCAGTGCATTCCGCTCCACGCCATCTTCATCTGGTATCTCCAAGCTCTTGAGATGGTTTACGGAGAGAAGCTCAACCAGGCCCATTTCAATCGCCTGCAGAAGTGGGTGAGGCGCTGGCTCACCAACATGACCGAAGAAGACAACATGAAATTGAAGAGCGAAATAATTACCTGGATCCTTAACAAATTCGCCTAAAAGAAAAGGGGAGCTTTCGCTCCCCTTCTTCACTCATCTCCTTCTCCGAAAAATTTTCTCTGTCTGGCCCGTTGATAGACCTTGATGGCACAATACTCTCCACACATGGTGCAAGCGCGCCCCTTTGAGACCCCACCTTCCAGACGATAACGACGGGCTTTTTCCGGGTCGATAGAAAGGCGAATCTGTTCCTCCCAGTCCAGGCGCGCCCTGGCGCGGGCCATGGCGAGGTCCTTTTCGAAGGCGCCAGGGACACCCTTTACGATGTCTGCGGCGTGCCCGGCGATGCGGGCGGCGATGACACCTTCCCGCACGTCCTCCACCGTGGGGAGGCGAAGATGTTCGGCAGGGGTCACGTAGCAGAGAAAATCGGCCCCGGCTGCCGCGGCGATGGCCCCGCCTATGGCACAGCCGATATGGTCGTAACCCGGTGCGATATCGGTGACGAGTGGCCCCAGCACGTAAAAGGGGGCTCCGTGGCAGAGGCGCTTCTGAAGCTTGACGTTGGCTTCGACCTGGTCCAGAGGAACGTGACCCGGCCCCTCGATCATCACCTGCACCCCGGCCTCCCAGGCCCTCAGGGTAAGCTCCCCCAAGATGATGAGCTCCTGGATCTGGGGACCATCCGTGGCGTCTGCCAGGCACCCCGGCCTGATGCCGTCTCCCAGAGATAAGGTTATCTCGTACTCCCTGGCCAGGGCCAGAAGATCATCGAAGTGCTCGTAAAAGGGGTTTTCTTTGTTGTTGTAGACCATCCACTCCACCAGGAAGGAACCGCCCCGCGACACCACCCCGAGAATGCGCTTGCTCGCTTCAAAACGCTCAAGCACCGTCCGCGTAACACCGCAGTGAATGGTCATGAAATCCACGCCATCTTCGGCCTGCTTCTCCACGGCGCGGAACATCTCTTCCACCGTCATCTCCACGATGGCCTTCTTTTTGTGCTCCACGGCCTCTACTGCCGCCTGATATATGGGAACCGTCCCCAGCGGGACGGGGCAGTTTTCTCTCACCATCTTGCGGATCTCATCGAGAGGCCCTCCGGTGGAAAGATCCATGATGGCGTCGGCTCCGGCCTCAAGAGCCACCCGCAACTTTTCAAGCTCGGGTTCCACGTCTGGCAGATCGCGAGAAGTTCCGATATTGGCGTTTACCTTGGTGCGAAGCCCCTTTCCGATGGCGCAGGGTTTGGTGAGCTTGAATTTGCGATTGGCCGGAACAACGGCCTTGCCCTCGGCCACCAGAGCCCGCAACTTCTCCGGTTCAATTCCCTCGAGTTTGGCACAAGCTTCGATTTCCGGAGTGATAACACCCTTTTCAGCCTGCTCTTTGATCGTCATTTCAGCCTCTTCTCGTCTTTTGGAATTATTCTAAAGAATTTACTCCGCCGCGGGCGGAGAAACAAGTTAGGCTGCGCGATGTTTCTCCCACCCCGGGATCTCCCACATGAGAATCTCTCCGGAGTGGAGTTTGAGCAGCCCCTGGGGGGTCTTCAGGAGGAGAGTACCGTCGGGTGAAGGCCCGAGGGAAAAACCGGTGAGCATCTGGTCTCCCCGGCGAAGCACCACTCTTCCTCCCAGCGCCACATCGCGCTTCCGCCAGTCTTTTTCGATGGCGGAAAAGCCTTTTTCAAGGAGGAGTTCGTAACGATCTTCGAGTCTTTTCAAGACGGCCCGCAGGATCTTGGCCCGGCTTACGAGAAGCCCCGTCTCCTCAAAGATGGAAGTGGCCTTTTCCCGGATCTCTGGGGGAAAATCTTCCCGCCTGAAGGAGACGTTGAGACCAATCCCCACGATCAGGGCCGGAGAAACCGCTTCTAGCAGAATCCCCCCCACCTTGCGGCCACGGAGCAGAATATCGTTGGGCCACTTGAGATGGAAGGGAATCTTGATCACTTCTTCCAGGGCCTGGGCCACTCCCACAGCAGTGGCCAGACCATAAAGAGGAAGCGGCCTTGCCAGAGGCTCTTTGAGGAGCAGAGAAAAATAAAGCCCCGCCGACCGTGGGGAATACCAGTTTCGAGAAAAGCGCCCTCGCCCCTGGGTTTGCCGGTCAGCCCAGACCACAAGGCCATTGGGGCCGGTAAAGACGTGCTTCCTGATCTCATCCTGGGTGGAAGATAGTTCGCGAAAGAAAATAATCTTCCGCCCCAGCCACCTGGTGGCCAGGCGGCTGGTAAAGGAAGAGCTGCTCTCCGGACCCTCCTTAATACCTTTCAAGGACGACCTCGTCTTTTCCCGTGATTTCTTTGAGCCTCACCGTAACGTGCTCGTTCGGTAAGGTGGTGATGGTAAAGCCCGTGTAGGTGGGCTCGATGGGTAGTTCCCGGTGGCCGCGATCCACCAGAACAGCCAGCTCTACCTTCTTGGGGCGACCGAAGTCCATCAAGGCGTCGAGCGCCGCTCGAATGGTGCGCCCCGTAAAGATGACATCGTCCACCAGTATGATGACCTTATCGTCTATCCGGAAGGGAATCTCGGTCCGACGCACTTCGGGCTGAGGAGAAGCCAGGCTCCAGTCGTCCCGATAAAGACTTATATCGAGGACACCCACCGGCAGCTCCACGTCTTCGATCTCCTTGATCTTGCGCTTCAATCTCTCTGCCAGCGGGACTCCCCCCGTGCGGATCCCCACCAGGACAAGATCCTCGGACCCCCTGTTACGCTCAAGAATTTGATGCGCAATGCGGGTAAGGGCCCGATCGATCTCCTTTTCGCTCATCAGGAGTTTCTCTTCCATGATTCCTTTCTACTCTTTTTGCAAACGATATTCAAGAAACTCTTAAACAGCACGTTTTCCTAAACCAGCTCCCGGAAGACCACGTTGGCCAGGAGACGCCCTTTGCGGGTGAGTCGCAGGCGGCCGCCTACGAGCTCCAAAAGCCCCAGGTCTCTGAGCTTTTCGAGACGCGGGCCGTAGTATTCCCTCACTTCGTAGCCGAACCTGCTCTTGAAGGCCGCCAGATCAATGCCCTCAAGCAAACGAAGGCCCAGGATGACGGCCTCTCTGAAGCGCTTCTCCGGAGAGAGTTTTTCTTCTTCGCGCGGGGGGAGTCTTCCCGCCTCAAGGCTTTGAAGATAAGCCCTCAAATCTTCGGCGTTTTTGCTCCGTCTTCCATGGAGATAGGAAGCCGCCCCCGGGCCGAGCCCCAGATAAGGGCGTGCCTCCCAATAAAAGAGATTGTGACGGCACCGGAACCCCGGGCGGGCAAAGTTTGAGATCTCATAGTGCTCGTAGCCGGCCTCCTCCAGGAAAGAATCAATCATCTCGTGCATCCTCACCACCTCTTCTTCTGGAGGGAGAGAAAGCTCCCCCCTTTCGAAGACCCGGTGAAAGGGTGTGCCCTCCTCGATGGTCAACTCGTAGTAGGAGACGTGCTCCGGGCCCAAAAGCCGCAGCTCTTCAAGCTCCCGCGTAAGAAGGGGAAGGCTCTGGCCCGGCCAGCCGAAGATGAAATCAAGCGAGATATTCCGGAAACCCGCCTCCCGCGCCGCCCGAAAGGCCTCCTTTACCTCCCGGACCCGGTGCCTCCTTCCCAGGGCCCGAAGCCCCTGGTTGAGAAGGCTCTGGGACCCCAGGCTCAGGCGGTTGAAAATCTCTCGCAGCCCAGCCAGATACTCGAGGGTCAAACCCTCGGGGTTGGCCTCGAGGGTGGCTTCTTCCGGGCTGAAAGCAAGCGTTTCCCTCAAAAATCCGAAAAAGTCCCGGTAAAACCAGAGGGGAAGGAGGGAAGGGGTGCCCCCACCCACGTAAAAAGTCACGAACCGAAAGCCCTTGAGCTCCTCCCTCCGGAGGAGGACTTCCTTTTTAAGGGCCTTCAGGAAGCTTTCGAGAAGATCTCTTTCGGGGACCAGGGGCAGGGAATAGAAATCGCAGTAAGGGCACTTTGAGCGGCAAAAGGGAACGTGGAGGTAAAGGGCGGCCTCCTCTAGCCCCAACCACCGCCTCCCGGGGTCCGAATTTCGAGCACGTCCCCCTCTTCCACTTCAAGGGTCACTTTGCCGGGGAGGATCTTCTTTCGCCCCTTTTTCTCCAGGATGTTTTGCCCTCGACGGCCGGCCTTGCCCCCAAAGAGCCCGTAAGGGGCCAGGCGCCTTCTTTCGGAAAGGATCGTCACCGTGGCGGGTTCAAGGAACCGGAAGCGCCGGATGAGACCGTCCCCGCCCCGAAACTTCCCCGCGCCTCCGGAGCGCGGCCGCAAGGCGTACTTCTCCACCAGCACGGGGTACTCCCGCTCCAGGGCCTCGATAGGAGTGTTCAGGGTGTTGGTCATGTGAGTATGGACCCCGGAAAGGCCGGAAAGCCCGGGTCTTCCCCCCATCCCTCCCCCGATAGTCTCGTAATAGGTAAAGCCCTCCCCGCCGAAGGCCAGATTGTTCATGGACCCGCAAGAGGCAGCGGGTATTTGCTCTGGCAGGGCCTGCGCCAGGGCCCCGAGGACCACGTCCACCACCCTTTGAGAGGTCTCGACGTTTCCGGCGGCCACCGGAGCAGGATAAACCGCGTCGAGAATGGTGCCCGGCCTGGTGAGGATCTCGAAGGGGTAAAAGGCCCCCTCGTTGGCAGGAATCTCTCCCCGGGCGAGAGAAAAGAAGACGTAATAAACCGCCGCACAGGTCACGGCACGCACGGCGTTGAGACTCGTCTTCACCTGGGGAGAAGATTCGCGGAAATCGAGGACGACCCTGTCTCCCTCCACGAGGATCTTCACCCGGAGCGGGAGAGGATTCTTGTCGATCCCGTCGTCGTCGAGATAGTCCTCGAAATGGTACTCGCCGTCGGGGATGTCGTTCACCAGGGCCCGCATGAGCCTTGCGCTATACTCCAGAAGGAGCACGAAGCGCTCTTTCAGGAAGGAAAGCCCGTAGCGCTTGATAAGCTCCCGCACCCGGATCTCACCCCGGTGAAGGGCTGCAAGCTGGGCCTTGAGATCCCCCTCTCTTTCAGCTGGGTTGCGAACCTGAGCCAAGAACCCCTTCCAGAAACCCTCGTTAAGGCGCCCCTCCTCGAGGAGTTTGCAAGGGGGAATCAGCACACCCTCCTCTTCGATGTGCGTGGCAAGAGGCATGGAACCCGGGGTCTTTCCTCCAACGTCGGCGTGGTGGGCCCGCACCGTGAGGTAAAAGGCGATTTCGTCCCCCTCGTAGACGGGTTTTATGAGGGTAATGTCCGGGAGATGGGTGCCCCCGGCGTAAGGATCGTTGGTGATGACGACATCGTGTGGGTTTAGGGTGAGTTTCCGGCGCACCTCCGCCAAGGTATGGGGCATGGCCCCCAAGTGCACGGGAATATGGGCGGCCTGGGCGATGAGCCGGCCCTTGCCATCGAAGATGGCACAGGAGAAATCCCGCCGCTCTTTGATATTGGCAGAAAAAGAAGACTTCTGGAGGACGATGCCCATCTCCTCCGCCACCGCGGCGAAAAGGGAATTGAAGATGGTGACCTCGATCTCTTCCCGCATCAGAGCTCTCCCTTGACCTCCTTATGAAGGCGCTCGAAGAATTCCTCCATGAAACGGTATCTTTCCGCCGCCAGACGCCGCCCTTCTTCCGTGAGCAACTGGTCTTTGATCTTGGAGAGTTTCA
>JAADDY010000037.1 GCA_013153725.1 Thermodesulfobacteriota bacterium
ATTCAGGCCTTTGCCCCCGTAGCTCAGGCGGATAGAGCACGAGATTCCTAATCTCGGTGTCGCAGGTTCGAGTCCTGCCGGGGGCACCACCCCTTCAGGTGAGGTCTTTCAATAACCCCGCAAAAGTGCTGTAAATTAGCATGGCACTCTAAATTAGGGGATTAGAGGCTCAAAGGGGCTTTTTACAAGATCTTAGATGTTTTTTTGAGCTTTTCTTCTTAAAAACAGAATTCCCATGAGTAATTCCGGATGCCCTCCGACCCCTCTCATTTAAATCGAATTTTTTAAAATTGATTTTTTCTCTGATGTTCTTTAGAAAACTAAGAGCTTTATCCGTTAGGAGCCTTCCGTGTCTGAGGGGAAGACCAAAAAACGTATTCTGATCGCCGAAGACGACCACTGGCTCTGCACCTCCCTGGTCGAGGCTCTCGAAGACAAGGGGTATGAAGTGGTCGGAATAGCACGGACAGGAAAAGAAGCCGTGGAACAGGCCCTGGCCCACCAGCCCGATCTCATCATCATGGACATCCGCATGCCGGAGCTGGATGGCCTGGAGGCTGCCCGCCAGATAAACGAAAAGACTTTCATCCCCATCGTCCTCCTGACCGCCTTCGCTGATCCCACCTTTCTCGAGCGTGCCAGAAAGGCGCGCGTACTCGGCTATCTCATGAAACCCATCTCCATTGCCGAGCTCATCTCTGCCATTGAAATCGCCTTCAATATCGGGCGGCAAATCAACCATCTGGAGATCGAAATCGAAAATCTCCGTGAAGAACTGGAAGCCCGCAAAGTGATCGAACGCGCCAAGGGCTTCCTGATGGATGCTTACGGCTTCAAAGAAGGCGAAGCGATGCGTTTTCTGCAAAAAGAAGCGGCCAAAAGGCGGGTGAAGCTGAAAGTCCTGGCCCAGGCCATCCTTGACATGGCGGAAAAGCTCCTCGAAGAGGCTAAGAAATAGTCTCCGATCGGTAGTGTGGTAACTCTTCTTCGGGAACCCCCTCGTCCCCCTCTTCCAGAAAGCGCCTTATTTCGTAAGCCTCCCTCAGAACTTCCTGGTAATCGAGCTTGCCTTCCTCGATGAGGTCCATGGCCCTTTCCACCTTCCGGGTCAGCTCTTCGTCTACCTGCTCTGGAAAGTGCTTCCGCAGATAGCTGTAAACCTCGCGCCCGAGTTTCGTGGGGTAAAGTCTCCCTCCAGGGAGCACCTTCACGTAACGCCGCTGAATGAGGGTGGTCACGATCTCTGCGTAGGTGGAAGGTCTGCCAAGGCCCCGGCGCTTCATCTCCTGCACCAGAGTGCCCTCGGTGTAGAGTTCCACCTTGGGTACCAGCTTGAAGGATATCTCTTCGGGCCGGTCTTCTTCTTTGAGCTCCACCACGCGAAAGGTGGGGAACATCTTCTCGAAACCCTCGCGAAGGATCCGGGTGATCACTTCCTCCTCCCATTCGTAGGAGGGGACCCGGAACCTGAGGCGAGAGACTTCCACCAGCGCGGGCCTCATCTGGCTGGCCATGAAACGCCTGAAGATGAGGTCGTAAAGGCTCAAGGCCCGCTTGGGGTCGGAAAGGGTAAGGAGGCCGCTTGCCAGCATGTAGCGCACCTCTTCGGCGTCTCGCGGGCGTGTGGGGCGGATACCCTCGTGTGCTCCACCTTCTCCCCAGGCACGAGGATAGAAGAACTCTTCACCAAAATGCTTGGCGATATAGGGTTTGGCCACCTGGTAGCGGCCCACTTCGGAGATGCGGGTAGAGTCCGTCCGGTGGTAGGTGATGAGGCCGCTTTCAAAGAGCTCCTGGAGGAGGTTCATGGTGTCTTTTGTGGAGAAGCCGAGCTTGGCACTGGCATCCTCGAGCACGGTATCGGTGGTGTAGGGGGGAAGGGGATTCTTTTCGGCCTCCTCGCGGGCAGCTATTTCCCATTCCAGATTTTCGAGCTCCTGAGCAATCTTGCGGGCCAGGGGAATATCTTCGAGATCCAGCGTGAAATGTTCCCCGAAGAGCACGAAGCTCACGCGGCCCTTCTTTTGCTTGGCCTCCTCGGCCCTTGCGATGACCCAGCCCAGAACCGGGCTCTGGACCCGCCCGGCAGAAAGCCGCCGGTTCCCAAAGGCTCGCCAGAGTCTCCGGGAAAGGACGAACCCCACCCAGCGGTCGATGACCCGGCGCGTGAGCTGAGCCTTCACCCGGTTGAGATTGAAATCCACCGGGTTCGAGAGTGCCTCTCGAAAGGCCCTGGGAGTTACTTCGTGGAACTCAAGCCGGCTTATCGTGGCGTTGAAAGGGCGAAGCTCCACCAGGAGATCGTAGGCGATCTTTTCCCCCTCGGCGTCGGGGTCGCTGCCAATGTAAACTTCCTGGATCTCGTAGGCCAGGCGTCTCAGGCTCTCCAAGAGCTCTCGCTTGTCGAAGACCGGCCCTTCCGGGCACCTGATTTCGACTTCTTCCGGATCGACGAGCTGTTCCCCGGTGGGCCGACAGATCTTGATGCTGTCGAAGAGGGGGATGAAACGGCCGTTTTCCTCGAAGACCCCGAAGAAACCCCGTCGCCGCGAAAGATTGAAGACGTGCCCCAGAGAAGCACTCACCATCAGGAGCTTGTTCTCCGTGGGTATTTCGTAGACAAAGGCCTCCCCCACCTTTCGCACCGAGGGCTTCCCGAAGAAAGAGGCGATGGTCTTGGCCTTGTGCGGGGATTCCACCACCACCAGAGCGGTGCGCATCAGGTCTTTGAGTTCGCCTTTCTTTCGTCCGATCTTCCTCACTTCGGTAAGCTCCCGGGCCAGGCTCTCGAGGTCCAGCTCCTCAAGGGGCTTGAAGGAAAAATCGTCTCCCAGGTGAAAACGCAGCCGCCTCTCGAGGCTCACAAAGGCCCGGCGGTCATCCACCAGGACCACCGCTAGCCCTTTCAAGAGGCCGAAGACCGTAAGACGGGAGACGCGCCCGGAAGCCTGGATGTAGGTGGCGGTGTCTCCGGCCACGAGGAAGAGCTCATCTCCCTCCTGGACCAGAAAGACGTCTTCTGCCCGGCGCAGCTTCTCAAGAAAGGCCGGGTCGGAAAATTTGCTCTCCAAAAAGGCCTTTATCCTCTCCAGGCGTTCCACGAGGCGCGGATAGCGGGGAAGGGCCTCCTCCGGAAGGGTGAGATAGCGTCGCAGATACTGGATGTCGCTGAGAGCGGTGAGCCTTTCCTCCTCTTCGAGAAGGGAGATGATGTTCACCAGGAGGCTGTAGAGGCTGCGAGGCAGGAGATTGACCCTGGTAGGGATGAGATGCTTGGGAACCCCCAGGAAGATAGCGTAGCGCAGGACGTAGGGGAGATCTATCCCGCGCACCAGGGGGTTTGAGAGGTGTGCCAGCCCCACGGCGAGGTCGAATTCACCCTTTTCCATTTCGGCCATCAACTCTTCAGGGGAGAGCTCAAGATAGCTCAGAACACGAAAGCCCTCTTCTCGAAGATACGAGACCACCTCTTCCACCGCCTCTCTCCCGTAAACCTGGGAGACGAAGACCAGGCCCCCGGGACCCAGGACCCGGGCCAGAGAAGCCGCCTTTTCGGAGAGCTTCCGGAGCTCGGTTGAGCCTTCGGTGTAAGCGTCGACAATGTTTCGCAGGTTGCTGACGGCCCTCTGAATATCGAACCCCAGGAGGAACCTGAAGAGCATCACCCGCGAAGTGCGGGGCTTCAGGGTGGCAGAGGAGACGAGGAGGATCTTCCGCCCGGCGTGCCTCTTCCTGATGGCTTCAAGCTTTTCGAAATCTCGCTCCGTCTTGTTGGTTTTGAGGGCAAGCTTGATCTCGCGCTCCGAAAAGCCGAGGAGCGCGAAGAGACGGTCCACGTGGGCCGAGCGTTTGAGGAAGGAGTCCACGTCGTCGATGAAGACAAACTCGAAATCGAGCTCCTGAAGCTCCGCAAGGTGCTTGTAGAAAAAGGCCGTGGTGCAAACCAGGATATCGAAATCCCGGGACGAAAAGGCCTCTTTGTCTTTCTTCTTGCCGAGATAGGCGAGGATCTTCTTTGAAACGCCGATCTTACGGGCGAGCTCTTCCAGGCGTTCACCGATCTGCTGGACGAGAAGGCGGGTGGGCACCAGGATGAGGACCCGCCCCGGAAAGTAAAGCGCCGCGATAAGGCCGAAAGTGGTCTTTCCGGTACCGGTAGGGGCCACAATGGCGAACGATTCCCGAAAGAGGATGCGCTTGATCCAGGTCTCCTGAAGGGAAGAAGGAGAAAACCCCAGGGCCTTTTGAAAGAAGCGGGCAAACTCTTCGAGCTTTTCTGCCACCTCACAGTAGGGAGCCAGCCGTCTGAGTCGCCCTTCTTGGCGCAGGAGCTCGCAGAGATCCCCCTCCTGGGGTTTGGGGAGACATCTGGAACACGGAAGACCGCGGCTCAAACGCTCATCGCTGATCGTGCCCCCGCAGTTGGGGCAGGCGTGTGCCACCAGAAAAAGCATCAGCTTTCCTCCTCCAAAACCTCAAGGAGTCTCTCAACCAGACGTTCCGCACAGAAGACCAGAGACTCCAGATCGAGAAACGAAAGGGCCTGGCGGTCGAAGAGGATCTTCACCTCCGCAGGGAGCCCCTCTTCGGGTTCGGCCTCGAAGAACTGGAGACGCAAAGGCACCTTTGGCAGGACCCGGACCACCGCACAAAGATCTGCCGGGCAATCTTCGGGGAAAGTGGTATCAAAGCGGGTGAGGGCCTTCTTCAAAAGGGGCAGTCTTCCGGA
>JAADDY010000059.1 GCA_013153725.1 Thermodesulfobacteriota bacterium
AAAATGAAATAGAATCTCAAAGTCTACTTTTACCATAGGAGGGCATCATGGCCGAGATCAAAACCATACTTTTTCCCACCGACTTCACGGAAGCCTCTACCAAAGTCTTACCCTACGCCACCTATCTGGCAGAAAAACTCGAAGCAAAGCTGATCATTCTTTTTGTGGTGGAAGAGCTTGCCAAGTACGCCAATTTTTATGTCCCTCACAGCGCTCTGGACAATCTCGAGGCCGAACTCATGGAATCCGCCCAAAAAAAGATGGAAAGCTTCATAGAAGATTACCTGGAAGGTTTCCCCGTGGAATCCCTGGTAAGGCGGGGAGACGTGCCAGAAGAGATCGTCAAGGTAGCCGAAGAGAAGGGGGCCGACCTCATCGTCATGGGGACCCACGGGCGCAAGGGGCTCGAAAAGGTCCTCCTGGGCAGCGTGGCCGAAAGGGTGGTCAAGACCGCCTCTTGTCCGGTGATGACAGTCAACCCGTATCGGATTAAAAAGTAATCTCACGCGCTAATTCCAAATCGTAAGGAAGGAGAGCGAGATGGAAAAAGCAAAGATGGTCGTGGTGGGTGCAGGCCCCGCTGGGATTGCCGTAGCCGTAGAAGCCAAGGCTGCCGGGATAGAGCCGGTCGTCGTGCTGGAAAGGTCTGACAAACCTTGCGAGACCATCCACAAATTCTATCACCCTGGCAAAAGGGTCGACGCGGTTTATCGCAAAGTAAAGGTCGATCCCATCGGGATCTGCCGTTTCGATACCTGTAGCAAGGAAGAGTTCCTCGAACTGATGGACAAGTACATCAAAGACTACCAGCTTGATATCCGCTATAACCAGGAAGTCCACAAGATCGAAAGGGTCAACGATTGTTTCCGGATTCATGCCGGGCAGGACACCGTCATCGAAGCCCCGGTAGTGGTCGTTGCCATCGGTATCTTCGGACGGCCCAACAGACCTCGTTACGTCTTGCCCAAAGAGGTGAGAGACCGAATCTTTCTTGGAACCCAGGCGGAAATACCGGAGCACTTCAAGAAAGTACTGGTGGTAGGTGGAGGAGATTCTGCCGCGGAAACCGCCTGTTATCTGGCAGACAAAGGGGCCCAGGTATTTCTTTCTTACCGGAGGCCCAAGTTTTTCCGCATCAACGAAACCAACCTCGCCGAGCTTGAAAAACGCGTCCAGGAAGGAAAGGTCACCCTCCTGCTGGGGACCGACATCGAGGGCGTGGAACCAGCTCCCGAGGGCGTTCAAGTGAATTTCAAGGACGGTCAGAAGATGGTCTTCGACGCCATTTTCTACTGCCTGGGGGGCAGCACTCCGGAAAACTTCCTGCGAGCCGCCGGAGTCGAAATGGAAGGCAAGAGCCCCAAGGTGGACGAATACTACGAAACCAACGTCCCGGGGCTCTTTCTGGCTGGGGACCTCGTCTTTGAGAAGGGGAGCATCATGGCAGCCTTCAACTCCGCACACAAAGTGGTGGAAGGCATCAAGAAGCGCCATCTCGACCGCCTGGAGCGCGGGTGCTAGATGCCAGAGAAGCGGGTTTTTTGCCTCGAAAAAGACCTCCTTTCCAGCCAGGATCTCCTTGAGGGAATCATTGAGAGCGCTACCGATGCCATCGTAGCGATAAACGAAGAACACCGCATCATTCTCTATAACCTGGCCGCCGAAAACATCTTTGGTTACAGGGTGGAGGAGGCGCTGGGGCAGGATCTCGCCCTCCTCCTTCCTCCCTCGGTGGCCAGAAAACACCGGCAATACGTGGAAGAATTTCTAAAGACCGGGCACTCTCCGGTGCTCGGGCGAATCATGGAAGGGAAGGCCCGCCGCAAAAACGGAGAGATCTTTCCGGTTCAGATTTCCCGCTCCGCCACCAGGATAAATGGCCATTGGGTCTTCACCGCCATCGTGCGCGACATTTCCACCCAGAAGGAAATGGAAAAGCGACTCCTTCAGAGTGAAAAGCTGGCGGCGGTGGGCATGGCTGTCTCCCGGATCGTACACGAGATCAAAAACCCTCTCATTGCCATTGGCGGGCTGGTACTCTCTCTCCTCAAAAAGGAAGAAGACCCGGAAAAGAAGAAAAAACTCGAGCTCATCTTTCGGGAGGTTCAACGGCTAGAGAAGCTCCTCTCTGATATCAGTGACTTCGCCAAGCCCCTGAAGTTGGACCTGAAGAAGACCGACATCGTTTCCCTCTGCCAGGAAGCCCTGGAAGTCTACCGCCCCCGCCTTGAGGAAGCCGGAATCGAGGTGAAATTCCTGGCTCCCTCTCAAAAGATAGAACTCCCCATAGACGAAAGCCGCTTCAAGGAGGTGCTCTTCAACCTCCTGCAAAACGCCCTCGAGGCCATGAGCGATGGAGGGGGCACCCTTGAGCTTGAGATCCGGCCGGAAGAAGAGAAGGTCTTGATCTTCGTGCGGGACACCGGGCCGGGCATCCCGGAAGAAGCGCTCAAGCAACTTTTCACCCCTTTCTTCACCACCAAAAAACGCGGCACAGGGCTTGGTCTTTCGATTTCGCTGAAAATTATCGAGGCCCACGGAGGAAGGATCTACGCTCGCAATCATGAAAAAGGGGCCGAATTTATCATCGAACTCCCGTACCAAACCGAAGATCCTTGAATTTTCTCGCGGCCTGCTCATAAGCCCTCTCGAACACTCTCTTGGCAACCTCCCGGGCCTTGAGAGTGGGTAAAAGCCTTATCAGGCGATCGAGCTTTTTACAGTCCTCGTAGGAGAGCTCCCAGACGAAAAGCCGCCAGAAGACCTCGTTGCGAAGGTGAGGGAAAGGATCTTCCGGTGTGGGTTTCAGTTCGTCCTTGTCGATGAGTTTGATGTAGACGATGCTTCTGGCCGCCAGGAGATCCTCGTCTATCGCCCGGTGTCGGCCACCGAAGAGATAATAGGAAGTAAGACCGTCTCCCGGCGAAGGGAGCACCCCTCGAAAACCACTGGCCGAAAGGGCCTCAAGCAGGAGATTCTCCACCCGCAAACGGAAAAGACCCCTGGCCTGAGAGGCCAAAAAATAGAGGAGCTTGATGTGGATATAGCCCGCTTCCACGTAAACTTTGGCCTCTTCCGGGCACTTTTTCAGAAGGGCGACAATTTCCCGGGCCCGCAGCCTGTCTCTTAAGACGATGCGGCGGGCATCTGCCCGGGCGAAAGCCTTGATCTTTTCTACCAGGGTTTCAAAGGGCCCCTGCATGGCGGCGTAGTAATCGAGCAGCTTGCCAAAGGTCTCGTGCTCCATCTCATAGACCTGCGAAAGCTCCGGAAGCTTCTTTACCCGCGAAGAAGGCACACCATCATCAAGGAGAGAACGGACAATGATCCATCTCTCGAGGTAAGGCTCCACCTGGCAGATCTTTTTGCCCGCCTGCTGAAGTTTCTGTAATTCCCGACAAAATTCTTTTTCGTATTCCGGAAAGCCCGCCTCGCTCTCTTCCACATAGAAGGAAACCGGAACCTGGCCGAAGAGCATGTCCCGAAAGAGGGGATCTGGTGGCTCCTCAAGCACGATGACGTCGTGCTGCCACAAAAACCTCTTGGTAGCGGGAAGAAACTCCAAACGGTGTGGTGTAAGACCCACGGTTACCAGTCGCATTCTAACGCTCCAAAGATGATATTTTTTCGCTTCTGGGGCATAATAAAATCATGAAAAAGCTTCCCATCGGTATTCAAAGTTTTGAAGTTATCCGCACTGAGGGTTACTACTACGTAGACAAAACCCCCTTCGTCAAAAAACTCGTTGATGAGGGCAAATACTACTTCCTCTCTCGCCCGCGCCGCTTTGGCAAAAGCCTCTTCCTCGATACCCTGCGCCAGGCCTTCCTCGCACGGCGCGAACTCTTCAAAGATCTCTTCCTAGAAAATCACTGGGATTGGTCCGTCAAATACCCGGTGATTTACATTTCTTTCGGGGCCGGAGTGATAAAAAATCCTGAACATCTCAACTTGAGAATTAATGAAATCTTCCAAAATCACGGAAAACTCTACGGAGTTAACCTTAAATATCGTACCCCGGAAGGAAGGTTCGAGGAACTTATCATCCTGCTCAAAGAAAAATATCGAAAAAAGGTCGTTGTCCTGGTAGATGAATATGACAAACCAATTCTTGACAACATCGAAAAAAAAGAAACCGCTATTGAAATCCGCGAAAGTTTAAAAAACTTGTATTCCGTCATCAAAGATGCCGACCCCTATCTCAAATTCGTCTTCATCACCGGGGTCACCAAGTTCTCCAAAGTCTCCCTCTTCTCTGGCCTCAACAACCTCAAAGACATTACCATTCACCCTGAGTACGCCACCATCTGCGGCTACACCCAAAGTGAGTTCGAACATGTCTTTGCCGACCGTTTAAAGGGCCTCGACCTCGAAGAAGTAAAACGCTGGTACAACGGCTACTCCTGGCTTGGCGAGCCCGTCTACAACCCCTTCGACATCCTCCTCTTCCTTGACTTTCGTGAGTTTCGCCCCTTCTGGTTCGAGACCGGCACTCCCACCTTCCTCATCAAGCTCCTAATCGAGAAGAAATACTTCATCCCCGAGCTCGAAAATCTCGAAGTGGGCGAAGAACTCATCGAGTCTTTCGACGTGGACACCATCCGCCCCGAAACCCTCCTCTTCCAGACCGGCTACCTCACCATCGATAGGGTCGAATATCTCCTCGG
>JAADDY010000026.1 GCA_013153725.1 Thermodesulfobacteriota bacterium
ATCTCAGGAGGCTTTTCCATGATGGAAGAGCCGGCGCGCTTGGCAGAAAAATAAGTTAGTGCCAGAGAGGTAGCGAAAAAGAGGAAAGCCAGGACCGCCGTCACCTTGTTGAGGAAAGTGCCCGGGCCGGCACCCCCAAAGATGGCCTGGCTCCCGGTAAAAACGGCCCCCACTTCGGAGCCCTTCCCCACGTTGACCAGAACAATGGCCACGAGAAAGATACAGACGATGACGTGAATAATCACCAAAACCGTGAACACTACTCCATCCTCCCGAAACAGACGATTCTTGCAAAGACATCCGGCTTGAGGGAGGCACCCCCCACGAGCGCTCCGTCGATATCCGGACGCGCCATAAGACCTACAATATTTTCTGGCTTTACGCTACCCCCATAGAGAATTCGGATCTTCTCGGCAAAATCCGCCCCGAACATCTCCGCCAAAAGCCGACGACAGAAGGCGTGGGCCTCTTCGGCCTGCTCCGGGCTGGCGGTCTTTCCCGTGCCAATGGCCCATACGGGCTCGTAAGCGATCACCAGGTCTTTGAGATCTCCCGCGGAAAGGCCCTTGAGCCCCTCCTTGAGTTGCCTCTCGAGAACGGAGAAGGTCTTTCCAGCCTCCCTCTCCTCCAGGGTCTCACCGATACAGAGAATGGGAACCAGCTCGTGCCGCAGGACCGCGGCGACCTTCTGGCGGATCATTTCGTCCGTTTCTCCAAAGATGTGCCGTCTCTCGGAGTGACCAAGGATTACATAAGTAACCCCGATGTCCGCCAGCATGCGCGCTGAGATCTCCCCGGTGAAAGCTCCCTCTTCTTCCCAGTGGCAATTCTGGGCTCCAAGCGAGATCCGGCTCCCTTCAAGCGCCCGCTGGGCAGCGTCAAGGGCCGTAAAAGGCGGGGCAAGCATGATATCCCGGTCTTCCACCCCGGCAACCAGGGGCTTGAAGGCCTCTATGTAAGCCAGAGTTTCGGCGATCGTTTTGTGCATCTTCCAGTTTCCTGCGATGAGCGGACGACGCTTCATGCGCTTTCACCTCCTTGGGCTTTCTGCTTCAGGGCAGCGATACCAGGGAGTTCCTTCCCTTCGAGAAACTCCAGGAACGCACCTCCTCCAGTGGAAAGATAAGTAAAGGCCCGCTTGACGCCAGCGTTTTTGAGAGCCCGCAAGGTATCCCCTCCACCACCGATGGTAACGGCGTTGGTGGCCGCGGCGGCCCGGGCCACCTCGGTCGTTCCCCTGGCAAAGGCCGGGTTTTCGAAGAGCCCCAGGGGACCGTTCCAGACAATGGTTCCCATTCCTTGAAGAGCAGCAGAGAAGAGCTTGCGGGTCTCCTCACCGATGTCGAAGATGGCCCCTTCTTTCGGCACCTCGAAGATACAGACGTTTTGGCCCTCTCTGGCGTCTTTGTCCTCGGCCACCACGACATCCACCGGCAGGTAAACCTTTACTCCCCTGGCCTCGGCGGCATCAAGGATCTCTTTGGCCTCTTCCACGAATTCCTCTTCGTAAAAAGAGGTCCCGACCTGGAAACCGTCTGCCACCAGGAAGGTGTTGGCCATCGCTCCCCCGATGAGAAGCTTATCCATACGGGGGAGGAGATTTCGGAGAACTCCTATCTTGCTGGAGACTTTGGCCCCTCCAATGACAAGGGCCACGGGCTTTTGCGGTGCCTCAAGCAGGCTTGTGAGATATTTCACCTCGCGAGCCAGGAGAAAACCCGCCCCGCAGGTTTCCACATATTCCACGATCCCCACCACCGAGGCGTGGGCCCGGTGGCAGACCGCAAAGGCGTCGTTCACATAGACCTCTGCCAGACGGGCCAGGGCCCTGGCGAATTCCGGATCGTTTTTGGTCTCTCCCGGATGAAAGCGGAGATTCTCAAGCAGGAGGACCTCTCCCTCTTTGAGCTCCGCGGCCATGGCCTCCACTTCTTCACCGATACAATCAGGGGCAAACTTGACCTCCTGGCCTATAAGAGACGAAAGCCTCCTGGCAACCGGAGCCAGAGAGAGCTCTGGCACCCTCTGCCCCTTCGGACGCCCCAGGTGGGAGGCCAGAATGAGTTTGGCTCCCTGTGAGATGGCGTACCGCAAAGTGGGCAAAGTGGCCCGCAAACGGGTATCATCGGCCACCTCTCCGTCTTTCAGGGGGACGTTATAGTCCACCCGGATAAAGACCTGTCTTCCGGCAATATCCAGCTGATCGATGACCTTCATGTTTTCACCCTCCTTGCCAAAGAAAAGGGGCCTTGCGGCCCCTCTCTTAGAGCATCTGCTGGGCGATGTGGAGCGTAAGCTCCCCTAGCATATTGGTGTAAGAGCCAAATTCGTTGTCGTACCAGCCGTAAACCACGGCCTGAGTTACGGGAATTTCGATGTGGGCACAACTCAGGCCCTCGAGTTTTTGCCCCTCGGGGCCACAGGCCTTGGTAAGGTCAACCTTTACCAGACCCGTGCGGGTATGGGTCTCCGAGCCCTCGATGATGGCAGCTGCCGCCGGATAGCCGATGATATCGGTGGAGACGTTTTGCTCCAGGGTGAAGAGGAGATAGGGTTTGTAAGGCCCGTTGGCCGCCTCTTCGTAAATGCCGTTGATGGTTTCGCGGGTAACCCGATTCTCCAGGCTCTCGTCCTGGATGTTCACCACCAGCACGATGAGACTCCCGGTATTGGTGGGGATACGAACACTTTCAGCGATGAAACCGATCTTTTTCATCTCCGGTATCACCAGGGCCAGGGCCTTGGCAGCCCCCGTGGTGGTGAGGATGATGTTGTTGAAGATGCTTCTGACCTTGCGGAGATCCGTGGCACCGGCCTTTGGTACCCGATCCAGGACCACCTGCGACGACGTGGCGGCGTGCACCGTAACCATGGAAGCCGAAAGAATACGATCCGCCCCGAAATAGTCCAGAAGAGGACGCATCATGTAAGCCAGACAGGTGGTGGTGCAGGAAGCTGCACTGATGACGTGATGCTTGTCTGGCACGTAATCGCCGTCGTTGATACCGTAGACCACGGTAACGGCGTCTTCCGGCATCTCGACACCCTTTTCCTTGATTTTGAAGGGGGCAGAAAGGATGACCTTCTCCGCTCCGGCGGCCAGGTGCCCTCTCAGAGCCCCGCCGGGAGCGTTGGGATCGGCGGTGGGATCACGAAAACGCCCCGTGGAATCCACCACCAGACGCACCCCGTAGTCCTTCCAGCCGATGTCCGCGGGATTGCGATGCTCCCGCAGAATACGCACCTTGACCCCGTCCACGGTCATGGTGCCTTCTTCTTCGTTCACGTTTTCGATGACCCGGCTGGACTTGTGACCGTAGAGATAGACCGGAAGCCAGCCGTAGGTGGAATCCTTCTCGATGTAATTGGCTACGTCCTGCAAGGAAGTCCCGGCCTGGCGTCCCAGGTTGACGACGATCTCCTCGAAGGACTTGCGGGCCACGTGGTGCCAAAGGGTCAGTTTGCCGATTCGCCCAAGACCGTTGATACCAAGCTTCATGGGTAAGGGTTTGTTGATTTCAATCCGCATCTAAAGAGACCCTCCTTTCTTCTTGGAATTGGAAAGTCAACTCGGAAAGTATGCTTTCTTTTAGCAAAAGGTTTCACTGCTGGGCAATCAAAAAACACTAAGAGTGGGGAAACCCGTGGCCTCCCTCACCTCGTGTTTCCCCAGATAGATGCGTCCGGTCATGCCATCGATGCTCAACCAATCACCCTTCTTTACGATGTGGCCGTCGAGACGAGCATAACCGCGGTCTTCATAGATCACCAGGTTTTCGTAACCCACCACACAGGTCTTTCCCAGGCGGGAGGCCACGATGGCAGCGTGAGAAGTCTGCCCCCCGCGAGCGGTAAGGAGCCCGTCGGCGGCGCTGATCTCCTTGATGTCGTCGGGAACCGTATCGAAACGCAGGAGAATGAGAGGCGCTTCGGGATCTTCGCGACGGAAGTGTTCGATATCTTCGAGAGTAAAGACCACCCTTCCGGAAAGGGCCCCACCTGAAACTCCAATCCCCCGACCCACGAAGGATCTTTCAAGCTCCGGAGTGGGCACGAAGACCTTCACCGTGGGCCTCTCTTCCTTGGTCACCATGTCGCGGCTCTGAAGGATAAAGAGGTCCTCTTTCTGCGGCCCCTCAAAGGTGAATTCGATCTCCTGATGGGACCACTTTTTGTCATAAATAAGATCCTGGGCGATGTCGAAGAGGGCCTTGTAGATCTCGGGGAACTGTTCTTCAAGGGAGGGCTCGTCTTCACGGCCCTCGCGCTTTTTCTGCTCGATGGAGATGGGATAGGTGGTCACCAAGCCAGAGACGATGTCTTCGCCCTGGTTGCCGTTGGTGTAGTCTCCCCAGAGGGCCACCCGGGAGAGCTTGCCAAAGGGCGGGGCCGTGAAAACCACCCCGGTGCCGGACGAGAGTGAAAGATTTCCAAAGGTCATGGCCTGCACGCAGACGGCCGTTCCCCAATAATCGGAAACTCCCATGATCTGGCGGTAGGCCCGGGCCTTCTCGGAGTTCCAGGAAGAAAGGACGAGCTCTATGGAGATGAGGAGCTGCTCCCACGGGTCGTCGACGATGGGAATACCCTTGGCAAGCACCGTCTCGCGGTATTTGAGGGCAAGCTCTTTCATCTGCTCGCCGGTGAATTCTCGCTTCTTTTTGACGCCGTAGAGGGATTTGTGCTCCCGCATGAGACGGTTGAAAATCTCCCGCTCAAGACCGTGGGCCATTCCCCAGCTCTGGATAAAACGGCGGTAAGTGTCCCAGGCAAACCAGAGGTTTCCGGTCTTGGCCGCGAGCCCCTCTATGATCGAAAAGTTGCTGCCCACGTTAAGAACCGTGGCCATCATGCCAGGCATGGAGATGGCCGCCCCGCTCCGCACGGAAAGGAGGAGCGGGTTTTCAGGATCTCCGAAGCGGCGCCCCGTTTGCTCCTCCACCAGTGAGAGAGACTCTTTGATCTGCCGCAGGAAATCCTCATAGGTGGCCTGGTATTTTTTGATCACCCGGTAACAGCGGAAGACCTCCGTGGTGATGATGAAACCCGGCGGAATCGGGAGCCTCAAGGTGGCGAGGAGATAGAGGTTGTAACCCTTGTTACCCAGGTGGATGAGATCCTGGGTAAGGCGGTTGGGCTTGTAAAGGGGGCAAAGGGCACGGGCCGGATCGTAAGTCATGAGGAGATCGAGGTCTTCCTGGGAGAGCTTCTCCCGCTGCTCAAGGAGGGTGCGGTAGAGTTTGGTGACGAAATTATCGAGCGCCTGGAGGCTGAAGGCGCTTGCGATGAGATCGCGGAAAAATCTCTCTGAAACCCGGTGATAGAGCTCCTCGTCGGAAAGATTCTCGTGCCCCACGAGATACTTGGGGAGGAGGTGCTTCCGCCCGAGCTGCCGCAGGATGATGGCGAGATTTTCCCGGTGAGGACTGATGTAATAGACCTTGGTGATGTCCTTCACACCCTCAAGAAGCCCCCGGAAGATGTCCAGATACTGGGTGTAGGTGAAACGCCGCATGTCAAGAGAGGCCTTGAGCAGGTTGAGATAGGTGTTGAACTTCTTGGAGCTTATTCCCTCGATCTGGAGGGCCCGGCGGAAGTAATGAAGAACATTGATGATCTGGAAGAAAGTGGAACGGGTGATGAAAGGGATCTCAAGGGAGGACACCAGCTCTTCAAAATAAGTGTTGGCCAGGGCCTCCAGCCGGAAAGTGAGCCCCAGGGCGTCGAACTTGCGTTCGTGATAGCGCCCGTACATGGAGGGGATGTCGGCGGCGATATGGCGCTTGAAGTAAATATCCTCCCGGGGCTTGAACTTCTCCGGAGAGAGGATGATGCCCTGGAGATATTCCAGATAGTCCAGGATGGCGGCCAGGCGCTCTTCGAGGTCTTCGCTCTCCAAGGCCCTGAGGAGCTCGTCTATCCCCTCAAAACCCCAGTTCTTGGCCTGTTCGAGATATGAGCGCAGCTCGAAGAGGTTGAAGCTATACTTCTGGACCTCCAGCTGATACATCTTGACGAGGAGGAAGACCCGGCGGCGTTCCTCCTCCGGGGCCTCTATCTCCTGCAGGAGTCTCTCAAGCTCCTTTTCCGGGAGCTTCAGGAGGTCCTTTTCTTCCCGCAGGCCGGCCCGTTCGAAGAGGTAGTTGACGATGCGGTGCACTTCGTCCACGTAGGGGCCAGAAGTCGGAATCCTCTCAAAGAGCTCCGGAGGCACGTAGGGCTTCAGAGGGGCCTTTTCTTTGGTGCGCCAGAAGCGAATGATGGCCTCCACAAAATTGATGATAAGGTTTGAGCTCTCCACGTGGCTCTGTTTGCGCAAGAAGTGAATGAGTTCGTCCTTGCGAGCGTGTATCTCGTCAAGCTCGGTGGAGACGTCCCGCAAGAGCCCCTCGGCCCCGATCTCGTTGTAATAGACCGGAAGGATGCGACAGAATTGCTTGACCAGGTTGTAAACGGGCTCGATCTCGCTGTTCAGGAGCTTGGAGACGTCCTTCTGAAAGAGATCCGTATCGCGGATGCAGGTCCCCGCCAGCTTGAGATTGATGATGAGGGCCGAAAGGAGGGTGGTGCACCACTTGGGGTGGTGTGCGATGATCTCAAGCCAGGTGCGCACGTTCAACAGGTGGGCCGGGTTACAGATGAGATGCCATTCGCGGTCCACCCCTTTTATTTCCGGTGGCTCGAAGCCAAACTTGACCACTTCTTCGAGGAAGAGCTCCGCCAGGCGGGGATCCCCTCGATCCAGGATCTCAAAGCCCATGTTTCGGATGCATTGAAGCGCCGTCCAGGGGAACTGCCTGATGTTTTGCTTGAGAAGTGAAAAGGTGCGGGTGATAAATTCGTCGAGTTTTTCCGAAGGCTCACGGCGGATCATCTGCACGAGCTCACGGTTTATCTCCCGCAGGGCCTCTTCGTGGATGGGAGAAAGCCCCGGGGTCTCCACGATCCGGAAGAGGAAGATGATCTTCACGTTGTGGAAGGGGTCATCGGGCGTGGTGTCCTTGGCGAGAGAGGAGACTTTCTCCGGAAGTTCCTTGTAAAAGCGGACGATATCCAGGTAGTCGGGAAATTGCCAGAGCTTCTCGATCGTATCCGGATCTTCCGGGTGGAGCTCTTCCAGTTTGCGGAGATAATCCTTCAGCCTTTCGTGGGATACGGGTTTTATGAGCTCGAAATAGTCTTTGGCCGCCGAACCGAGGGTACACGTGTACTCCTCCGCCAGCCAAAAGGTGGGATCTGGCTGCGAAAGCCAATATTCATAAGTAACCCTGAACATGTGGATGAGAAAGTCCACCCACGCCGCCAGGGCCTTTTCGTCCTTGAGTTTTTGAAAAAGGGTCTTACTGAGGCGTTTGAAGGAAAAATAGCCCCGCAGAAAGAGAAGGAACTTCTCCGGTGGCAGGTTCTTGAGCCGCCTTAAGACCTCCTCCAGGGCGGGAAGAAATTTTTCAAGTGCTTCCGCGGGAAGAGCAGAGATGATCTTGTCAAGAAGGGCCAGCAGGGCTTCGGCGGCCTGCCTGGCAATTTCTTCCTGAGTGGACGTTTCCACGATCTCGAAGAGGATCTCCGAGGCCACCAAAAAGGCCTCCGGACCTCTGGAATGGCGGGTGATGATGCGAAAATTCTTGAGAAAGAATGAGCGCAGATCGGCCACCACGAGCCGTAAGTTGCGGTAGGGATGGTTGATCTCGCGGATCAATTCTACCGCCTGTTTCTCTAACCCCTGAAAACCGGAAACTACTTCCAGAAAGACCCAGTGCTCTTCGGGGATGGAGAAGTCTTTGACAGCGGTTTCGCGCAAATTGGCAAGCAGGGCCTGTGAGGTAAACTTTTTGGATTTCATCCTGCCCCCGCAGAAAAAATTGAAGAAGGGGCCCTTGCGGCCCCTTTTAGCTTAAACTTTTTTGGATTCCATATAAAGGATCAAATCCAGGACCCGGTTAGAATAGCCCCATTCGTTGTCGTACCAGGACATCACCTTCACCATGTGGCCTTCGATCACACGGGTACAGAGGGCATCCACGATGGAGGAGTGCTGATTCCCCAGGAAATCCGTGGAGACGAGGGGTTCTTCCGTGTAGGCCAGATAGCGGCTTTGAGCGGCCTTCAGGGCCTCATTCACCTCTGTAACCGTGGTCTCCCGCTCAAGCTCAGCCACCAGATCCACCAGAGAGACGTCGGGAGTTGGCACCCTTACAGCCAGGCCGTCGAACTTACCCTGGAGCTCGGGGATCACCTTCCCCACCGCAGCCGCCGCTCCGGTTTTGGTGGGAATCATGTTTACCGCCGCGGCCCGGGCTCGCCTCAGGTCTTTATGCGGAAAGTCAAGGATGCGCTGATCGTTGGTGTAGGCGTGAACCGTGGTTACCAGACCGCGTTTGATCCCAAAATGATCCAGAAGCACCTTGGCCACCGGTGCCAAACAGTTGGTGGTACAGGAAGCGTTGGAAACGATGTGGTGCTTCAGAGGATCGTAGTCGTCCTCGTTCACCCCGAGCACCACGGTGAAGTCTTCGTTTTTGGCCGGTGCCGTAATGATGACCTTGTTGGCCCCGGCCTCCAGGTGAGCCCGGGAGAGATTGCCATCGGTAAAGCGCCCGGTGGCTTCCACCACGTACTCGGCCCCCACTTCTCCCCAGGGGATCTTTCCCGGTTCCGGTTCTGAAAACACCCGTATCTCCTTCCCATCCACGATGATGGAGTTTTCGGTATGACTGATCTCGTTGGGCAAGGTCCCAAAAACAGAGTCATATTTCAAGAGATGAGCCAGAGTCCGTGTGTCCGTAAGGTCATTGATAGCTACGATCTCGATCTCCTGAAATTCTGGATATTTGAGATGGGCCCGAAAGACTGCCCGCCCGATGCGCCCAAAACCATTGATTCCCACCTTCACCGCCATGACTGCCTCCTTTTTAGAAATTTAGAAACATTCTCCTAAAGGGAACGTTAAGAAGGGCCCCCTTGAGCGTCAACAGAACCGGCTTAGAGCCTCTTCGACATCAAAACCGCGTCCTCTTTGGTGTCCTGGTAATAAGATCGTCGCACACCGTCTTTTTCAAAACCAAATTTTTCATAGAAACGCCTGGCGACTCTGTTGGAGGCTCGCACCTCCAGGAGAGCGCGTCTGGCCCCCCGTCTCCTGGCAAAGCGCAAGAATACCCTGAGAAGCTCGCTCCCCACCCCTTGCCCCCTGCAGGAAGGATGCACGGCAATGTTTGCCAGGTGGGCCTCGTCGGCGATGATCCAGAAACAGATATAGCCCACCACCTGGCCTTCGATCTCCGCCACCCAGAGACGGGCATAATCCCTGTAGAGCTCCACGAAGAAATGGGTTGCCTGCCAGGGTGTAGGGAAAGAAAGCCTTTCGATGGCAAGAATCGCGGGGAGATCTTCCTTGCGGGCCGGACGCAGACGAAGCCTTTTGTTCAATTCAGAATATCTGAAGCCTGGGTAATGGCTTTGCGCCCCGCCTCCACCACCAGAGGGGCAAGCTCCGCCGGAGGTTTTTCCTGGTTCTGTAAAGCTTTGATGATCATGGCAAGATTGACCCCCGAAACCACCTCGATGTACCCCTCCCTCAAGAAGGAAAGAGCGATGTTTGAGGGTGTCCCGCCAAAAAGATCCGTGAGGATCAGAACCCCCTGCCCCTGATCGACCTTCTTGATGCTCTCAAGGAAGGCGGCGTGGATCTTTTCGGCAGGCTCGGAAGGATCAATGGAAAGGCTTTGAATGCCCTCCACCTTGCCCAGAATGAAGGCACAAACCGTAAGAAGCTCTTCCGGCAATCGCCCGTGGCCTGCGATGATGATGCCTGTCATTTAGGCCTCCTTGAGGACGTCCCGGTGGGTTACCAGGATCTCACGCCCCCATTCTTTTACCATTTCCCGCAATTCTTCGGCAACCGCTACGGAACGGTGCCGCCCCCCGGTGCAGCCCACCCCTACCACCAGATAGGTCTTTCCCTCTCGCTCATACTGGGGCAACAGGAAGCGCAAATACTGTTCGCAAAGATTCAAGAATTGCTGCCCGACAGGGTTGGAAAGGGCGTAATCTCGCACCGCGGGATCAAGCCCGCTCAGAGGTTTCAGGGCGGGGTCGAAATAGGGGTTGGGAAGGAAGCGAACATCGAAGAGAAGGTGAGCCTCTGCCGGAACCCCGTATTTGAAGCCGAAGGAAATGATGTGCACCAGCATCTCCGAAAGATCCTTCCTGGCCCCAAAACGGGCCTTTATTTCGCGACGCAACTGGTGCACGTTGAAAGCGGAGGTATCGATGACCACGTCGGCGAGTTCCTTGATGGGGGCCAAAAGTTCCCTCTCAAGCTCGAGGGCCCTGGAAAGTGGGGCCCGCGGAGCCAGGGGATGGGGCCTTCTGGTCTGGCAGAAACGGGCAATGAGGACCTCGTCTTTGGCCTCGAGAAAGATGATCTCCAGGTGATAGCCTTCTTCCTTCACACGCTGGTAAATTTCGCGAAAACTCTTGAGGAAGCTCTCTTCCCGCACGTCCATCACCAGGGCGATCTTCTGAGGTTCACCGCCTTGGTGCTGAGAAGCCTTGATCTCCAGAAAGGCCGGCAGGAGGGTCACCGGGAGATTGTCCACCCCGAAATACCCGAGATCTTCAAAGGCTCTCAGGGCGGTACTCTTCCCGGAACCGGAAAGCCCCGTGATGATGACGGTTTGGAGCGGTTTAGAACTCGTAATCCACCTCGGCCAAAACTTTTTTGAATTCCTCCACGGTTCGCGCTTCCAGGAGGCGTTCCCGAATATCTTTTCTCTTCAAGAGCCTCGCCAGTTGAGCCAAGGTCTTGAGATAAAGGGTGGACTCTTCTGGCGGAGCAAGCACCACAAAAATGAGCTTTACCGGCTTTTTGTCCAGGGCTTCGAATTCAAGCCCCTGACGCTTTATCCCCGCGGCGATGGCAATCTGCTTGAGGCCTGCGAGTCGCGAGTGAGGGATGGCTATTTCTTCTCCAATGGCGGTAGAGCTCAAACGTTCCCGCTCTTCCAGGACCTTCCTGATCTTCTCGGCCGAAAGTTGAAGACATTCAGCCAGACAGACCGCTATTTCCTCGAAGAATTCCCACTTATTCTTGGCCTTGACCTCACAAAGAATACATCTTTCAACTAAGTAGTCACAAATTCTCATGATGCCTCTATACCCCGCCATCAAAAAAGATGATAGGGGCCCTCCCCGGGCCCCCATCATCCCTTAGGACAGTTCCGGAAGAACCAAAACATAAGAGTTTCCTTTGCGGTAAAGAACGTTAACAGAAGCGGTATCGGGATTGTTAAAGATGAGGAAGTCTTTCTGGGTGGTCTTTATCTGTTCCAAGGCCTCTTCAAGCGACATGGGCTTCAGGTAGACCTTTTCTATCTCCACGGAGGGTTCCTCTTCCTCCTCCAGGGAAACGGGAGAAGCGACCTCCAGCTCCTTCGAGGGCCCCCTTTTGCGGCTCTTTCTCTTCTCGCGCAGCTTCTTGACCTGGGTTTCGAGCTTGGCCGCTACCAGATCGATGGCTTCGTACATATCCGAGGTCTCTTCTTTTCCGGTGATGTTATATCCGTCGCCAACGAGGGTCACTTCCGCTTCCTGGCGGAACTTCTCAGCCTTGAGGATCACGTGTGCCTCTACCGGCCCGTAAAAATACTTCTCCAGCTTGGAGATCCTCTTGTGAACATATTCCTTAAGGCCCGGGGAAGAATCTAGGTGGCGAAACGTAATGTTGATTTGCATAAGGCCTCCTTTAAGTGGTGGTTTTTTGGAGGTTCTACTATTTGTTTATTTTCCCCTTACGCCTGCTTGCCGGCAATATTCCCAGTTGATCCCGATATTTGGCCACTGTCCTCCTTGCTATTTTAACATTGTACTTCTCTTTCAAAATATCGGCTATTTTTTGGTCGCTATAAGGCTTCTGCGGATTCTCCTGGGCAATGATCTCCCGGATGTACTGTTTGACCGTCTCCACCGCCACCTCTTCCCCGGAAGAACTACGGTAACCACTCGAGAAGAAGTACTTGAGTTCGAAGATGCCGTGAGGCGTGTCGATGTACTTCCCGGTGGTTACGCGGCTCACCGTGGACTCGTGGAGCCCCACGTCGAGGGCTACGTCTCTCAAGATAAGGGGCTTGAGACCTGTGACGCCCTTTTCCAGAAAGTCTCTCTGGAAACGCATGATACTCTCGGAAACCTTGAGAAGGGTGCGGTTGCGCTGCTCGATGCTTTTGATCAGCCAGGTTGCCGAACGAAGCTTCTTCTGGATGTACTGTTTCACAGTCAACGGAACAGCCGGGTCCGAAAGGAGTTTGCGGTAATAAGGGCTTATCCGAAGGCGCGGAAAACTGTCGTCATTGAGGCGAACAATCCACTCTTCCCCTTCCTTTGAGACGAAAACGTCGGGCTCAATGTACTGCGGTTCGGTCTCGGAAAAGTTACGTGCTGGCAGGGGCTCAAGCCCCCGGATGATCTCCACCGCCGCTTCGATCTCTTCCAGAGGGACCTCGAACCTTTTGGCGAGCTGCGCAAAACGGCCGAGTTCCAAATCCCGCAAATGGTTCCTTACCAGTTCCTCTGCCAGAGATCCCTTAAGACCAAGGTGTTCAAGCTGAACCAGAAGGCACTCTTGCAGGTTGAGAGAGGCTACCCCTACCGGATCGAAGAGCTGGATCTTCCGCCGGACCTTTTCGACGAGTTCTTCGGACACGGAAAGGTCTTTGGCGATCTCGGCCACCGAAAGGGCCAGGTAACCCCGGTCGTTGAGGTTGCCGATGATGTACTCTCCGATCCGGCGCTCTTCTTCGTTGAGGTCGGACAAATAAAGCTGCCAGAGAAGGTGGGAAACCAGACTCTCTGGCCGGCTGAGCTTTCGTTCGTAATCGATGGCCTCCTTCTGCTCGAAGGCAAAACTCGGATAGGCGCTTCCGGTATCCTGGAAATAGGCCTCCCAATCGAAATCTTTGAGGGCCTCTGCCCCCAGGGGATTTTCGGCAGCCAGAGAAAAACCGTCTTCCTGATGATTGGAAGAGGAAATCTCTTCCAGCGAGATCGTCTGCGGCTCTATGAGCTCCTGGTCGAGAAGGGGATTGGTCTCCGCCTCCTGGCGGATGACCTGCTCCAGCTCCAGCCGATTCAACTGCAAAAGCTTGATGGCTTGCTGGAGCTGAGGAGTGAGTACTAACTGCTGTGTAAGTTTTAAGTGCTGTCTTAACTCTAACGCCATGCCCTTAGTTTAACCTAAAATCTCGCCCTAGATACAACTCCCGTGCCAAGGGATTTTCGGCGATTTCTTCTGGCCTTCCCTGAGCTATCACTTCTCCTTGAGCCACGATATAAGCAAAATCGCACACCAGTAACGTTTCTCGAACATTATGGTCAGAAATCAGGAGACCTAACCCGTTCCCCTTAAGTTTCCTGATTATTTCTTTCAAATCTGCCACAGCAATCGGATCTATCCCGGCAAAAGGCTCGTCCAGAAGGAGGAAAAGAGGTTCACGGGCCAGCGCGCGCATAATTTCCACGCGGCGTCTCTCCCCTCCCGAAAGGGCATAGGCCTTCTGGTCTCTAAGGGCGCTCATTCCAAAACTTTCCAGGAGTTCTTCGAGCCTCTTTTTTCTTTCTCCTCGGGAAAGATTGAGAATTTCTAAAACCAGGAGAATATTTTCCGCCACCGTAAGGCGACGGAAAACCGAGGGCTCCTGGGGGAGATAGATGATACCCTGTTGAGCCCGGCGGTACATCGGCTCTCTGGTGATATCTTTCTCGCCCAAGAAGATCTTGCCCTTATCGGCGGTAAGAAGCCCCCCTATCATGTAGAAGGTGGTGGTCTTCCCCGCCCCGTTGGGCCCCAGGAGACCTACCACCTCCCCGCAGGCCACCTCCAGGGAGACGCCTCTTACCACCTCTCTCCTTCCGAAACGTTTATGAAGATCTTGGGCTTTCAGAACCTGGGAGGAAGACATCCTAATCGGTAAAGATCACCGCTTCGGCCTTTTTGTTTGGCTTGGATTCTACGACGTAGCGGTCTTCGTTGAGATAAAGGATGATCCGGGCCCCTTTGACGGTATTGTCCCCCTGCCACACCTGGGGATCGTCTTCGAGGACGATCTTTTCCTGGGGCTTGAAATAAACGGCCTTCCCGGCCCGGGCAATCCAGTCGTCCTTGTGGATCTTCACGTGGCCGATGGCCACCAGTTTCTTGACCTCTCTCTTGCCATCCTTGGCGTCGTAATACACGAGGAGTCGATCCGCATAGATGGTGAGATTGGCCTTCTTGGCCACGACGTTTCCGCTGAAAACCACGATCTTTTGATTTTGCAAGACCTCCATGCGGTCAGACTTGATGGTGATGGGGGTTTTGGCCAGGGCCATCCCGCACCCTATCATCAGGAAGAAAATTCCAAACAAGCTCAAAATCCTAGGCATCTACGCGCACCTTTGTCCGTTTCAATACCTTCATGGTGCCGGTCTTTACGTCGTAAGAAAACCCCCGGCCTTCGATAAGCATACCCTCGTTTTTGATCGTCACAGGGGCCTCGGTCTCCAGGATGTCCTTCTTGGGGAAGTACTTGAGAACGGAAGTATAGAGTTTCCCCTTCTTCCCCGCATCCAGTACCACCCGGCCCTTAAAAGTGAAACGGCCATCTTCGGGATCGTAACTGCCCCGCTTTGCCGAGATGCAGAAGCCCTTCTCCGGATTGGCACAGACCCGCAACTGGGAAAGCTTGATCTTCTTGCCCTTGTAGATCTTCGCCTCTTCGGCAAAGATGTCCCATTTAAGCCTTCCCTCCTCGTAAATGACGTAGTGAAGCTTCTTAAACTCGGTATTCGGCTTCTCCTTCTGATTTTCCTGCTGTTCCGGAGGCCGAAGCTCCGGCTTGGGAGCTCGCGCTTCTTGGTAGCAACCGGCAACCAGAAAGATTAGAAACAGCGCCGCGGCGACGAAACGAAACATCCCAGCATTTCCTCCCATTTTTTGTGAGCCACGAGGAGGAGGTCGCAGACCTCTCTTACGGCCCCGTGCCCTCCCTGATGTTTGGTAACATAATGCACGTAATCCTTCACCGGGGGCCAGGCTTCGGGGACGGTCACAGCAAGGCCCACCTTCTGCAGCACGGGAAGATCGATCCAATCGTCCCCCATGTAGGCCACCTCTTCGTCTGAAAGGCCTTTCTTCTCCCTTATCTCTTCGTAGAGATGGAGCTTGTCGAGCTCACCCTGCACGATGAGCTGGATTCCGAGCTCCCGGGCCCGGTGGGAGACCGGAGGTGAGGTGCGGCTCGAAAGAATTCCCACTTCCAGGCCCGCCATCTGGAGGAGCTTGATTCCCATGCCGTCTCGCACGCAAAAGTGCTTGATCTCGCGACCTTCGGCGTCCACGATGATGCGCGCGTCGGTAAGGATGCCATCCACATCAAGGAGGAGGAGCCTTACCTTGGCCGCCCGGGCAAGTATTTCCTCAGGGAAGGAGAGCATGTCTTCTCATGACCTCGTAAAGATCTTTCAACACCTCAAGCAACGCTTCGGCTTCCGGCAGAGGGAGGGAATTCGGGCCATCGCAAAGGGCTTTCTCCGGCTCCGGGTGGACCTCCATAAAGATACCGTCCACACCAGCGGCCACCGCCGCCCGGGCCAGAGGAGGCACGAATTCCCGCTGACCTCCAGAAGCCCCACCCGCCCCTCCCGGGAGCTGCACACTGTGGGTAGCATCAAATATAACGGGTACCCCGAAATCTCGCATGATGGGAAAGGCCCGCATGTCCACCACCAGGTTGCGGTAACCAAAAGTGTAACCCCGTTCCGTAAGCAACACCCCTTTGGCCCCGGCCGCCCGGGCCTTCTCCACGGCGAAGTACATGTCCCAGGGGGCGACAAACTGCCCCTTTTTGATGTTCAGGGGCTTTCCGGTGCGGGCCGCCGCCACGATGAGATCCGTCTGACGGCAAAGAAACGCCGGAATCTGGATGAGGTCGAGCACCTCGGCCGCAGGCTCCGCCTGCCAGGATTCGTGGATGTCGGAAGTAACAGGGACCCGGGCCTCCTCCTTTACCCTGGCCAGCATCTCAAGCCCGGCACGGAGCCCTGGCCCCCGGTAGGACTTGAGCGAGGTACGGTTGGCCTTATCAAAGGAGGCCTTGAAGACGTAAGAGAAACCGTGCCTTTTGGCGGCTTCTTTCATGAAACGGGCGCATTCCAGCGCCAGATCAAGGGATTCCAGGACACAGGGGCCGGCAATGAGAAGGGGCGTGCCCTTCCCTACTTCAAAATCGGCGACCTCTACCGGTGAGACGGCCATCTCTTCTCCTTTGCGATTTGTGGTGTATTTTAGCTTAAAAGCCCGGACCTGCTAACATGAATTTTGAGCTCCGAAGCTATCGCACCCAGATTCGTGGCCAGGCTCTCCGCCCCTTTCGTGTCGTCTACCGGGAATCAGATCTCCTCCTCCTGGCGGAAAAGGACCTCTCCAGCGAGGCCCTGGAGGCCCTCCTGGAAGTGCGCCGAGACCTTGAAAACTATCTCTCTTCCCATCCGGATTTCCTGAAGGCCCTGAAACCCCTGCGAGAAGATCCCGAAGCCCCGCCGGTGGCCCGCAAGATGTACCGGGCGGGGAAGGCCGCCCGCGTCGGCCCCATGGCGGCGGTGGCCGGGGCCATCGCTGAAGAGGTAGGCCAGAGGCTCCTCCGAAGTGGCCTTACCAGCGAGATCGTCGTGGAAAACGGTGGCGATATCTATCTGGCCCTGAAGAGGGACACCACCGTGGCCATCCTGGCCGGAGACTCCCCTCTTTCAGGGAAAGTAGGGCTCAGGGTGAAAAAAGACCTCATGCCCTGCGGGGTCTGTACCTCTTCCGGCACGGTGGGGCATAGTTTGAGCCTGGGGAAGGCCGACGCCCTGTGCGTTCTCGCCAGAGACACGGCCTTCGCCGACGCCTGCGCCACGGCGCTCGCAAACCTGGTAAGGGGGCCCAAAGACCTCAAGAAACTTCCCAGGATCCTTCCGGAAATCCCCGGCCTTCTGGGGGTCGTTGGTATCCTCGGTGAACATCTCCTGGCCTGGGGAAAAGAGCTCGAACTCGTGGCTCTCTAAAGATAGACCTTCTCAAGAACCGGGGCCCGAAATTGCCCGTGGTTGGTGATTTCCTGAAACGAGACCTCGCAGGCGATCTCGGGGCGCACGAAAATGGCCCCTTTTGGAAAACCGCTCCCCTTGAGCTCCGGTGGAGGCCCGGAAGTCTCAAGCTTCTTGAGCCGCGAGAGTAAAACGTCGGCAAGGTGCGTCGTGAGCCCGCTTGCCACCCTCCCCCGAAAGATGAGGCCTTTCTCCGTGGGTTCAGCCACAAGCAAGCTTTTAAGAGTGCCATCCGGGCGCAAGAGGTATCCCACGATGAGACAGCGCCTCTTGCGGCGAGGCTTGAACTTGAGCCAGAAATCCACCCTCTTTCCGGGGAGATAGGGGCTTTCAAGGTCCTTGGCCATCACCCCTTCGAAGCCCAGGGCGATGACCTGTTTGAAAAAGGCCACCCCCTTTTCCAGGATGTACTCTGATTCCGCCACAAAAGGGCTCTCAGGAAGGGTTTCTTTGAGGAGCTTCTTGCGCTCTCGAAGGGGTTTCTCAAGGAGGGGCTTGCCATCCAGATAGAGCAGATCGAAGATGAAATAGGTGGCGGGGAGCCTTTCGGAAAGAAATTTGATCTTGACCGGGCTCTTTACGTGCTCCCTCTCCTGGAGGAGACGAAAGACCGGCTTCCCCTCCTTGAGCACCACGATCTCCCCGTCGAAGACGATTCCGTCACGGGAAAGCCTTTGAGGCAGATCCCAGAATTCCGGATAACGATACGTGATGTCGTTCAGACGGCGGTTTTGCAGACGGATCTTCCCGTTTTCGATGAAAAAGAGGCATCTCGTGCCATCCCATTTGATCTCATAGAGGAAGCGCGGAGAGTCGAACGGCTCTGAGAGCTTGGCCAACATGGGTTTGATGAAGGCCGGGAGCATCAGGCCGCCTTTTTATCCGCCTTTTCAAGACTTGCCTTGAGGGCCTCCATGAGGTTGACCACCTTGGCCTTCTCTTCAGCCGCTTTGAGCTCGAACTTCTCGCCCCGGGCCTTCGCTTCTATCAGCTTCAAAACCGCCTCGGCGTAATGATCCACCAGTTCTTCCGGTTTGAAGTGATCGGAGAGAGAATCGATGAGCCTTTCAGCAAGGTCAAGGTAGCGCGGGTCCAGCTCTTCCTCCTTTATGTCGATCCCAAGGTCCTCGGCTTTGATGACGTCCTGGTAGAAATGGAGGGTGGAGGCCAGAAATTTTCTCTCATAAGGCTTGATGAGGAAAGGATACTCGCGCTGCCTGATAACGGCCTGTCCGATAGCGGCCCGGCCCTTTTTCTCCATGGCCTTGTAGAAAATGGCAAAGGCCTCCTGCCCACCTTTCCCCTCCGGGAGGAGATAATGGGCATCGGCGTAATAGATGGGTGCAATTTCGCGCTCGTCCACAAAATACTTCACCTCGATGGTATCGGAGGAGGAAAGCTTAAGACTCGCAAGCTCTTCATCGGTAACAACCACGTAATGGTCTTTATCAAGGAAATAAGCCCGAACGATTTCGTCGTCCTTGAGCACCTTGTCACAGCGCGGGCAATACTTGAGGTATTTGATCCGGCTGCCACAGTCCTTGTGGATCATGTGGAAGGAAATGGCCCTCTTTACCACGGCGGGGTAAAGCTTTACCGGGATGGTTACCAGCCCTATGCGTAAGAAACCAGACCAGGTTGCCTTCATTTTTTCGCCCCCTTAAGGTCTTTTAACCTCTTTACTCCAAAAACGATGGGCAAGGCCTCTTCCACCCGGGAAACGAAGTGAAACTTGAGCTTCTCCCGGGCTTCTTTGGGCACGTCAAGGAGGTCTTTCTGGTTGAGCTTGGGGAGGATGACCTCCTTGAGCCCCGCTCTTTTGGCGGCGAGAACCTTCTCTTTGATCCCGCCCACCGGGAGCACCGCTCCCCGCAGGGTGATCTCCCCTGTCATAGCCACTTCAGGACGTACGGTGCGCTCGGTAAGGAGACTCACCAGGGCCGAAAGGATGGCGATGCCCGCACTTGGCCCGTCCTTCGGCACCGCCCCGGATGGTACGTGAACGTGAATGTCGATCTTCTGGAAGATGTCTTCGTCGATTCCGAGATCCTTGCTCCGGGAGCGCACGTAAGAAAGGGCCGCCTCGGCGGACTCCCGCATCACGTCTCCCAGTTTTCCGGTGAGGATGAGCCGGCCGGTGCCCTTCATTTTGGTGGCTTCCACAAAGAGGATCTCCCCACCCACCGGGGTCCAGGCCAGACCAATGGCCACCCCCGGGACTTTTACCCTTTCGGCGGTTTCGGGGAAATATTTGGGCGGCCCGAGGTATTTTTCCACGTCTTTCAGGCGCACTTTCACGGGCTCGGTGCGTCCTTCGGCAAACTCCTTGGCCACCGCGCGGCAGATGGCCCCGATCTCTCGCTCGAGGTTCCGCACCCCGGCCTCCCTCGTATAGTGGCGAATGATCTCCATCAGGGC
>JAADDY010000099.1 GCA_013153725.1 Thermodesulfobacteriota bacterium
AAGAACGACCAGGTCTACCTGGTGAGCCCGGAGGTGGCGGTGGCAGCGGCGCTCACCGGGGAGATCACAGACCCCCGCAAGCTCGGGGCTTATCCCGAAATCGAACTTCCGGAGCATTTCATCCTGAACGATGCCCTTCTTCTCCCCCCGCTTCCCGAAGAGCAGGCCCAGAAGGTGGAGATCATCCGCGGGCCGAACATCGTGCCTCTTCCCCAGTTTGACCCTCTGCCGGAAGACCTGCGCTGCAAGGTGCTCCTGAAAGTGGGAGACAACATCACCACCGATCACATCATGCCTGCCGGGGCCAAGATCCTTCCCCTGCGGAGCAATCTTCCGGCCATCAGCGAATACGTCTTTTCTGCCATTGATCCGGAGTTTGCCAAGAAGGCGCTGGCCACCAAAGAGGCCGGCGAATGGGTGGCCGTGGTGGGAGGAGAGAATTACGGGCAGGGTTCTTCACGCGAACACGCTGCTCTCGCCCCCCGTTACCTGGGAGTGAGGCTCAAGCTCGCCAAGAGCTTTGCCCGGATTCACAAGGCCAATCTCATCAACTTCGGCATCCTCCCCGTGACCTTTGCCGACCCGGCGGATTACGAAAAGATCTCCCAGGGAGACGAGCTCTTCCTGCCTGGGATAAGAAAGGCCCTTGAGAGCGGCGCTGAGGAGATCGAGATCGAAATCGTGGGCAAGGGTACCATCAGGGGGAGGGTGGATCTCACTGCGCGCGACCGCGAGATCATCCTGGCAGGGACTCTGCTCAACCTGGCGCGGGAGTAGGGAATGCGCCTTTTGAGCCGTCTCCTCTGGCTGTTTCTGGGCCTCCTGGGGCTCTTCGTCCTGGTGGGCAACCCCTTCGTGGCCTATTACACGGATTTTCTCTGGTACCAGGATCTTGGTTTTACGCGGGTCTTTCTCACCAAGTTCTGGGTCCAGGCGGGGCTCTTTCTGCTCTTCGGGGGGCTTTCGGGCGGGCTCTTTTATCTGAACGGCTATCTGGTGCACCGGATCGCGGCCCGGACCGGCGCTTTCTCGGAGTTTCTGGATCCTCGCTTCAGGCACTGGTTGGGGGCCAAGTTTCGCCTGCTCTTGAAGGTCCTCTCTCTGGTTCTTGGCGTCCTTTCTGGCCTGGCGGCGGCCCCTTTCTGGGAGGACGCCCTTCTTTTCTGGAACGCCACCCCCTTCGGCCAGAAGGACCCGCTCCTGGCGCTTGATATCGGCTTCTACGTCTTCAGGCTCCCCTTCCTGCGTTATCTTACCAACTGGGCCTTTGGGCTCTGGGTGCTTTGCGCGGGCTTTGGAGTCTTTCTCTTCCTGGCTCTGGGGCACATCCAGAGTCATAGTAGGGGTCGGCGGCTTTCTCTCACACAACCCTTCAGGCGTTACCTGGCCCTGATGCTCGTTCTCTTCTTTCTGCGGCTGGCCTTCGATCTCTGGCTCGACCGGGCCGATCTCCTCTTCGATGAAAGCGGGGTGGTCTTCGGGGCCGGCTTTACCGAGGCCAAGGTGATCTTGCCGGCTCTTACGGCGCTCGCCGCCCTCTCGGTGGTGGCGGCGGGGCTTTCGGCTCTCTTCGTGATGCGCCCTCGCAAGGAGATCCTCTTCGGTCTGGTGGGGCTTTACGCCATCCTTTATTTCGTGGGGCTCAAGTTCCTGCCCGGGGTGGTTCACCGTTATGTCGTGCAGCCCAACGAACTGGAGAAGGAGAAGAAATACCTTGCTTACGAGATAGAGGCCACGAGGGCGGCCTTCGGGCTTTCCAAGGTGAACGAGCAGGAGTTCAAGTTTGGCCCCCCTCTCACCTGGGAGGTCCTGGAGCGCAACGAAGATACCATCAAGAACATCCGCCTCTGGGATCACGAGCCCCTTCTCGAAACCTACAGCCAGATCCAGGAGATCCGCACCTATTACAAGTTTGTCTCCGTGGATAACGATCGCTATCTCCTGAACCGGGAGCTCCGGCAGGTGATGCTTTCCGCCCGGGAGCTCTCTTACGAAGACCTCCCGAGCCGATCCTGGATCAACGAGCACCTGGTCTACACCCACGGCTACGGTCTCACCCTGGGGGTGGTGAACGAAGTTACCGCCGAGGGACTTCCCAAGCTCCTCATCAAGGACATTCCCCCGGTTTCAGAGTGCGACATCGAAGTTACCCGCCCGGAGATCTATTTCGGGGAGCTTGCCAACGAATACGTCATTGTGCGTACTAGGGTCCGGGAGTTCGACTACCCGGCCGGGGAAGAGAACGTCTACACCACTTACGCCGGAAAGACCGGGGTAGGGGTGGGAAGCCTCTGGCGGAGGCTCCTTTTCAGTCTGCGTTTCGGTTCCAGCAAGATCTTTCTCTCGAGAGACATTACCTCCCAGAGCAAGATCCTCTATTACCGGAGTGTTTCCGAGCGCGTTCGCAAGGCCGCGCCCTTCCTGCACTTCGATACGGATCCCTATCTCGTCATCAGTGCCGAGGGGCGGCTCTTCTGGCTGGTGGACGCCTATACCATTTCCGATCGCTATCCCTACTCGCGGCGTGTGAAAGGGCTCGGGAACTACATCCGCAATTCCGTCCTGGCGGTGGTGGACGCCTATCACGGGGAGATCTCCTTCTATCTCAAAGACCCTCATGACCCCATCATCAAGACCTACCAGAAGATCTTCCCCGGAATGTTCCAGCCGCTTGAGGAGTTGCGAGAAGACATCCGGAAACACATTCGCTATCCTCACCGGCTCTTTTTCCTGCAGGCCAAACTCTTTGGGGCCTACCACATGCGCGACCCGCGGGTCTTCTACAACCAGGAAGACCTCTGGGAGATCCCTCGCAGCCTCAAGAGTGATCGCCGCTACATGAAACCATATCACACCATCATGAAGCTCCCCGGAGAGAAGAAGGCGGAGTTCATCCTGATGATCCCTTTCAACCCCGCGCGCAAACACAACCTGGCCGCCTGGATGTGCGTGCGCTGTGATCCCGAACATTATGGTGAGATGCTCGTCTATCGTTTCCCGAAGCAGAAGCTCGTCTACGGGCCGCAGCAAATCGAGAGCCGTATCAACCAGGACCCTGAGATCTCGCGCCAGCTCTCCCTCTGGGATCAGCGCGGAAGCCGGGTTATCCTGGGGACCCTTCTCATCATCCCCATCGAGGGGAACCTTCTTTACGTGCAGCCCCTCTATCTCAAGGCCGAATCCGGCCAGATCCCCGAACTCAAAAGGGTCATCGTGGCTTACGAGAACGAGATCCGCATGGGGCGGACTCTGGAAGAGGCCCTGGAGGCCATCTTCGGCCCCAAAACCAGGGAGAAAAAGCCCCAGGTCTCCAAACCCACCCCTGAGAAGGCCTCCCTTCCCGGCTTGGAGCCTCTCAGGGAGCTCTATCGCAAGGCCCAGGAGGCTTTGCGGAAAGGCGACCTCGAAGAGTTCGGCCGCCTCTGGCACCGGATAGGGAAATCTCTGGGGCTCTCTGAACAGTAAAAATTTACGCTCAATCTCAGGGTTATTTGATACTGTGAGAGATCGTGTAAAGTATGCTCCGTTTTAAAGCAAACCGGAGTTTCTCAGCACTTCTGCTAGACGGCGGTCCTCCTTTGCCAGCTCTCTCAATGCCTTTAGTAGTTCGTTGAGGCGGCTTACGCCGTATAGTTTTTCCACTTCTTCCACAGCCTCTTCGCGTGCCCTGCGGATGGTGGTTCGCTATCCCATAGGGCGAAACCGATCACCACTGCTACGAGGGCGGAGAAAATGCCCGTGACGATCCAGAGGAAAGTGTAGAGCTGATCGAAGCGTTTGTTCATGTCTTCTCGAAGTTCCTCGAAGCGCTTGTCCACCTGCTCGAAGCGTTTGTTCATGTCCTCCCGAAGTTCCTCGAAGCGTTTGTCCACCTGTTGGAAGCGCTTGTCTACGGATGTTTTGAACTCCCGGAACTGGATTTCCAGCACTGCCTGTCTCTTTTCTATCTCCAGGAGCTTGAGATAGATCATCTCATTGGTGATCTTTTCGGTGGGCTGGGCCGCAAATACCTGGCCACATAAAATGATGCTTAGAATTAAACCAGACAGGGCCACTTTCATTTTGGTTCTCCTTTTAAAAATCTTTCCTCAAGCTTTTTCGGAGGAAAGGAGCTCTCTTTTTCCTATTTTGCCATAAATTCATTGCCGTTTGGATAAATTTTTTGTCGGTATGCGTAAAAACCCAGGAGCTAATCTTTTGGAAGTACAAGAACAAAGAAACCGTCCTTGCGTTTTATCGGTTTTTAAAACTATTCAAAAATTTTTTTCGATGTTTGGAGGCCCATGCCCTGGATATGAAAGAAGGGGGGCGATAGGGCCTGTTTCTTTGGTGCTGCCAAAATATGACCATGAACTGACAAAAATTGTCAATCTTAAAGCCTTTAATTCCTCACACCGATACCATTTTTAGCGAGAAACAGGGGTTTCAAGTTTGGCATACCCCTTGCAAGGTATGGTGAATAGAAAACGAGGTGGCCACCTCGGAATAAACAAAAC
>JAADDY010000039.1 GCA_013153725.1 Thermodesulfobacteriota bacterium
GGCCCCATTACATGCCCGGCAACAAACCTCTTATCTTCAAGCTGGTCTACGACGAGGGAACCGGCCGGGTGCTGGGGGCCCAGATCGTCGGCCCGGGCGAGGTCTTGCCGCGGATAAACACCGTCGCCGCGGTCATCAAGGCCGGTGGCACCATCGAAGAGCTCGCCGACGTCGAACTGGCTTACGCGCCGCCGTTTTCTCCGGCCATCGACATCTTGACCACCGCAGCCTGGGCCAGCCAGAACAAGCTCTATCGTCTGGCAAGGAGTTACAAGGCCAAAGAGGTGAAGGCCAAACTCGAGGCTGGCGAGGACTTCGTGCTCCTTGACGTGCGCACCCCGAAAGAAATAGAAGAGGTCCGGCTACCTTACGAGAACGTGGTCTACATCCCGCTTGGCAAGCTTCGAGAAGAGGCCCCGCAAAAACTCCCGCGAGACAAGGAAATCATTTGCTTCTGCAAGATCTCCCTGCGCGGCTTTGAGGCGGTGCGCATCCTGGCAGGGCTTGGTTTCAAGAACGTGGCTTATCTCGAAGGCGGCCTTGCGGCCTGGCCCTACGAGAAGGTAAGCGGCTAAAGGCTTTGGGGGCGCTTCCGCGCCCCATACTTTTCCGCCATTTTATTTTACATAATGTTCATTATCAGACATCAAGTGTGGATCCGAAGATCCCTCCCTTCCGCCAGCGAAAAGGGATCTGATCCTATTTTTTTCTTTCCCGCTCCCGAAAGATGATCTTTACGGGGGACTTGTCAAAACCCAGCATTTCCCGCAGACGATTCCGCAGATAGCGCTCAAAGCTCTTGGGGATCTCGTCGGGGTAATTGCTGAAGATGACGAAGGTCGGCGGGCGTACGTCCACCTGGGTGCCGTAATAGAACTTGAGGCGCTTTCCGGCGCTGGTATAGATGCTGTGGTCCCGCGTGATCTCCTCGAGAGCCTTGTTGACCACCCAGGTGGGGACACGGGTGGAATACTGACGGTAGATTTCGTCCACCAGGGGCAGGATCTCCTTCACCCGTCGGCCCGTCTTGGCGGAGATCGTGAGGATCGGAGCCCAGGGCACGAAACGCGCCCCGTAACGGATCTGTTCCAGAAGGATGTTTCCTTCCTCCCGTTTTCCGTCCAGAAGGTCCCATTTGTTCACCAGGATGAGACAGCCTTTGTGGTGCTTGTCTATCTGAGAGAGGATCTTCTGGTCCTGATCCGTGATACCTTCTTCGGCGGTAAGTACCATGAGGGCGATATCTGCCCGCCGGAGGGCCTCAAAGGACTTGTCCACGCTGAACTTTTCGGCCCGCTCTTTGATGCGTGGCCGCCTTCTGATACCAGCGGTGTCGATGAGGAGGTATTTGCGCCCGTCGGGAAGCTCGAGAAGAGTATCCACGGAATCCCGGGTGGTGCCGGGGATCTCCGAGACGATCATCCGCTCCTCCCCGAGGAGGCGGTTCACCAGGGAACTCTTGCCGACGTTTGGCCGCCCCAGGATGGCAAGTTTTACGATATCTTCCTCTGGTATTTCCTCCTCTTCGGTCTCCTCCGGGAGATATTCCGCGATGAGGGCCTTGAGATCGTCGAGATTGCGCTGGTGCTTGGCGGAGATGCCCACCACCTTGTCGAACCCCAGGGCGTAAAAATCCGGCAGGACGTGGTCGTAGCGCGGCCCGTCGAGCTTGTTGACCACCACGATGACGGGTTTTTCGAGCTTGTGAAGATAGGCGGCGAGTTCCTCGTCTACCGCCGTGACACCGCTTTTTCCGTCCACCACGAAGAGGATGAGATCCGCCTCCTGAAGGGCCTGTTCGGCCTGTTTGAAGATCTCCCGGGCAAAGACGTCTTCGTCTCCCGGGACCAGGCCCCCCGTGTCTATCAGGGTGACCTTGCGGCCCTCGATATCAGCCACCTCGTAGACCCGGTCTCGCGTAACCCCGGGGGCCTTTTCCACCAGGGCCTTTCGCGTGCGGGTAAGGGTGTTGAAGAGGGTCGATTTTCCCACGTTTGGTCGCCCCACGATTGCGATGCGATATGGTTTCTTTTGTTTCTTTTCCATCTGTGCCTCCGTTTCTGCGTTGCCTTTTTCCGGCAAAGCTCGCTATAATAGCGCCACCATGAAAGTTTCGCTCACCTTTCCCGTCTCCGAGAGGGAAATCTTCAAAAAACTTCGTGCCGGTGACTTTATTACCATAAGAGGAAAGATTCTCGCGGCAAGGGATCAAACGCACCGTCTGCTCTTAAAACTGCTCGAAGAGGAAGCCCCCCTGCCCGTTTCTCTGGAAGGTCAACTCGTCTATTACGTGGGTCCGAGCCCGGCACCTCCGGGCCGGCCCGTGGGGGCGGCAGGGCCCACCACCTCCTACCGCATGGATGCTTACACCCCTGCCCTTCTGGCGCAAGGCGTGGCAGCCACCATGGGCAAGGGCAAACGCTCCCCGGAGGTGCGGGAGGCCCATCGGCGGTTCAACGCCCTTTACCTTGCCACCTTTGGCGGGGCCGGGGCCTATCTTTCCCGCTGCATCAAAGAGGCCCGGGTGCTCGCCTTTCCGGAGCTCGGCCCCGAGGCCCTCTTCGAGTTCGAGGTGGAAGATTTTCCCGCCGTGGTCATCAACGATCTTTACGGCGCGGACTTTTACGAAGAAGCCCAGAGGACCTGGCAAAAAATCCTCCAAAGCGAGGGGCTTTCATGATAATTGAGACCGCCGAGCTATTTCTCGATACCAAGGGTTTTTGCGACATCCATGATCTTACGCCGGAGGCCCGGCGTTTCGTAAGGGAAAGCGGCCTTTTGGAAGGCCAGCTCCTGGTGCACGTGCCCGGCTCCACCGCCGGGGTGACCACCATCGAGTACGAGCCCGGGGTGCTCAGCGACCTCTGCCGTGCCCTGGCCCAGATTGCCCCCGAAGACATTCCCTACGAACACGACCAGGCCTGGGGAGATGGAAACGGTTTCTCCCACGTGAGGGCGGCCCTCATGAAGCCCAGTCTTACGGTGCCGGTGGTGGGAGGCGAGCTCCTCCTGGGCACCTGGCAACAGATCGTCCTCCTGGATTTCGACAACCGGCCTCGGCACCGGCGCGTAATCTTCCAGGTAATGGGGAGGTAGAATGCTGCGCATATTCCAAAAAGACGAAAAAGACGGCCAGGCCTTTCTCAAACGTTTGAGAGAAAGATTTTCGTATCCCGAAGAACTGGAGGAAAAGGTCCGCCAGATCATCATTGAGGTGCGTCTCGGGGGCGACAAGACCCTCGTCAAGTTCACCCGCATGTTCGATTGTCCCAACTTCAGGCCCGAGGACCTCAAAGTTTCGCCCGAAGAGATCGAACGGGCCTACGAAGCCGTTGACCGCGAAGTCCTGCAGGCCATAAGGCTTGCCATTGCCAACGTAAGATCCTTCCACGAGAAACAGAAAGAACGTTCCTGGTTTGAGACCCGCGAAAACGGGGCCTTCCTGGGGCAGATGGTAAGACCAGTTGATTCCGCCGGGCTTTACGTCCCCGGAGGCAAAGGTGGCGAGACTCCCCTTGTCTCCACGGTGATCATGGGGGCCGTGCCCGCCAAGGTGGCGGGAGTTTCAAGGCTCGTGATGGTCTCCCCGCCCAACGCAGAAGGCCGCCTCCACCCTGCCCTTCTGGTGGCGGCCCGCGAGGCCGGTGTGGATGAAATATACCGGGTCGGCAGTGCCTGGGCGGTGGCGGCGCTTGCCTTTGGGACGGAAACCATCCCGCGGGTGGATGTCATCTGCGGCCCGGGGAACATCTACGTCACCATCGCCAAAAAGCTCCTGGCCGGGGCCGTGGGGATCGACATGATCGCCGGGCCGAGCGAGATCCTCATCATTGCCGACGAATCGGCCAGGCCTTCCTGGCTGGCGGCAGATCTCCTCTCCCAGGCCGAGCACGACCCGCTGGCCACCGCGGTTCTCCTCACCAGCGCCCCCAAGCTGGCCAAAAAGGTGGTCAAAGAGGTGGAAAAGCAGCTCAAGAAGCTCCCCCGCCGCCAGATTGCCGAAGAGGCCCTCAAGAACCAGGGGGGCATCGTTCTGGTGGAAGACTTGAAAGAGGCCGTCTCTCTGGCCAACGAAATCGCCCCTGAACACCTGGAGCTCTGCGTTGAGGACCCTTACGCCCTTCTTCCGGCCGTCAAACACGCGGGGGCCGTCTTTCTGGGGGCACACACACCGGAGGCGGTGGGGGACTACATTGCCGGAGCAAACCATGTGCTTCCCACCATGGGTTGTGCGCGTTACGCCCAGGCGCTCGGGGTCCACGTCTTCCAGAAGAAGATCAGCCTGGTGGCCTACTCACCAGAGGCCCTTGCCGAAGAGGCCCCGGCGGTGATCCGCCTGGCAGAGCTCGAGGGCCTTACCGCCCACGCCAACGCTGTTAAGATCCGGCTGAAAGAAAAATAGATTGATACGACGGAAAGCTTGCTGTTACTAGCACCAAACAGAGTGCT
>JAADDY010000078.1 GCA_013153725.1 Thermodesulfobacteriota bacterium
TTAAATTTAAATTGCCATGAAATTGTTCCCGCAGGAAAGAATTCGAAATTTCAGCATCATTGCTCATGTGGATCACGGAAAATCCACGTTGGCGGACCGTCTGCTCGAGAAAACCGGTATGGTTTCCGAGCGGGAAATGCGGGAACAATTTCTCGACCGCCTGGATCTAGAGAGGGAAAGGGGAATTACCATCAAGGCCCAGGCGGTAAGGCTTCATTACCGTGCCAAAGATGGTGAACTGTATCAGCTGAATCTGATAGATACTCCGGGGCATGTTGATTTCTCTTACGAAGTTTCCCGGAGTCTGGCCGCCTGTGAAGGGGCCCTGCTGGTGGTCGATGCTTCCCAGGGGGTTGAAGCCCAGACTCTGGCCAACGTGTATCTGGCCTTGGAGAACAATCTTGAGATCATACCCGTTCTCAACAAGATAGATCTGCCCCAGGCGGATCCTGAGAGAGTAAAAAAGGAAATCGAAGACATCATTGGGCTCGACGCTTCAGAGGCCATTCTGGCAAGCGCCAAAAAAGGTATCGGAACCGAAGAGATACTCGAGGCCATCGTCAATAAGATTCCGCCCCCCAAGGGAGACCGTGAGGGTCCCCTCAAGGCCCTCATCTTTGATTCTTGGTACGACCCCTACCTCGGGGTGGTGGTTCTTATCCGCATGGTGGACGGAAAGCTATATCCCGGACAGAAGATAAAACTCATGTCCAACGGGAAAGAATTTGAGGTAACAAAGGTGGGCGTCTTCTCTCCGAATCCCACCAGTGTGGATATGCTTGTAGCGGGGGAAGTGGGCTTCTTTGCTGCTGGAATCAAAGAAGTCCGTGACACCAAGATCGGAGACACCGTTACCGAAGCGGATCGCCCTGCCAGGGAACCGCTTCCCGGATTTCGGGAAGTCAAACCCATGGTCTTTTGTGGCCTCTTTCCGGTCAATAGCGAGCAATACGATGAATTACGCGAAGCGGTGGAAAAGCTTTGGCTCAACGATCCCGCCTTCTCCTACGAGCCGGAAAACTCCGCCGCTCTTGGGTTCGGCTTCCGCTGTGGTTTCCAGGGGCTTCTTCATATGGAGATTGTCCAGGAACGTCTGGAGCGGGAGTTTGGGTTGCAGCTTATCAGCACGGCGCCTTCGGTACGTTATCGGGTGGAAATGGTAGATGGCCGTGTGCTGGAGGTCGAAAATCCTGCTCACTGGCCGGCGAGAGAAAAAATAGCCCGGGTTCTGGAGCCTTACATCCGCGCCGAAATTTACACTCCCAAAGAATATGTGGGCGCCATCATGCGTCTTTGTGAAGAAAAAAGAGGAATCCAGAAAGATTTGCGTTACCTTACGCCTCAAAGGGTACAGCTGATTTACGATTTGCCTTTTAGTGAAGTGGTACTGGACTTTTTCGACAAACTGAAGTCCTATTCCCGTGGCTACGCTTCCATGGACTACCAGTTTTTGGACTATCGCCCTTCGGATCTCGTGAAGCTTGACATCTATATCAATAAACAGCCGGTAGACGCATTGTCTTTGATCGTGCATCGAGACAAGGCTTACTATCGAGGTCGAGAACTGGTCTCCAAATTGAGAGAAGTCATCCCCCGGCAGCTGTTCGAGGTGGTCATCCAGGCAGCCATCGGCTCCAAAATAATTGCTCGCGAAAGAATTCCCCCTCTACGCAAAGATGTTCTGGCCAAGTGTTATGGGGGCGACGTTACCAGAAAACGCAAGCTTTTGGAGAAACAAAAAGAGGGTAAAAAACGAATGAAAAACCTCGGACAGATAGAGATCCCCCAGGAGGCTTTTCTGGCCATTTTACGCATTTAATCCTCTACTCACCCCTTGTCTTTTCTCCCAAAAGGGAATATCTCTAGCATCGTCGATCTCGCTTTAAGGAGTGATCTTTGGCTTCTGAAGAGACTTTTGCTGCTAAACTGTTGGATTGGGCAAAGACCATCCTCTTTGCCCTGCTTCTGGCCCTCTTCATTCGCACCTTTTTTGTGCAGGCTTTCAAGATCCCTTCCGGCTCCATGATTCCCACTCTCCTCATCGGGGATCACATCCTGGTCAACAAGTTCATTTATGGTGTGAGGAATCCCATTACACGCGACCTCTGGATAAAGGGAAAAGAGCCTCAAAGACGGGACGTGATCGTCTTTATCTTCCCCAAAAACCGCAAGCTCGATTTTATAAAAAGGGTGATAGGCTTGCCGGGAGAAGTGGTAGAAATCAGGAACAAGAAAGTCTTTATAAACGGTGTGCCCTTAGAAGAGCCCTACGTCCAACATACCGATCCCAATATTCTTCCCCGCGAAATAAGCCCTCGTGACAATTTTGGCCCCGTAAAAGTTCCCCCCGGACATCTCTTTGTGATGGGAGACAATCGAGATCAGAGCCATGACAGCCGCTTTTGGGGATTCGTGCCCATCCGGGACGTAAAAGGCAAGGCCTTTATCATCTATTTTTCCTGGGATAGAGAGCATTTCCGCATTCGCTGGCACCGCATCGGAAAAATAATCCGCTGATCAACTTTTCCTTTCTTTCCGAAAAGTATTAGGGGAGCGTTTTATGACGCGACTCCGCTCGCAATGATCCAAGCTGCTCTTGTAATAAAAACACCGGGGGAAAGATTTGGTTCCCGCCTTCCAAGTGGGTACAGAAGATTGGTGGCGCCTGCGGAGGCTTAAACTCTCCGGAGTTTCAGAAAGCCTCCAGAACCTTAAAAACACACGGGTGGTAACTGCCACCGATCCGTTGGAGATAAGGGCCGTTTTGAACTTCGTGAAGGAACGCTACAGAGAGTTGGAGATCGTTCCCCCGACCTGGTCGCCACCACTTCTTTCTTGTCGCTTCTTTGTGGCATATCTCAAGGGATTGGAGGGCCCGGCCTCCTGTGCCGCCCTGGTTGAAAGAGATCTTCCCTGCGAGAAGGCCTTCGGCAAAGAAGTGCGTCGAATCAGGGGCTGGTTTCGAAGACCGGCAGAGATAACCTTTCTCGCCACGCAAGCCAGTTTGCGGGCACGAAACACCATCTTTCATCTCTTTAAGGCCCTCTATCATTATGCTAGTTCGCGAAAAATTACGGATTTGCTGGTGTGTATCAATCCCAAGCACGCCGATTTTTACGAAAAAGTCCTCCTTTTTGAGCGCAAAGGCCCGCGTCGCGAACATCCCTTTCTACCCGGGCTTTCGGTGATCCTGGAACATCTGGATTTGAAAAAAGCCAAAGAACGCTACTTTCAAATCTATGGGGCCTTCCCCGAAGAGTACAATCTCTACCGCTTTTTTGTCTCATAAGGTTGCCGGCGGCGATCTATGAAATAGGAATTCCCCTCTATCTTTTTGGCCATTTTTTTGACCTGCGCCGCTACCGCTGAGACTTCTCCGTAATGTTTGAAACGCCCAGGAAGTAGCGGTACCACCGCAATGGAGAGGGAAGGGAAGGGGAAGCGCTGCTTTCTTCCCTGGCGGTCTTCCTCTTCGAAATAGCCTCGGCTCCAATCTTCAGGGTCCACAAAATTTGGCAGAAGATTGGCAAAATCTTGCAATATTTCCTCGCACACCTCTTTTACATCTTCGAACGGGCAGATAAAGACAAAGTCATCTCCGCCAATGTGTCCTACGAATCCCTGGGCTCCGTAACGGCCAAGGACCACGTTGGAAAGTACCCGCGCCACCATGCGCAAGATTTCATCCCCCCGCGCAAAACCGTAGCGGTCGTTGAAGGGTTTGAAGTGATCCAGGTCTACATAAGCGATGGCCACCTCTTCTTCTGAGTTAATTTTCTCCTGGATGGCCCTCAAGATGGTGGTGTTGCCCGGAAGACCGGTGAGAGGGTTGTTGTCTGCCGAACGGTGGGCCCGGGCGAAGGCCAGCTGAATGCGGGAGAGGATTTCTTCTCCATCTGCTTCTTCAAAGAGAAAGTCGTCTGCCGGAATTTCAAACCAGTCTTTCTTTACATTCTCTTTTTTGAGCACCCACAGGATAGGCAAAAATGAGAGATTGAGATTGTTCTTCAGGGCCTTGGTGAGATCTGCGATAAGGATTGCATCCAAGCTTTCCTGAAGAACCAGGAGTTCTGGGGGCGAATTCAAGATCTCTTCTGTGGCCCGGCGAGGATCGTTTTTGAATGTAATGAGATAGGGACTTTTTTCGAGGGTGGGGACCCAGCGCGTTTCAAGATCTTTTTCAACTAGAATGAGAATTTTTTCCGTAGTTTTCATCTTGCATTTCCAAGGTGAAGAAGCGCAATTCGAGGAGCCGGTCTTCGAAAATGGGTATCATTTCTTTCAGATCTTCTTCGGTAAGTTTCAGGAGTTTCCAGGCCTTTTCGTGAAGTGGAGGCACCCACGGATCTCCTCCTGAACCGTAACCTTCGGCCCTGGTCATAATATCGGCAAAATGTACGATAGCTGTTTCTTTTTTGAATTTGCGCGCCTTATGTACTTCATGATGATAGGCAATGGGTTCGAGAAGGCGTTCTGGAAGATTCCACTGGTTGGCCAGGAGCCGGCCTATTTCTCCATGGTCGATCCCCAGAATCTCCTTTTCAGCTTCCAGAAAGTAGATCTTCTTTTGCCTCACGAGGTCTATGACCTTGCGGTAAAGGTCGGGAAACTCCGTTCGGATGACCACCTTTCCCAGATCGTGAAGGAGCCCCGCCGTGGTCACTTCTTCGGGGTTCTGGAGTTCAAGCTTGCGGGCCAAAATGTCCGAGGCCGCGGCTACTCCCAACGAGTGTTCCCAGAGGCTCAAGTCGTTGCTCTGCATGGTCTCAAAGATGGAGGCGGTGATGATGAGGGTGCGGATCACATTGAAACCAAGCAAGACGATGGCATTCGAAACGGTGGAGATCCGTCTCGGGAAACCGTAAAAGGCCGAGTTGACCATTTTCAGGACCTTGCTGGTCAGGACCTGGTCTTTTTCGATGAGGGCGGCTACCTGGTTGGCGGTGGCGTTTTCGTCTCCGATGAGTTTGGTCAGCTTCCCCACAATGGGGGGCAGGGTGGGGAGAGATTGTAAACTCCGTAGCCTCTTTTTGATCTTTCTCTTGGTATCATTCATTATCCTGCCGGGTTTCAAGCCAGTAATTTCGAATAATCTCTTTCAGCATGAGAAGCTGTGGATCGTTTGCTACTTTGGCAAAACGCGCCTCTAAAAGAAGGAGGTCTTTCTCAAGAGGTCTTTCCCAGGGAAAGTCTACGGGGTGACCCTCGACGGTAACAAATTTCACTCCCAGCTTGGTAAACTTTTCCAGGAGCTCGCTGTTGAGTTCCGTGCCGGGGCCGCACAGAGTGCGCCCCATTTCGTCGCGAACTTCGGCGGCGACGATCATTCCGGGGCGCGCTAAAGAGACCGGTATCCTTTGTCTCATATCTCTGGATACTTTTCGTAAAGTTTGAGGATTTCCTCGAATTGGTGCCCCAGGGCCAGCGTCTGGGGCTCGCTGAAGTGAGGCCCCATGATCTGGAGCCCAACAGGAAGCCCCTCCTTTGAGAAGCCGCAGGGCAGGGAAAGCCCCACAATACCCGCCAGGTTCACCGAAATGGTGTAGATGTCGGAAAGATACATCTTGAGCGGGTCATCCACGCGTTCTTCCAATTTGAAGGCCGGGGTGGGGGCTACCGGGCCGATGATGAAATCCACCTCTCTGAAGGCCTCCTCAAAATCCCGGGCGATCAAGGTTCTCACCTGGGAGGCCTTTTTGTAGTAGGCGTCGTAATAGCCGGCGGAAAGGGCGTAGGTTCCAATCATGATGCGTCTCTTGACTTCCGGGCCAAACCCTTGGGAGCGAGTCTTTTTATACATTTCGATGAGATCATCGGCCTCCACCCGCAGGCCATATTTGACACCGTCATACCGCGCCAGGTTGGAGCTCGCTTCCGCTGGAGCGATGATATAGTAGGTAGCCACGGCGTAAGGGGTGTGCGGAAGGGAGATCTCTTTTGTTTCGAGCCCCAGCTCTTCCCGAAAGATCCGGAGGGCATCTTCCACCTTCTGGCGCACCTCCTCGTCAAGCCCCTCACCGAAGTATTCTTTCGGAACCCCGATCTTCTTTCCTTTGAGGTCCGTCTTCAGGGCGGCCAGGTAATCGGGGACTTCTTCCGGAGCGGAGGTGGAATCTTTGGGATCGTGTCCGGCGATGTATTGCAGGAGGAGAGCGGCATCCTTTACGGTGCGGGTGAGGGGACCGATCTGATCGAGAGAAGAGGCAAAGGCCACGAGGCCATAACGTGAGACCCTGCCGTAAGTTGGCTTGAGCCCCACCACTCCGCAGAAGGAAGCTGGCTGCCTTATGGACCCGCCGGTATCAGAGCCCAGGGCTCCGGAGCAAAAGCCTGCCGCCACCGCCGCGGCTGAGCCTCCTGATGACCCCCCGGGGACACGGGAAGGATCCCAGGGGTTCTTGGTGGGGAAGAAGGCGGAGTTTTCCGTGGAGGAGCCCATGGCAAATTCGTCGAGATTGGTCTTCCCGAGGATCACGGCTCCGGCCTCTTTAAGCCTTTCCACCACCGTGGCGTCAAAGGGGGGCACAAAGTTGGCAAGAATCTTGGACGCGCAGGTGGTGGTGATCCCTCTGGTGCAGATGTTGTCTTTGATCGCCAGAGGGAGCCCGAGAAGCGGGCGCTCTTCTCCGGCTCTGCGCTTGCGGTCAGCCTCTTCCGCCGCCGCCAGGGCCTCCTCTTCGGTTACCTTGAGGAAGGCCTTTATTCGGGAATCCTTTTCTTTGATCCGCTCAAGAAGGGCTCTGGTGAGCGCGAGACTTTCGACCTCACCTGCCCTTAGCTTCTCCAACTGTGCCGCAAGGGGAAGTTTGTGCCACTCCATAAGGTCCTCCTACTTGATGACTTTGGGGACGACGAAAAAGCCGTTTTCCCGTTCCGGGGCGTTTGCCAGGGCCTCTTCTGTGGGAAGTGATTCTTTGACCTCGTCTTCCCGAAAGACATTGGTGAGTTTGAGAGCGTGGTAAGTGGGTTCAACGTTTGAGGTGTCAAGCTCTCCGAGTTTTTCGACGTAGGAGAGGATGTCTGCCAGCTGTTCTGCAAAGCGTTCGAGCTCCTCTTCGCTGAATTCCAAACGCGCCAGATGGGCTACGTGGATGACTTCTTCTTTGGTGATGCTCATGCGTTTCCTCCTGACAGGAGTTTTAGGGCTTTCTGGACCACCTCCAGGGGGTCCCTTCCCAGGATGCGGATCATGGGTTCTTTGCCCACGTCGCCACGATCGGCGATGAAGTCCGGCACGGAGCCCAGACGCTCGCACACCTGGGATACTCCCCAGGAGAGGGTCGAGCCTTCGCGGGCTTTGATTTCCGGCGGCTCTTCCTGGCGAGAGAATTCTGCCACCTGGTAACCGAGCTGCCGGGCCTTTTTTAAAAACTTTTCGTGAAACCGGATATTCATCGCCGCTCGCATTTCCGGGTCGAATTTTTGGGCCGCCAGGATGACGTTGGCGATGTGACGCGAGGCCCCGAACCTGGGACAACCCACGGGATGGGCCCCTTCTCCGCAGGCCACGATCCTTCCGGGGAAGGCGGCCACCTCCTGTTGATTTTGTGCCAGGGGTATGGCATAGCCCAGATTCGATTGCACTTCCGGGATGAGGTCGCGCACCGGAAAGTTGCAGAAAAACTGGGCGGCCTCTTCCAGGGCCTTTAAGACCTCGTAACGAGCTTTGAGTCGATCCAAATGGATGAGATGATCGAGTGGGGAAATCCCCTGGCCCAAAGGAGAAATGGAAGCCGCTTTAAGCCCCAGGGTGACGAAGTTTTTGGCGAGCCGCGCGGCTTCAGGGAGGCTCAAGCCCTGCGCGAGCCCCACGGTCAGGGCGGCGGAGAAGGTGCAACCCGTTCCGTGCCCGATATTCCCCTTGATCTTGGGGGCGGAGATGGCCGTTACCTCGCGGCCATCAAAGATGAGATCAACGGCTTCTTCACCTTCGAGGTGTCCGCCTTTCAGGATGATGTTTTTGGGGCCGAGGGCCTTGAGCTTCAAAAGGGCCTTTTCCGGGTCGGTAATCCTTTCGCCAAGCAGGGCTTCAGCCTCGGGAAGGTTGGGTGTGATCACCGTGGCCAGAGAAAAGAGCCTCTCAAAGGCCTGGCGGGCACCCTTTTCGAAGAGGCTTTCTCCTCTTTTGGCCAGGAGCACCGGATCCACCACCAGGAGCGGTTTTTCTCTTTCTAGAATTTCGGTGATCGCGGTGAGATTGGCTTTCGTCCCCAGCATGCCGGTCTTTACGGCCACCGGGGGAAAGTCTTCAAAAATGGCCTCAAGCTGGGCTCTGACCTCATCGGCCGTCACAGGGGTCCAGCTTTTGACTCCCAAAGAATTCTGGACGGTCAGAGCGGTAACCACCGCCTGACCATAAGCCCCGAGGAGGGTAAAGACACGTAGATCTGTCTGGAGCCCTGCTCCTCCACTGGGATCCGAACCGGCAATGGTGGCCACACAAACCCGGGGCATGGAGAAAAGTTACCTCTCCTTGGGGTAAAAAGCAAAAGATCTGGTTCATTTTCCCAGGCAGAAATTGCTGAAAATGCGGTCCAGGAGGTCTTCGGTGGTGGCTTCACCGGTTATTTCGCCAAGGCTTGAAAGGGCGTCTCTCAAATCTACGGCCACCAGCTCCGGGTAAACGGTGGGCTGTTTGAGATTGGCAATGGCGCGTTCCACAGCTTCCTTGGCCTTCTCAAGGGCCATCTTCTGCCGCAGGTTGGGGGCCACCTGGGGGGCTTCCTCGCGTCGGCTTCCGGTCACGAGGTAAAAGATACTTTCCGCCAGGGCCTCAAGCCCCTCTCTTTCTTTGGCAGAGATGAAAATGATCTTCTCTCCGGCAAAGGCCTCCTTCCAGAGGTTCAGGGTCTCTTCGGAGGCGATGTCTATTTTGTTCACCACGATGAGATGGGGGCGGTCTTTTATTTCCTGATAGAGGCGAAAGTCTTCCTCCTGCGGCTCCTGGCTTCCATCTACCAGCAGGATCACCACGTCTGCCTCGGCAATCTTTTCTCGTGCCCGCCTCACCCCTATTTCTTCTACCAGATCTTCCGTCTCCCGGAGCCCCGCGGTATCAATGAGCCGCACGGGAAGCCCGCGAATATTGGCAAACTCCTCGATGACATCCCTCGTGGTCCCGGGTATCGGGGTCACGATGGCCCTTTCTTCCAGGAGGAGGGCATTCAGGAGGCTCGATTTGCCGACGTTTGGTCGTCCGGCAATTACGACGGCAATGCCTTCCCGATAGAGGCGGCCGCTCTGGTAGCTGGCAAGGAGTGCCTCAAGGGGTGACAAGACATCCCTCTCCAATTGTTCTGCCAGTTGATAATGGGAAAGCAACTCGACATCTTCGTCTGGAAAATCCACCGCCACCTCTACCACGGCGAGGGCCGAAAGGAGAGTCTCTCTGAGGGGGGCAATCTTTTCCGCCAAGACGCCTTTTAGCTGGTTGAGAGCCAGGCGCAAGCCTTCTTCGGAGCGAGCGTTTATGAGATCGAGCAGGGCCTCGGCCTGCGAGAGATCGATCCTTCCGTTCAAGAAGGCGCGTCTGGTGAACTCTCCGGGCTCCGCAAGCCTTGCCCCTTCCCTTAGAACGAGCTCCAGGATTTTGGTCAAAACGAGGTATCCGCTGTGGCCGTAGATTTCAAGCACGTCTTCGCGGGTGTAAGAATGGGGCTTGCGCATAAGGGTGACCAGGACCTCGTCCACGAGCTCTCCGCTTTCCGGATCTTTGATGAAGCCGTAGTAGAGCCGGTGGCTCTGGAATTCCTCGACGGGGCGTTTGGGTTCGAAGAGGCGTTTCAGGATCCTTTCCGAGAGCTGCCCGGAAACTTTGATGACCCCTATTGCTCCGGGGCCAACCGGAGTTGCGATGGCGGCAATGGTGGCTTCGGCATATTCCAGATCAGCAGGTTTCATCGCCTATGATGGCGCCTTCTCCGGGGATAGACTACTACGCGGCGATTTTCTCCCTGCCCTTTGCTCCGGGTTTCGATATCGGAAAAATTGCGAAGTGTGAGATGGACTAGACGCCTTTCAGATGATGGCATCGGGGGCAATTCTACGGGCTTCCGGGTTTTCTTGGCTTCCTGGGCCGCTTTCTTGGCCATGTTTCTCAGCTTTTGTTCCCGCGCGGCCCGGAACCCTTCGATGTCGAAAACGATCTTTGCTCCGACTCCTTGCCTGCGGGCCACCACTTTGTTGATCAGGTATTGGAGGGCATTCAAGGGGGCTCCACCGCGGATCAAGAGATACTCTCTGTCTGGCCCTTTGAGTTCGAACTGGATCTTTCCGTCTTTTATTTCACCCTGGAACTCTATTTCAAGCCCCGCCGCCTCCAAAAAACTGCGGAGTACCCTTTCTGCCTCTTCTTTTCTGTCGCGTAACAGCACTTCGGGTTTGACGCTGGCCCTGATACGGGCCTTCTTGGCACCGATGCGAAAAAGACCTGTAGAACCGTGAGTGATGATTTCTATTTCGAGATCTTCCGGTGAAACGTTGAAGTGACGACAAGCCTCTTCGATAGCTTGATCTACGTTTTTGCCTTCGAATTCTTCGACCTTCATTATCTGCTCCTCGCCAACATTTTATTGGTTAAGAGTTGCTGAAAGATAGAAAGAAGATTGTTGGTCAGCCAGTATAAGACTAAACCGGAAGGAAAATTTATAAAGAGGATCGTGAAAATTATTGGCATCATGAGCATCATTTTTTCTTGGGTGGGGTCCATTGACGTGGGGCTCAGCTTCTGCTGGAAATACATGGAAATTCCCATAAGTATTGTCAGCACGGGGATCCCGCCGAGATAGGGGATATCAAAACCGATGTAGAGCCTGTCCGGGGCGGAGAGGTCTTTTATCCAGCCGAAGAAGGGAGCGTGGCGTAACTCGATGGCCATCAGCAGCACCTTGTAGAGGGCAAAGAAGACCGGGATCTGAATCACCATGGGCAGACAGCCCATAAAAGGGTTGATCTTGTAAGTCTTGTAGAGCTGCATGAGTTCTTGATTGAGCCGGGCCTTGTCGTCTCCGTATTTCTCCTTGAGTTTCATGATGATGGGTTGCAGCTCCTGCATCTTTCGCATGCTCTTGTAGCTCAGGTGATTGAGGGGCCAGAAGAGGATTCTTATGACAGCGGTGAGCAGGATGATAGCAACGCCGTAGTTCCCGGTATAGCGGTAAAAGAATTGCAGGGCGTAGAGAAGGGGCTTGGCTATGGGATCGAAGAAACCAAAATTGACGGCGTTTGCCAGGTTATAGCCCACCTTTTTCAGAACCTGGAGGCTCTTGGGGCCAAAGTAAAGCTTGAGCTCTATTTCGTCCTCTCCCTGGGGTGGCAAGGTAAAGGTGGGGCTCCACAGGATGACCTCGTCGGCGGTTTTGTTCAGGCGCCGAAAAGTGACCCTCCAGGCTTCATCGGCAGGGGGGACGATGGCCATCAAAAAGTAGGGGTCTCCGTATCCTACCCAATCAAGCTCACCCGTATATTCGATAAGACTTCCCGGCTTTTTGAGCTTTACTTCCTCGTAATCTCCACGGGTACTGTATGCCGGCCCTCGAAAGACGTAACGCCTGTCAAGTTTGCTTACGGGATTTGAGACCATTCGGAAGAGGAGCTGGTCGGTGAGAGGGCTTTTGTTGGGGTTCTTAACCTTCACCCTGAGGGTAAAGAGGTAAGATTCGTCCTGAAAGGTGAAGACTTTTTCGAGGGTCAGAGGCTCCAGGATGAGCGGGAGAAGCTTGAGATCACCCTTTTGGCCGGATGAAAGCTTGAGTTCCTCTGGCTCGGCCTTGTAAGGGGCAATGGCAAGGCCCGGGGCTTTGGTGGGATAGATCTCAAGGGGCAAACCAAGTTTGGGGGCGTTTATCAGTTCCACCGGCGGAGAATCCGGGTCAATGGTTTGGCGATACTTTTTGAGAGTAAAGCTCGTGAATCTACCCCCGGCCTCGGTGATCTTGGCCCGGTAGAGAGAGGTATCCACCAGGGCTTCTTTGATCTTGGCCTGATAGGTACTTTTTTGGGCCGGAACCAAGGTCTCTGGCCGCTTGGATTCGTTTTTTGTAGAAGTTTTCGCGGAAGTTTTTGGTGTCTTATCGGATTTGGTTGTCCGGGACGTCCTGGTGTCGGGAGCCCCTGCTTTTTCACCGGTGGTGGACATGAAGAAATGGAAGCCGATAATTACCAGAATAGAGAGAACGATCGCTAATATGACGTTTCTTTCCATGAAGACACTCCTTTTTTCTTAATTCCTCTCCAAGACCAGGGAAAAGTATGAGGAACCGGGTCATATCCGCCAGCACACAGGGGATGACAGCGCAGAAGACGCCAGAGAGCCAAGAGGGTTCCCCTTGCGAGGCCGAAACGGCCTATGGCCTCTGAAGCATAGGTACTGCAAGAGGGATGGAAACGGCAACAGGAAGGGAAGAGGGGAGAGATCAGGATCTTATAGAGTCTTATGAGTGTGAGAGCGATTTTTTTCATATTTTTCAAAGAGTTTTTGCAAGTCTGCTAAGATTTCTTCCTGCCGTTTGTTTAGAATCTCTGTTCGCGGGGCCAAGACGACGTCGTGTGATGCTGGAAACAGTTCCTTATGGCGTCTAAATATTTCTCGCAAGATGCGTTTGGCCCGATTTCTTTTGACGGCCTTGCCAAATTTTCGCGAAACGCTGAGCCCCAGGCGCGCATATCCGAGGTCGTTAGGAAGAAGCAAAACTTTGAGGTAAGGGAGATATAGACGCCTCCCTTTCTGATAGACGCGGTCGAACTCTCTTCGACGCCTGAGGCGCTCGCAAGGCCGAAAGCGTTGGTCTAGACGGTAAGCCGCCAGCGGCCCTTCCTTCTCCGGTTGGCAAGGATGCGACGCCCGGAACGGCTTCTCATTCTGTTCCGAAAGCCGTGACAGCGCTTTCTCTTGATCCGGCTCGGCTGATAAGTTCTTTTCATGGTTTTCCTCCATCGTTGTCATCATCTTGAGAGAGCCAAAACTTGCAGACTTCGACTAATAAACACACCGCTGGCAAGGGTGTCAACAACTATGGCTTTGCCAAAAAGGGTGCTTACCTTTCACCTCCGAAAGGAGGTGCATATGCGAAAAGAAAAGATCGGATTCCTGGAAGCGGTCTCAATTGGTATCGGTGGCATGATCGGGGGAGGTATCTTTGCCGTCCTGGGGCTGACCGTTCTCTTGGCCCGCGGCGCTGCTCCCATCGCCTTTTTCTTTGCCGGTCTTTTGGCCCTGGTAACCTCTTATTCCTATGCCAAGCTTTCGGTGCGTTTCCCGAGTGAGGGGGGCACCATCGAATTCATCGTACGTGCCTTTGGCAATGGGATCTTTCCCAGCTGGTTGAACACCCTCCTCCTCGGAAGCTACATCATCATGCTTTCGCTTTACGCTTACGCCTTCGGGAGCTATGGAGCCGTCCTCATAAAGGGCGTGGAAGACCCCTTCCTCAAGAAGCTCCTTACCGCGGGTGTGATCGCTTTCTTTACTTTTTTGAACCTGCTCGGGGCATACATCGTGGGGAAAGCCGAGGATTTAATGGTGATCTTCAAGGTCCTGGTCCTTCTTTTCTTTTCCTTCCTCGGCTTTTTGACCTTGGATCCCTCACGGCTGGATCCCAGCCAGTATCCTTCTCTCTTTCACATTCTTACGGGAGGGTTCATCATCTTTTTGGCCTATGAGGGCTTCGAGCTCATAGCGAACACGGCTCAGGATGTAAAAGATCCAGAAAAGGTCCTGCCCAGGGCCTTCTTCACCTCCGTGATAATAGTGATGTTCGTCTATTGTCTGGTGGCCCTGGTGGCCGTGGGGAACCTGGACTATGAAGAAGTGGTGAAAGCCAAGGATTACGTTTTGGCTGAAGCGGCCAAGCCTTTTCTCGGGCGCCTGGGTTTTGTGATCATAAGTATCGCAGCCCTGGTGTCCACGGCTTCGGCCATCAATGCCACCCTTTACGGTACGGCTCGTATCAGCTATCTGGTTGCCAAATACGGCGAGCTTCCGCGGGTGTTTGCTCGCAAGATCTGGAAGGGAGCCTACGAAGGGCTTTTGATCCTCTCGGCCTTTACCATCCTGGCGGCTCTCTCCTTTGATCTTGAAAACATCTCCATTGCCGGAAGCCTGGGGTTCTTGTTCGTCTTTGCCGCGGTAAATCTTGCCAACTTCAAGCTCGCTCCCTACACCAAGGGGAACCGCTTTCTGAGTCTCCTGGGCTTTTTGGGGTGTCTGGGGGCCATTTTTGTCCTCGTGGGGCACCAGTTGAGGACAGCTCCCCAGGCCCTCAAGTCCGCCACCATAGTCTTCGTGGCCACCCTGGTATTCGAGGTTGTCTACCGGACCCTCACCAGGCGGCGTCTGGCCGAGTTCTTGGACTGGCGACTTAAGGAGAGAGAAGAATTCCTGGACAACTTCGAGCACTATCTCCGGCAATTGGTAGACATTCTCAAAGAACGTCTGGCCGAGGCGGAGATCTACCTCCTGGAAGAATTGGCTCGTGGAGATAGAAAAGCGGCCAAAAGGCTCCATGTGGCCGTGGTTACTCCGGAAAAGCTCTCTCCGGAGCAGGAAAGAGAATACGAAAAGATGGTGCGAGAACGGATGGGGCTCAAACCGCATCATCCTCTGTGTCTTTCTTTCTGTTCCAAGGAAGAGAAAGAAAAATTGCAGGCCAAGTCCCCGCGCCGGGTGGCTTAAGGTCTGCTTGCAGCCCCAGGGCAAGTGTTTTATAAGCCCCTAAAAACCAGGCAGGAGGAGGCAGATGATACCCCGCTATACCCGCGATGTGATGGCGAAGCTCTGGAGTCCGGAAGAGAAGTTGCGCGCCTGGCTCCTGGTGGAAGTCCTTGCCTGTGAAGGCTGGGCCAAGCTGGGCCGTATTCCCGAAGAGGCGGTGAAGGTGATCCGAGAAAAGACCGAGAGGTATCTCACCGAAGGATTTACTCCCGAAGACGTAAAAGCAGTGGAGGAGATCGAGCGCGAGACCCGTCACGACGTGATCGCCTTCCTCACTTATATGGAGCGCATCATCGGGCCGGAAGGTCGCTATCTCCACCTGGGGATGACCTCCTCGGATATGCTCGACACCGCCATGGCCTGGCTTATGAAGCGCGCCATGGAAATCATCATCGCCGACGTGGACGAGCTGCTCGGGGTTCTGAAGCGGAGGGCCTACGAGCATAAAGATACCGTCATGATCGGCCGCACCCACGGGATCCATGCCGAACCCATCACCTTTGGTCTCAAATTCGCGCTCTGGTTCGAAGAGATGCGTCGCAACCGCCGGCGCCTCGAGGCAGCTCTTGAGACCATTTCCTACGGGAAGCTCTCCGGGGCCGTGGGAACCTTTGCCCACATCGAGCCCGAGGTTGAGGCTTACGTTTGCGAAAAAATGGGCCTCAAGCCGGCGCCGGTCTCAAACCAGGTCATCCAGCGAGATCGCTATGCCGAGTACATGGCAGCTCTGGCGGTGCTTGCCGGCACCGTGGAGAAGATCGCCACGGAGATCCGCCATCTGCAGCGCACCGAGGTCCTCGAAGCGGAGGAGTTCTTCCGCAAAGGGCAAAAGGGCTCTTCTGCCATGCCTCACAAGAGGAACCCCATTCTTTCCGAAAACCTCTGTGGTTTGGCCCGTCTCGTGCGGGGCTATGTGATGCCTGCCCTTGAAAACGACGCCCTCTGGCACGAGAGAGACATCAGCCACTCTTCGGTGGAACGGGTCATCGTGCCGGACGCCACCACGGCGGCGGATTTCATGCTCAAGCGTCTCACCGGAATGCTTGACAAGCTCGTGGTCTACCCCGAACGCATGAAGAAAAACCTCAACCTTCTCCGCGGGCTCATCTATTCTCAGCCTCTTCTTCTGGCCCTCACTGAAAAAGGGCTTTCCCGCGAGCAGGCTTACGCCCTGGTTCAACGGCGCGCCATGGAGGTGTGGGAAGACGAGAGCAAGAGCTTTCCCGAAGTGGTGAAAGCGGATCCGGAAATCACCAAATATTTTTCTGCGGAGGAGCTCGAAAAGATCTTCGACCTTTCCCATTACCTGCGACACGTGGACACCATTTACAGGCGAGTTTTCGGATGAAGCGTTTTCCCGTGGTGGCGGCTCTCATCACCCGCGGGGGCAAGGTCTTTCTTGCCAGACGCCCGGAAGGCAAGCTCCGTGGAGGGCTCTGGGAGTTTCCCGGAGGAAAGCTCGAAGAAGGTGAGGAACCCAGAGAAGCCCTGGCCAGAGAGCTTGAGGAGGAGCTCGGGATCAAGGCCAAAGTGGGAGAGCTGCTGGCCGAAGTGGAACACGATTATCCCGATGTTTCCATCAGGCTTTTGTGTTACGCCTGCGAGATCCTCGAAGGGGAGCCCCAACCGCTTGAAGGGCAGGAATTGGGCTGGTTTTCACCGGCAGAGGTGGATAAACTGGAACTGGCTCCGGCAGACAGGCTCCTCTGGCAGCGCTTACGAAGGGCCTTCCCCTTGCAAAGCTGAAAAGGTCATATATACTTTTGGTAGGTGGGCGGTTAGCTCAGTGGTAGAGCGTCATCCTCACACGGTGGAAGTCGCTGGTTCGAATCCAGCACCGCCCACCACTTTTTTTGTTGTTTACCTCCTTGCTCCGCAGGGGGCCAAAAAAGACCAAAAGGAGGCGTTATGGAAAAGAAACTGCGCAAGTACGAGACCCTTTTCGTCATCCACCCTGATCGCGTTGAAGAGCGCGATTCCGTAGTGGAAAAAGTCACCGAGATTATCCAGAACGACGGGGGAGAGGTCCTGAAAAAAGACGAATGGGGCCTCAAGAAGCTGGCCTACCCCATCGAGAAGAAAAAGCAGGGCTACTACATCCTGATGGAATTCACCGCTCCCGCAGAGACACCACCCAAGCTCGAACAGTACTTTCGAATCGACGAACGAGTCATTCGCTTCATCGTGGTCAAACTGGAAGAAAAATACCAGCCTGAGACTCTGGCAGCTTAAAGGAGGAAGAATCCATGGCCAACGAGACCCAAAGCACGGTCAAAAGACGTCGTTTTTATCCGCGGCGCAAAATTTGCCGCTTCTGTGCCGATCCCAACCTCAAGATAGATTACAAAGAGCCTGAGATTTTGAAGGCTTTCATCACAGAGCGCGGAAAGATCATTCCCCGCCGTCAGACGGGCACCTGTGCCAAACATCAGCGTCAGCTCACCACGGCCATCAAGCGTGCCCGTATCATGGCACTCTTGCCTTTCATTGCTTCTATTGATGAAGAAGAGCTTGCCCGGTAAGGAGGTCAAGAAATGGAAGTGATTCTGAGAGAATACGTACCAAACCTGGGTGCTCCGGGCGATGTAGTGACGGTAAAAGATGGCTATGCTCGCAATTACTTGATTCCTAAAGGGTTGGCCATTCCTGCCAGCAAGAAGAGTATCAAGGCCATCGAGAGGGAACGGCAAATCATTCTGGCCAAGGCCGAAAGGATCCGCCGCCAGTTGATGTCCGAGGCGGAGCGTTTAAACGAAGTAGAGCTCGTCATTCCGCAGCGCGTGGTGGAGGAAGATCGCCTCTACGGGTCGGTTTCTGCCGCGGAAATCGTTCAGGCCCTCAAAGAGAAGGGTTTTGAGATCACCAAAAAGCAGGTCCTCCTTGAGGAACCCATCAAAAAACTCGGGGAGTACGTCGTTCCCATCAAGCTTTCCTCCGATGTCATCGCTCATATCAAGGTGAAAGTCGTTCCGATGGAATAAAGAAAGGGGGCGAAACGCCCCCTTCCCCCTTGTTCCCCTTTCAGGTAAACTTTGGGCATGCCCCGCCGTAAGAAGGAAAAACAAGAAGTTACGCTTGATCGTGTCCCTCCGCAGGATGTTGAGGCCGAAAAGAGCGTTTTGGGGAGCATTTTTCTCGATAATTCTGCCATTTTGAAGGTGGTAGAGATCCTCTCTCCTGAAGACTTTTATCGTCAGGCCCACGCCGCCATCTACAAGACCATGCTAGATCTCTTCTCCCGTAACGAGCCCATCGATCTCATCACCGTTCATGCCGCCCTCAAAGAAAGGGAACTTCTGGAACAGGTGGGAGGGGCCTCGTATCTTGCCGAGCTTGCCCATTACGTTCCCACGGCGGCCAACGTGGCTTATTACGCCAATATCGTGCGGGAAAAGTCCATTTTACGCCGGCTCATTCTGGCATGTACGGAAGTTGCCAGCCGCTGTTACGAGGGTACCGAGCCGGTGGAAGACCTCCTTGAAGAAGCTGAAAGGGCTATTTTTGAGATCCGGGCCCAGGGTAGCCGGCAAAGCTTCTTTTCCATGAAAGAGGTCATTAAAGACGCCGTCCTTCAGATCGAATATCTCCACCAGAAACGCCAGGAAGTTACGGGAGTCCCCACGGGATTTTACGAGTTCGATCGTCTCACAGCCGGGCTTCAAAACTCCGATCTCATCATCGTGGCTGGCAGGCCGAGCATGGGGAAGACCTCCTTTGCCCTGAACATCGCCCACCACGCGGCCACAGAACACGGCATCCCGGTAGCGATCTTCTCCCTGGAGATGTCCCGGGAACAGCTTGCCATGAGGATGCTCTGTGCCGATGCCAGGGTCGACGCTCAGGCGGTTCGTACCGGCAGGCTCACCGATGCCGACTGGCAAAGGCTTACTTACGCCGCCAATCGTCTCTCAAAGGCTCCCATCTTCATCGACGATACTCCGGCCATCAGTGTCCTGGAATTGCGAGCCAAGGCCCGCCGTTTGATGGCAGAACATTCTTTGGGCCTCATCATTATCGACTATCTGCAACTCATGCGTGGCCGAGAGAGGCGGGAGCGTCGTGAGCAGGAGATCTCCGAGATCTCAAGCTCTCTCAAGGCCATGGCCAAAGAGCTCAACGTTCCGGTGGTGGCCCTTTC
>JAADDY010000002.1 GCA_013153725.1 Thermodesulfobacteriota bacterium
GCCGAGATGATCTGATGGTAGATAATCTCTGCCAGATCACGGGTGATCTTCTCAAGGGCGATCTTCCTGCCCGGGTCTACCTCCTCTCCGGCAATTTCCTTTACCACGGGATAGTCTTCGTAGCGGTAGATGTTGCTGTTTCTCCAGATGACGTGACCCTCTCGGTCCAGAAGTTCTGCCTGGGCCCGCACGGAAACTCGGCGTTCAAGCGTCTGGGTGTATTCGTCATAGGAAAGTCCTCCAACCTGGATGGAAACCACTCTCCCCTTCAGGATGAGATCTGCTTCGTCTCGTGAGGCAATCTTTAAATCTCCGGCGAGCTCTATCCTCTCTCGCAGAGCTTCTGCCATGATCTCCCCAAATCTGATATCAGAGGTGGGATTTTCCCAGACAGAAACGTAGATGGTTTGCCAGGAGGCAGGGAAATTGGCCGGACGGCCCTCGAGTTGATACCCGCAGCCGCAAAGCACCACACCCAGGAACAAACTCAAAAAAAACAACAAAAGTCTTCTCATTCGCGATACCGCAGATATTGCTCTCGCAGCAGCCAGTAGATTCCTCCCAATACTAACACGGCAAAGGCCAGCGCGGCCAGTTTGGCGGGGGGAGTGGCCTTAAAATCAATGATGATGAATTTCCGGACCAGAGCCAAAAGGGCGATCAGGATGACCGTTTTGATCTGAACGATCCCTTCTTTGCGCAAACTCACCTTCAGGATGGAGTGCTTGAATTCCAGGGCAATGAGAAGGGTCATGATCATGCCGAAGATCTTCTGGAAGACCTTGTGGTCCAGGGGATCGAGACCTTTCTCCAGGATAATGATAGCCGTTTCTCGAATGAGATTAACCAGGGCGATAACGATGACGCAGGCGATGACCGCGGTGAGGACGAAGCTCACGATCTGTTCGAACTTTTCGTAGAGGGAAAGAGTTCGCCATTCGTCCCAAAAGTTCAAAGGCATTTTTGTTTTCCCCGAAAGGTTTTATATTGCGAATCTAATAGCCCTGAAGACCTTTGAAAATGCCCCGTATCCAAATTTTACCCGAAAAAGTGGCCCGGAAAATCGCCGCCGGCGAGGTTATCGAACGCCCGGCCTCGGTGGTAAAGGAGCTCTGCGAAAACGCCTTCGATGCCCGGGCCAGAAACGTGGAAGTGGAAGCCTGGGACGGTGGTCTTTCCCTCATCCGGGTACGAGACGACGGCTGCGGCATGGCACCCGAAGACCTCAAACTCTGTTATCTTCCCCACGCCACCAGCAAGATAAAGGACGAAGAAGATCTCCTTCGTATAGGCACCTGGGGTTTCCGCGGCGAGGCCCTGGCAAGCATCGCCGCGGTCTCAGAGCTCACCATCTCTTCGCGCCAGAAAGAGGCCTTGCTTGGCGGGCGCATCAAGGTTCGCTTTGGAAAGCTGCTTTCTTTTTCCGAAAAAGGCCTGGCCCCTGGCACGGTGGTCGAAGTGTCAAATCTATTCGGCAACGTCCCTGCCAGAAGGGCCTTCCTCAAAAGCCCCCGGGCCGAGGCCGCCAGGATCTCCGACATCGTAAAATTCCTGGCCTTTGAGAATCCGGAGGTGAACTTGAACCTCGCGCTAAACGGGCGCCAGACTTTTCGTTACCAAGCCTCAAAAGGGAGAAAGGGCCTCCTTGCCTCGCTTACCAAGATAAAAGAAGCGGCCTTTCTCGAAGACCACTTCGAAGAAGGGCCGTACCGACTGGAGATCATCTTGAGCCCCTCGGGGCACACCTTCCCCACCCCGCGGTTCTTTTTCTTCCTGGTCAACAACCGCGTGGTCAAGGATCGCCTCCTCTCCGCGGCGGTAAACGAGGCCCTGAAGACCTATTTCCCCAAAGGGCAGTACCCGGCCCTTCTCCTGGCACTCGAGACGGCTCCCGAGCTGGTTGATGTAAACGTCCACCCCGCCAAGTGGGAGGTGAGGTTCCGGGAGGAGGCCAGGGTCTTTTCCCTGGCGAGAAAGGCCGTCGAATCCCTCTTCAAGCCCCGGTTCAGACAGGTCTCTGCCCCCGAAAGAGAAGAAAGCCCGGAAGAGGACTTACCCTACAAAACAGATGACGAAGAGAGATTTTGGGATACCATCCCCCGGGTGGCGGAGAAGGGCCCCGCCCTAAAATTCGAGCAAGACTTCCTCGCACCCCTTGAAATTCTGGGACCTTTTGGCAAGGAGTTCTATCTCCTGAAAGACGGAGACGCCCTCGTCTTTTTCGACTTCCACGCCGCTCAGGAACGTCTCCTGTTCGAAAAGTTGAAAGAAACCTTCGCCCGGGAAGGAAAAATCCCCGGGCAAAATCTCCTGGCCGCCGAGCCCCTCCATCTCTCGCCTTCTGCTTTCGCACGGCTGGAGGAAAACCTCCCTTTACTCGAAAAGCTGGGCTTCGAGGTCGAGATCCTGGCCGCCGGAGAGGCCCTCCTGCGAGCCTCCCCCGCGGTACTAGGAGCGAAGGCTTCCGGGGCTCTCGAAGCCCTTCTTGAGGAAGGCCCCCTCGAAGACCTCCTGGAAGAAGTTCTGGCAAGGCTTGCCTGCCAGGCCGCGAAGAAGGCCGGCGACTTTCTCTCAGACCCGGAGATCCTCGGCCTTTACCTCGAAACAAAAAAACAGGGGTTTGACCGCTGTCCCCACGGTCGTCCCTTCAAATGGAGCATAAGCCTTGAAGAGGTCCGCAAAAGACTGGGCCGCACCCCGTGAAAAAAACATCCCACTCGTGGCAATAGTGGGCCCCACCGGGGTGGGGAAGACCGAAGTGGCCTGTTTCCTGGCCGAAAACCTAAACGGCGAGGTGGTGAACTTCGATTCCATCCAGGTCTACAAACACCTGGAGATCGGGGCGGCCAAGCCAACCCCGGAAGAACTGGCCCGCGCCCCGCATCACCTCCTGGGGATCCTGGAACTGGACGAAGAGTTTAACGCCGCCAGGTTTGTGGAACTTGCCGATGCAGCCATCGCAGAAATTCACCAGCGTGGCAGGCAACCCATTCTGGCCGGAGGAACCGGGCTCTATCTCAAAGCCTTGCTCCACGGGCTCTTCGAAGTGGGAGACGTCTCGGAGGCCCGCCAGAAACTCAAAGAACGCCTCCAAAAAGAAGGGCTTGCCTCCCTCTACCGTGAACTCCAGGAGATAGACCCGGAGACCGCCGGAAAGATCTCTCCAAGAGATTGGGTGCGCACCCTGCGGGCTCTAGAAGTCTATTACACCACCGGTAAGACTTTTTCCGAGCTTGCCAGAGCACACGCCTTTCGCAAGCGCCGCTACCCCTGTCTCAAAATCGGGCTCTATTTGCCCCGGGAGGAGCTCTACCAGCGTTTGAACTCCCGGGTGGATAAAATGCTTGAAGCAGGTTTTCTGGACGAGGTGAGAAGTCTTCTGGAGCGGGGCTACTCTCCGGAACTCAAGCCGCTTCAGTCCATCGGCTACCGCCACATGATCGCCTACCTCCAGGGAAAGGTACCCTTTGAAGAGGCCGTGCGCCTCATGAAACGCGACACCCGCCGCTACGCCAAGAGGCAACTTTCCTGGTTCCGCAAGGACCCCGAAGTAAAATGGTTCCTCCCCCGGGAGAAAGAGAAAATCCTGCAAGAAGCCCGGGAGTTCTTAAACGCGCACCGGCTTTAGCCCTTTGTTCTCCTTGCACCAGTACATGGAAAAATCCGCCCGTTCGAGAGCCTTGTCCAGGGTGTCTGAGGCAATCACGTTGGTGATCCCGATGGAAAAGCTTATCTTGCGCACGCCGTCGGGAAACTTAAAGGGGAGGCCTTCTTCGTACAGGCTTTCGGCAAAGGGCAAGAACTTATCTATGGTGACTCCCACGACCACCGCGGCAAACTCGTCTCCGTGGAGGCGGCAGGGAAAGTCCTTGGGCTTGAGATTGTTCTTGAGGTGGTTGGCGAAGGCGATGAGGGTCTTGTCTCCGATTTTGTGACCGTAATGGTCGTTGATGAACTTGAACTGGTCGAGATCGAAATAGCAGAGCAAGTAATCCTCCTCGAAGATGTTTTGCATCACCACCTCGTCGAAGAATTTCTCGAGGGCGTTTTGATTCCAGAGCCCGGTGAGCTTGTCTCGCAGGAAGCTTTCTTTGAGGAAGGACAGCTCCTGTTCCAGTTGTTCGATGCGCTGGATGTAGTTGGTGATACGGGTGAGATCCTCCGTAAGCCCCAGCCTTTCGGCAATCTGAGGATGAATCTTGTCGAGGAGGGAGGTAAAGATGCTCTTGCTCTCAAGGAGGAGGTTCAGGATATAGTTGTTTTTCTTCTTGATCTTGGTGGCCGCGTAGAAGGCGTCGGCGTAACGGGGCGG
>JAADDY010000020.1 GCA_013153725.1 Thermodesulfobacteriota bacterium
TTCCACCCTTTCGAAGAATTTTCTAAAGGCGGGAACTTCCGCAAAACCTCTCAATTTCTCTTCGAGATACGAGCTGAAGGAAGTTCTCTGCCGGGGAGCAAAACCGAAAGTCTTCCGGGCATAGTTCAAGAAAGAATTACGGAAATCATCGTCGTAAAAGACGCCGTGAAGATAGGTGCCAAAGACGTTTCCCCGGGCGAGGGAAATTACCTCTTTTTCTCCCCAGAAACTTCTGCCGTAGCGGATTTCAAAACCTCTAATCTCGCCGGAATAGAAAGGGAAATCAAGAAGAGTGGTGCGCGAGCTGGCGATCTTTTCCGGGTAAAAGAGGGTTTCATGGGGCAGAAGGGCCAGGGCCTCCTCCTCTCCTCTGTTTTCTACCCCTTCGTCGCGGATGATTCTTCCCAGCAGCTGAAAGCCGCCGCAAAGCCCGAAGATGATCTTCCTTTGTGCGAGGCTCCGGAGCTCCTCAAAAAGCCCCTGTTTCTTCAAGTATGTGAGTGAGGCCAGGGTATTCTTGCTCCCCGGAAGGAAGATGACGTGGGCGCGGTTGAGTTCGTACGGGTCGTCGGTGAGGATGATTTCGACGTCCTCTTCGGCCTTGAAGGGGTCGAAATCCAGATAATTGGAAATATGAGGATAATAGACCACGGCGATTTTGAGACCGCTTGAGGAGAATTTGCCACGGGGAAGCCCGAGAGAGGCGCTATCTTCCTCAAAGATGCTTTCCGGTAGAAAGGGCAGGAGCCCAAGGCAGGGCTTTCCAGTCTTTTCCTCGAGGATCTTTACCCCTTCTGCAAAGAGTTCCTCGGCCCCGCGGAACTTGTTGATCACAAAACCCAACGAGAGATCTTTCAACTCCGGGACCAGCTCGTACGTCCCCCAGATCTGGGCGAAGACTCCGCCGCGGTCGATGTCTCCCACGAGGATGAAGGGGATACGATAGCGTTTGACGATCTCGTAATTGACGAAATCGTCCTGCAGGAGATTGAGCTCCGCGAGAGACCCCGCCCCTTCGATGAGGACAAGGTCGTTTTCCGAGAGAACTTCTTCGAAGACGCGGAAGACACGCTCTTTGTAATGGGCCTTGAAGCGGCGAAACTCTTCGGATGGCAGGATGCCTTCACTCTTTCCAAGGAAGATGATTTCGGAGGAGAGGTTTCCCATCGGCTTGAGAAGCAGGGGGTTCATGCGCACGCTGGGCTTGCGCCGCGCAGCCCAGGCCTGAAAGACCTGGGCGTGGGCCATCTCGCCTTCCTCGGTGGCGAAGGCGTTCAAGGACATGTTCTGCGCCTTGAAAGGGAAGACTTTGAGCCCTTTTTTGGTGAAATGGTGGGCAAGGAGGGCAGTTAGCAGACTCTTGCCCACCGAAGACATGGTGCCGAGGACGGCCAAAGCCTTGGCCATCGGGCGGGTTACTTCTTTTCTTCAGGAGGGTTTACAGGGCCAGCGATGTAGCTTTTTACGACCTTTACTTTGACGTTGGGTGCTATCTCCAGGGTGACGATCTGGTCGTCAACCTGGGTGACGCGGCCAATAAGCCCCCCGGAGGTGAAGACCTGGTCGCCTCTTTTGAGGTTTTCCAGGAACCTCTGGTGTTCTTTGGCCCGTTTCTGCTGGGGGCGAATCAGCAGGAAGTAAAAGATCACGAAGATCAGGATCAGGGGTAGGAAGGCGACCAACGGGTTTCCGCCACCTTGTTGGGGTTGTCCGGCCATGGCAAAGGCTAATCCGAGCATCTAGTTTCCTCCTTTCTTTGGTAGAAGTTTTTGCGAAATTCCAGGAGCCGCTCTTCTCTAATGGCCTGCCTGAGCTCCTCCATAAATTTCAGGTAAAAATGGAGGTTATGGAGCGAGAGCAGGCGGTATACTAAAAGCTCTCCGGCCAAAAAGAGATGCCGCAAATAGGCCCGCGAATAGTGTCGACAAGTGTAACAGCTACATTCCGGGTCAAGGGGTCTTTCGTCCTCCTTAAAGCGTGCCTGCTTTATAGCAAGCTTTCCGGCGGAAGTGAAGAGGGTTCCGCGCCGGGCGTTGCGTGTCGGAAGCACACAATCGAACATGTCCACCCCGCGCCAGACCGCTTCCAGGATGTCTTCCGGGGTGCCCACTCCCATGAGATACCGGGGGCTTTCTTCTGGAAGGGCCTCGAGGCTTATCTCGAGCATTTCGAGCATGAGTTCCCGCGGTTCTCCCACGCTGAGCCCTCCGATGGCGTAGCCGTCAAAACCAATGTTCACGATCTCTTCGGCGGAGAGGCGCCTTAAGTCCGCATACATGCCCCCCTGGGTGATGCCGAAGAGGAGAGAGGCGTCGGGCTTCCTCTGCCAGGCCTCTTTTGACCGTCTCTCCCACTGGTGGGTGAGCTCGGTGAACTTGCGAGCTTCTTCGTAGGGGCAGGGGTAAGGGATGCAGGTGTCGAGGACCATGCGGATATCGGAATCGAGGGCGGCCTGAATCTCCATGGAGAGCTCCGGGGTGAGGAGATATTCCTGACCGTCAAGGTGCGACCTGAAACGGGCCCCCTCACCTTCGAGTCGACAATATTTGGCGAGGCTGAAGACCTGGAAACCGCCGCTATCGGTAAGGATACTCCTTGGCCAGTTCATGAAGCGGTGAAGCCCGCCCATCTTGGCCACCAGTTCGTGCCCGGGGCGCAGGAAGAGATGATAGGTGTTGGCAAGGATGATGCGGGCCCCCAGGGAGGCGACCTCCTCCGGGCTCAAGGCCTTGATGCTTGCCTGGGTGCCCACCGGCATGAAGACCGGAGTCTCGATCACCCCGCGCCTGGTGTAGAGAAAACCCGTGCGGGCCGAGGAATGGGGGCATTTCTTTTGGATTTCGAAGACTAGTTTTTCCATCTTGCTAGAGTATCCTCAGACGGTTGCTCAATTTGAAACCAGAAAGGCTAAGAGAAAGGGGGGCATTTCTTGCCTGGACGAAGACCCAGTGGCTCATGCCAAGGCCCTGGGGCAGGAGGAGAAGTTTGAGGGCCTCGATGTCTCGCGGAGCTGTGCGTCCGATCTCCTGAAGGAGACCCTCCACTCCCAATCCTACCAGGAAGGCAGCCTGGGTGGTGAAACCCACGGGATAGAGGCCGAAGGTCTCTCCGATCTCCTTGAGCGCGGTGAAGTCCACGTGGGCCGTGAGGTCACACTTGCCCGGAAAGAGATAGGGGTTTTCGAGCACCTGGTGCTCCCGGAAGCAGAGGAGAGTGCCCCGCTCGCGATCCGGGTGGTAGAGATCGGCTCGGCTGTAACCGTAATCAAACGTGATCACCACCCCTTTTACGAGGTGCTTGGCAATTTCCTTGAGAAAGCCCCGGTAGGCCAGGCACACCTCCGTGCGGTAGCCCTCTGGCCAGTAATTGGCGTAGGGGAGGACTCTTTCAAGTATTTCGGGCTGCGAGAGCCCGCCCAGGGCCTCGACGAACCTTCCTTTTCCAAAGACCACGTACACCTCCTGCAGGTCCTCGTCGGTCTTTTCGATGAGGTGCACGGGGAAGGAATCGAAGAGCTCGTTTGAGAGGAAGACACCGGTGAAGGGGGGCACCTCTTCCCAGCTCTCGAACCACTTCACTTTTTCGGCGAGCCCCTGGAGGGTTTGCCTTTGTCTTGTGCGGTTGGCGGGGAAGGGCTCGAGAATCCTGTAAGGAAACTCTTTTCCCTTGAGAGCGAGGTAGCGCAGGATATCAAGGGCCAGGTAGCCCTCCCCGGCCCCGGCCTCAAGGATGGTGAAGTCCTGGGGGCGACCGAGGGCTTCCCAGATCTCGAGAATCTGTTTGGCCACCGCCGCTCCGAAGACGGGATGCACCGTCGGCGCCGTGAAGTAATCGCCCTTTTTCCCGATTTTCGGGGCGTTGGCGTAATAGCCAAACTCCGGGTGGTAGAGGGCAAGCTCCATGTACCTTGCGAAGGTCATGGGAGACTCGGAGGCAAAGATCCGGGCTAGTTCTGCGGGAAGATTAGGTGGCATCTTCTTCGGGGAGTCTGAGAAGTTTTTCGAGTTCTTCGCCTTCCAGGGTCTCTTTCTCAAGGAGGGTTCGGGCAAGGGTTTCCAGGCGCTCCCGGTGCCTTGAAAGCACCTGTTGGGCCCTTTCGTAGGCCTCTTTGATGATCTTGGCCACTTCCTGGTCGATGAGGCGGGCCGTCTCCTCACTTATGTCTTCCCGGTGGCGCCAGACCGGCTCGAGAAAAAGGGTCTCTCGCTTGCGAAAGGTCTGGGGGCCAAGGGCCTCACTCATACCGTAATCCATCACCATGGCACGGGCGATTTCCGTGGCCTGTTCGAGG
>JAADDY010000066.1 GCA_013153725.1 Thermodesulfobacteriota bacterium
TCCAGGAGATCGCCGGCCTCATCGGAGGCCGCGGCGGCGGGCGTCCGGACATGGCCCAGGGAGGCGGCCCCAAGGTCGAGGCCCTGGAGGAAGCGCTTTCCAAGGCGCGCGAGATCGTGGCCGCCCAGGCCAAAAGCTAGAGTTTTCTCACCAGGATCTTGGCCGCCTCTTCGTGGCGAAGACTCACGTGATAGCCTTTGACCTCGTACTCCACCGGGTCTTTCAAAGGGGCGTAGCGCACTACTCTGATCTTGGCCCCGGGGATGAATCCCATCTCCATCAGTCGGATACGGAAAGGTCCGTTGCCCAGAATCTTTACGATTTCTCCTTCTTCTCCGGTACGGAGGTCTTCCAGTCGGAGCTCCACCACCTTCCTCCTAAGAGAGGTATTGCTTTTTCAGACAGTCCGGACAGTACCCGAGGAGCTCGAAACGAAGACCCGTCAGGCGATACCCAAACTCTTTGCTGATGTGCTCTTCGATTTCCTTGATGCGCTGGTCGGTGAATTCCTCCACCTTGCGGCATTCCAAACAGCGCACGTGGGCGTGAGGTTCGTGCCCGTAGACGTGTTCGTAATGCATGTGGCCGTCTTCGTGATAGACTTCCTGGATGAGACCACAATCTATAAGGAGAGGAAGGGTACGATAAATGGAAGCCTTGGAGAGCTTTTTGCCTTTGTTGCGAAGGCGAAGATAGAGCTCGTCCACGTCGAAATGGTCGTGAATCTCAAAGATCTCCCGGACGATGATCTCTCTTTCTGGCGTGAAACGAAGGCCCTTCCGCCGGATATAATCCTTGAAAATTTCTATTTCCGGCAGATGTTCCGCTGCTTTGTTCTTGTCTTTTGTTTTGGGCATGCAAAGCTCCCGTAAAAGTGAATAATAGTTGAATTTCTTTTACAATTACTAAAAGATTTTGACCAATCTTGTCAAGTTATTCCTGAGAGCACCAAAATAGCCGGGATTCTCAGGAGCCATTGTGATCGATGCCAAGCAATCCACAAATTTTGCTTCTCTTCGGACAGGATCGCCACGGGGCCAGCGGCCCCCCCGTGATGACATCTTCGGGTATATTTCGAGAAAATCCCAGTAAAGGAGGTTTCCCATGGTTCCGGGATTGATTCCACAAAAGGACGGCTCCTTTGCCATCAGTATCGAGCTGCCTGAAGGGAAGATATCCGCCGAAATTCTCAAAGCCCTGGCCAGGCTTGCCGAAGAGGGGGCTTTCGTGCATCCCACCACCGCGCAGAAAGTCATGATACTCGGTCTCGCCAACGAGGAAACAGCCGTAAAGGCCCTCAGAGACCTGGAAGAAGCCGGTGCCCGCATAAGAAAATCCGGCAAGAGTCTTCAGCCGCGCACCTGTGTGGGCCTCCCCTGGTGCAAGCTGGCCCTTCAGGAGACCTTCCCCCTGGCACTTGCCATCTACGAGGCCTTCCCCCAGGAGGAGCTCCCCCACAAGTTCAAGATTGGCGTGGCCGGCTGCCCGGCTTGCTGCTCCTGGGCCAACGTCCTGGACCTGGGTTTCGTGGGTGTTCGGGGAGGTTTCAAGGTCTATCTTGGAGGAAAGGGCGGCTACAAAACCAAAGAAGGGCTCTACCTCACAAAGGTCGAAACCATCGAAGAGGCCCTCGACCTCACCCGCCGGATCCTCGACCTCTTCAAGGCCCGCGGGGCAAAGAAAAAACGCTTCGCCACGGTCGTCTCAAAAATGAGCCCCGAAGAGCTGGCAGAAGCCCTGCGGATCAGTACCACTTAGAACCAAAAAGGGTTTCCTTGGCCTGCTCCAGGGTTTCCCTGGCAAACTTCCGGGCCTTTTCGTTGCCGGCGTTTACGATCTCCTCGAAGAGGCCCGGTTTTTCCTCAAGGGCCCGGCGCCGCTCCCAGAGAGGGCGCAGACCTTCCACCACCTTGTCCGCGAGCTTTTTCTTGCAGGCAACGCAGCCAAGCTGGGCCGCCTTGCAGGCCGAGACGATCTCCTCCAGCTCTTCTGGCGAAAAATAAAGCTTCATCAACTGGAAGGCCACACAGCGGTTCTCCGGATCCCCGGGGTCACTTTTGCGCGGGCGCTTGACGTCCGTCACCATGGTCTGAATCTTTTGCCGGACGGTTTCTTCGTCGTCGTTCAGGAAGATGGCGTTTCCAAAGCTCTTGCTCATCTTGCGCCCGTCGGTTCCCGGGATCTTCGGCACCTCCGCCAGGATGGGCTCGGGAAGGGGGAAAAGTTCCTTCTCATAGAGGTAATTGAAGCGGCGGGCAATTTCGCGGGTGAGCTCAAGGTGTGGGAGCTGGTCCACCCCCACGGGAACTTTCTCAGCCCTGTAGATGAGGATATCAGCGGCCTGGAGCACCGGATAGCCCAGGAACCCATAGGTGGCGAGATCTTTCTGTTTGAGCTCCCGGATCATGTCTTTGTAAGTGGGGTTGCGTTCAAGCCAGGAAACCGGCGTGAACATGGCAAAGAGGAGATAGAGCTCGGCGTGCTCCTTGATGGCACTCTGGACGAAGAGCACCGAGCGCTCCGGATCAAGCCCTACTGCCAGCCACTCCAGCAACAATTCTCTGGAGAAAGCCGGGATCTTCTTCGGGTTTTCATACTCGGTGGTGAGGGCGTGCCAGTCCGCCACGAAGTAGAAGCACTGGTATTCCTCCTGGAGCTTGAGCCAGTTCTTGAGGACCCCGTGCAAATGCCCCAGATGAAGCGGCCCCGTAGGGCGCATTCCACTCAAGACCCGCTTTTTCGTCACAGCAAGCCTCCACGCAAGAGATAACTGAGCTTAAGAATCGCCGGGAGTATAATTTTTTGGATGGTTCCTGTAAAGATGAGCAGGAGGAGAATAACGAAGCCGAAGGGCTCTATGCGGGAATAATGCCACGCAAGTTTGCGTGGAAGCAACCCTGCGAGGACTTTGCTGCCGTCAAGCGGTGGAATCGGCAACAGATTGAAAATGGCAAGCCCGACGTTTAGCTGCACCCCGAGGGCCAGCATCAAGAGAAGCGGCTTGCCAAAGAACTGGACGGCTTCGTGACCCAGCAAAGAAAGGGGCCAGAGAAGGAGCTTGAGGTTACGCAAAAGAAGACCGCAGAGGGCGGCCAGCAAGAAGTTGGCTGCCGGGCCGGCCAGCGCTATCCAAACCATGTCTCGCCGCGGAGACCTGAGATTCCGCGGATTGACCGGCACCGGTTTGGCCCAGCCAATGGTCTGGGTGAGGATGAAGGCAAGTGTTCCAAAGAGGTCGAGGTGCTTGAGGGGGTTCAGGGTGAGACGCCCGGCCATCTTGGGAGTGGGATCTCCCAGACGATAGGCCACCAGCCCGTGCGCCAATTCGTGCACGGTAACCGCCGCCAGCAGGGGAACCGCCATCACGATGAGGATGTGAAGGTCAGGAAGCAAAGACATCCGGGTACTCCTTTTTCAAAAAAGAGATCTCGCCTTCGCGATCCTTAAGAAGACCATCAATTCGCGCCGCTCGCAAACGTTTTAGGATCTCACCGCAAAGAGGTCCGGGGCGAAGGCCCATCCTTTGGAGATCCTTCCCGGTGAGCAGGGGCCGAACATCTCTTGCCGCAAGGGCGGCGTCTATTCCCTCCTTGAGGGCAGGATGAAGGGCCTTGAACACCAGGATGGCTGAAACCGGTTCCTTCTCCAGGAGAAAGACCTTCTCGCTCAAAGGCACCCGGGAGGAAGAAAGAAATTCTCCTTTCTCTCGCAGGAGATCAAGGGCTCTGAGGTATCCGGCGATTTTCCCGGCTGGAAGGGCAAAACGTTTCAAAAATTCTTCTCGAGGTGAAAGGGCAAGGAGGACTGCAGCGAGTTTTTCGTCGTCTTTAAGGGATTCAAAATGGGGATCTTTGAGGACTCTTTCAAGCGGCGCAAGCCCGGGCTCCTCGCCGCAAAGCTCCGAGAGCACTCCCCTTTCTTTGAGCCAGGCGAAGGGCAAGATGGGGTCTTTTTCCTGCAAGATGCGTTTGATTTCTGTTTGAAGACGCGCCGGCGAGAGGAGGGCCAAGACCTTCAGCTTGCGGGCAAGCCCCAGGGCCCTCTCGAGATTTGGGGAAGTTTCGAGCGCAAAACGGGTGGCGTAGCGCGCCGCCCGGAAGATCCTGGTGGGATCGTCCACAAAACTCAAGACATGAAGGACCTCGAGCCGGCCATCTTCAAGGTCGCGTTCTCCACCGTAGAGATCGATGAGAGTCAGGGTCTCGAGATCAAGAGCCAGGGCGTTGATGGTGAAATCGCGCCGGAAAAG
>JAADDY010000030.1 GCA_013153725.1 Thermodesulfobacteriota bacterium
ACAAAAAAGGGGAGGCCTAAGCCTCCCCTTTTTGACTGCGCCTTTATGGCGCGGGCTCTTTATAGCGGACCCGTGGACATCACCGGGCTCAGTTCTTCGATCTTACCGTGTTTCATCCGGTAGTTATAGATGTCTTCGATGTCTTTGTAGATCTGGAAGATCTGGAAGAACCCGTGCCAGTGAGCATAGTCCGGACCGTCCATGGCAGCCCCGTGACGAGCCCGACGACCGGTGTGGTGCCAGAGGTAATAATAGAGTTCCTGGATGGGATCCTTCCACTTGTCCTGTTTGAGAAGCCCTTTGGCCTTGAGGTCGGAGAGCATCTTTTGGACGTTTTCGATATAGGTGTTATAAAGAGCGACCACGTCGTCAAGCTTCTTGAAGTGGGTCTCAACGTGGAGACTTGAGTGACAGTTCAAACAAACTTTCTTCATGAGCTCACGGCCACGCTCACCGTTACCACGCTCACCACTACGAATGACGCTCTTTACGTGTACAAGGTCCCATTTGAGACGCTCGGTGACGTTGTGGGTGGTGGAAAGCTCACCGATACCACTCATGTGGCAGGTGGCACAGGTAGGAGCCGTGTAATCTCCGGGCTCCCAGGCATCGGGAGCAGCATCCCAGTTCCATTCTTCACCCTCGGTCAAGAAACGCTGACCGTGGCTGCTCTCGTAATAGATTTCGATGTTGGGGTGGTCCGGACCAAGGTGGCACTTACCACAGGCCTCAGGTTTACGGGCCTCGGCAATGCTGAACTTGTGCCGGTTGTGACAGACCGTGCAGTTTCCGATACCACCATCAGGATAGCGGTGGCCGATACCACCGGGCCAGGTGCCCTTAACGGGCTTATTGTCCGGGCCAAGCTCTGTCTGACTACCATGACACATCTGACAACCGGAACGGCGGGTAGCAGTGGTACGAGGATCCCCCTTGGGGATACCCATGAACTCCCCACCCTCGAGGTGATACATCAGCACCTGGAACTTTTTCTTCTCCACGACCGGGGCACTGGCAAGCCTTGAGTGAGCACTCTTTTCAAACTGCTCCACCTCAGAAGGGTGACAACGGGCACAGGTCTTGGGAGAAACCATGGGGGAGGTATAGATACTGGTTCCGCGTACACCTTCACACTGGCTGGCCATGGGAGAGCTCTTTGGCACCACGTGACAGTCGTAACAGGAAACACCCGCGTGCGCCATGCGACCATTCTTCCAGTCTTCTACGATGCCAGGGGTCTTCTTAGCATGACATTCGATACACTGGAGGGCTTCCTTGGAGTACCCTCGCTTGATAACGAGTTCCTTCGTTTTGGCGAGATTGGGATACCCCTGGGCAGCATAGACCCCTGGCGCCAAGAAGACCGCTAAAAAGGCCAGCAAGAAAGTCCATTTAAAGCAACTACCTAACCTCATACAAAATCCTCCTTACCCTTTATTTTTCTGTTTTTGCCATTTTTTGCCGGGCTAATTCTTCTTGCATGGCGGTAACAACATCTCCGTGCCCTACGGTTTGGTGGCAAGTAATACAATTTTCACGCGTATGGCCCAGCTCGTACTCCCGATGAGCCTTAAAAGCCTTGATGGGAATCCCTTTCGCCACAAGGGTCTTGTGACATTCCCGACAGCCAGACTCGTAGGCCTGGTGTTTATAGGGAACCTTGTGTTTCCAGTGCTCGATCCAGTGTTCGGGTTTTCCCTTGCCGCGCAGGTGCCCAATGTAATCGTTGAGACCAAACTTGAACTTGCTGATGAGGTAGTTGATCATGTTATCATGGGGCAGATGACAATCGGCACATTCCGCCTTTACAACCCCTTTTTGGGCGGGCCCGTGAACTCCAGCTTCCCAGGTCTCGTAAAAGACTTTCATCTCGTGGCAGGAACTACAAAATTCTGCCTTCCCCGTGGACACCACCTTGGAAGCCGTAACAAGAGAAAAGATCAGCGTAATTACCACCCCTACGATTAAGCCCAAGACAATGCCACCTTTGTTCATACAGGCCAATCCCCTTTTATTGTGATTAGTTTCATTTTGACTTTTTAAATGAAAACGGCGTAAATGTGAGGTTAAAGTTGTAACAAGGTTGTTAAGATTTTCTGAAGGGGAAAATTCCATTTTTCTGAGTGAACAGGTAAAATTTTAAAACGTATGTTTTCGGTTCTGGGACGCAAAATCCTTTTCGCCATCGCCACCATTCTTATTCTCTTCTGGCTCTTTTTCGTCTGGTGGTCTGTCCGTGAGCAAGAAAAGTTCTATATCCAGCAAATGCGCCGGGAGGCCCAGGCCATCTACCATTACATCGTGTTAACCAGGGAATGGATCTCGAGCCGGGGAGGAATATTCGTCAAAGAAGGGGAAAAATTCGTAAAAATTACACCTTCACACTTCACCAAGGAACTGGCCCAGTTCGCCGCCCCTCACAATCTTCCCTTTACCTTCAAGGTGGCTGTGATAAACACCAAAAACCCTTCTCACATGCCAGACGAATTCGAAAAAGAAGCCATTTTGCATTTCCAAAAGAGGGGGGAGGAGGAATACTGGAAGCTATACCAGAAAAAACAGAACCCAGTTTTTAAATACGCCGCTCCCCTGCGATTTCAAAATGTTTGCTTTAACTGCCATACCGATATCAAAAATTATCAGCCTCCGGCTTGCATAAGTGTTTCTCTAACAGCTACGCCATTTCTGAAAGAGCTCAAAAAGAATTATTACAGCCTCATTATATCGTCCATCACTATTACATTGCTCATATTCTTTACCCTTTGCTGGCTAATAAAATATCTCATCTTGAACCCGCTTAACAAGTTCATTATAGCTGCTCGGGAGATCGAAAAAGGAAACTTCAACATAAGGGTCAAACTCAAAACATCAGACGAATGGGAGAAGCTCAGCGTTTGCTTCAACCAAATGCTTGATAGCCTTACAAAACAACAAGAAAGGCTAGAAGAAAAGGTACGAGAAGCCACAAAAGAGCTATATCAGGCCTATTCTGAACTCAAACGGACAGAAAAATTCCGTTCGGAATTCTTCTCAAATATCACCCATGAACTCAAAACCCCTGTTACAGCTATTAAAGGGACAATAGAACTAATCGAAAGGAAGGGAACCGCCGACAGGAAGCACCTCGAAATAATAAAGAAGAATATCGAAAAACTCTCAAAAATGATCAAAGATCTCTTGGACTATTCCAAAATAGAAAGCGGACAAATCGAGCTTCTAAAGAAGAGAAACAACATCATCGAAGCTATCGAAGATGCCATATTTCTGGTAAGCCCTCTTTCACAACAAAAAAACATCAAAATAATACTGAAAAGTGAACGTGATGTCTGGGCCTCTTTTGATTATGAAAAGATCCAGCAGGTCCTTTCTAATCTTTTGACAAACGCTATCAAATTTTCACCACCAAATAGCCAAATAATTATTAAGGTGTCAGAAGACGAAAACGAGGTCCAAGTTAGCATTGAAGACTTTGGCCCGGGCATTCCACCGGAAGAGCGCGAAAAAGTCTTCCAGAAATTTTATCGCGTTTCAAAAGACAAAAGAGAAGGGATAGGGCTCGGGCTTGCCATTTGTAAGGGGATCATCGAGGCCCACGGAGGGAGGATCTGGGTGGAAGAACCTCCCCATCCGGGGTGCATTTTCCATTTTACTCTGCCAAAAGGAGATGGGGATGGAAGAGAAAGCCAAGATACTCATCATCGAAGACGACAGTGACATCGTCTTTATCCTCAAGGAACACCTGGAACTCGACGGCTTTGAGGTTTACGGAGCCGAAAACGCCGAAGAAGGTTTCCGCCTCCTCTCTGAAAAGAAGCCCGATCTCCTCCTCCTGGACCTCAACCTCCCGGACATGGACGGACTCAAAGTTTGCCAGAAGATACGTCGCCAAAGCGACATTCCCATTATCATGCTCACCGCCAGAGACAGTCTTTCAGACAAAATCAAAGGGTTCGAATGCGGGGCAGACGATTATCTCGTCAAGCCCTTTGAATATCTGGAAGTCGTGGCCCGCATCAAAGCCTGTCTGAGACGCGCCAAAAAGGCCCCAAAAAAGAAAGAGCTGCTTGATTTTGGCGAACTCAAAATCGACATAAACAAGAGGGAAGTTTATCTCAAAGACAAGCCTGTTCGGCTAACGAAAAAGGAATTCGATCTCCTGCGGGTGCTGGCCTCTCATCCAGACGAAGTCTTGAGCCGGGATTTTCTGCGCAATCAACTCTGGCCGGAAAAAGAAATCTACCCCTGGAGCAGGGCCCTGGACGTCCACATCCAGAGGTTACGCCAGAAAATAGAGCCCGACCCGGAGAACCCACGGTTCATCATCACCCACCCGGGAGTTGGCTACCGTTTCTCTCCTCCTGCTTCCTGAACCCAGCGGAAGCTGAGGGCCTCAAAGCGGCAACTATCTATACACTCACCGCAATTCCAGCAGTACGCGCTCTCGTTTTCACCACGCTCGGGAGACAGCCCCAGAGGACAGGCCTTTTCACAGAGGCCACATTCCTTACACTCTTCTCGCAGGCGTACCACCCTGAACCTTCGCTTCTGCCCCAGAAAGGCCAAGAGCCCTCCCAAAGGGCAAAAATAGCGGCAAAAAAAGCGGCGCGTAAAAAGATTCAACACGAGAACACCGATTACAATCACCCCTTCCAGGGCCAGGGTGTGGAAAAAGACCGCCATCATGATCTCTCTTCCGACCAGGCCCGGGGGAGAGAGAAAAACAAAAAGAGGCGCCCCGAGGATCATGGCAAGGGTGATATCTCCTATGAGCGTGAACCAGAGGGTCCTTTTTGGAAGCCGAAAGAGATCACGCCTTTTCTTAAGGCCCAGCAGCCGGAGGAGGCGATCCTCCAGCTCACAAAGAAAGTTTATGGGACAGATCCAACCGCAAAAGACCCTCCCCAGGTAGTAAGCCACCAGAACCGGTATCAACATCCCGATGAGGAGAGGAAGGTAGATGGTCTTCGAGACCAGAATACTTTCGAGCCCTTCCAGCGGGGAAACGAACCACAGTTTTCCGATCCCGAGAGACTGGTACCAGCCCTGCACAAAATTGAAGTGCCAGTAGTAGTTGAGAAAAGGGTTTACCAGAATCACCAGAAAGGCCAAAAATTGTACAAAAAAGCGAATATTTCCGTACTTTCTAGCCATTTTTCTCCGCAAAAGAATAAACGGGCTCGATGTTTATGGCCTTGGGAGTTACCGGACAACCATGGGTGCAGAGGCCACAGCCGGTACAGTAGCGTTCGTCCACCACCGGGCGGAGCTGATCGAGATGAATGGCTTTTTCCTTGAAGGGGCAAACGTTGTAACAGGTGCGGCAGAGGGCCACCCCGCGCCAGGTTATGCACTGCCGCCGGTTGATCACCGCCAAACCCATGCGGGTCTCTTCCTGGGAGATGCGGCGCAACGTCCCCGTGGGGCAGACCCGCACACATTTCATGCAGAGATAACAAGGAACCTCTTCCACATCGATAAGCGGTGTGCCGGCAAAGACACCGTATTTTATATCGAGGATCTTTATCGAACGGTAAGGGCACACCTCGGCACACCGTCCGCAACGAATACACTTGGCGGGAAAGAGTTCCTCCGGAACGGCTCCGGGAGGACGCAAGTGGTTGACCTTGACCGGAGAGGCCAAAAGAGAACGGGCCTGCGTCTTTCCGGGTATGAAAAACAAAAGAGCCCCGGCCAGGACCTTGACAAAGGTCCTACGACTCTGGTTTGCGGCCGAACCGGATCTTCGGGACATATTCTCCCCTCTCGATCTTTTCCACCTCGTCTTCACCGTGAAGATACGCCAGATCACAGGTGATGACTCCCTCGATTGAAAGCAGAGAATCCACACGCTTTTCCATCTCTTCTGAAGTTTCAGACTCCAGCACGATCACCACCTGCCCTTTGTCGTCGTAACCGTAAACGGTAAGATCGGGAAACCGAGAGATCTCTTCGAGCACGTCTTCTCGTCTTTCCGGCTGCACGTGCAGAACAAAACCTCCTATTGGCATCTACCTCTCCGCAAATGTAGCTTAGATACAATTAATGTTAGCTGAACACAAAAGAAGGGGGAGTGAATCGCTCCCCCTTCTCAGCCTTCCCTACATGGTCACAATGTAAGGCTTAAGCGGTTTCGGACCAGAAAGACGCTTTATTCGACAGGCACAGATCTTGAATTCCGGCTCCTTGGAGCCTGGGTCGAAAGCGTCTTTGGTAACACGGTTAATCATGCGGTCCTCGTGCATGTCGTGCCAGTAGACGAAGACCATTCCCTCCATGGGCCCTTCATAGACCTTGGCCGGAAGGATGTTGCGCCCACGGCGGGTTTCCACAAGCACCATATCTCCCGGGTGAATACCAAGCCGCTGGGCATCTTTGGGATTGATCTCCACGTAGGCGTAAGGATTGGCGCGCATGAGCTCTTTGATACGACCCGTCATACTGGAAGTGTGCCAGTGATCGATGACACGCCCGGTGGAGAGGTAGAAGGGATATTCGGCGTCCGGCTCTTCCGCAGGCCCTTTGTAGGGTCTCAACCAGATCCAGAGCTTGTGATCTTTGTGGGCCGGACCGTAGAACTGATAGGGCTTTTCGTCCACGGCGTGTTTATCAGCGAGAGGATCGAGGCCGCGCACGAACTTCTTGTAGGTTCCACCCTTGAGAGCCCATTCCTTGGTGGGGGCAGGCCACTGCACCCCGTCTGGTAGCTGTTTGAGGACCTCGTAGGTGGCTCCGCGAAGGTCGTTGTCACGCCCGGCGGTAAGCTTCTGGGTGTATTCGTCCCAGATGGCCTTCGGCAGCTCGTAGCCTTCCTCAAGCCCCAGGAAGGGTTCCACACACTTCTTGATCACCGGGTCGTTCAACTTCTCAGAGAGCTTGAGGGCCCATTCCCGCACGATCCAAACCTCCGGCTTGGCCTCTCCCGGAGGATCGATGGCCTTTAACGTGAGCTGTGAGCGCCTCTCCGTGCACCCGTAAACTCCGGTCTTTTCGAAGTGGAAAGCCGTGGGAAGGATGAGATTGGCAAGCTCCGTGGTCTTGGTGGGGAAGACATCCGTTACCACCACAAAGACATCTTCCCGGGCCAAACCCTGACGGTACTTGTCGCAGTTGGGGAGGCTTTGGGCCGGGCTCGTGCAGTTAATCCAGATGGCCTTGATCTTGCCTTCGTTCACCGCAGAAAACATGGCCACCGTATGATAACCCGGTTTGGCGGGTATCCTTCCCCGGGGAACTCCCCAGAGGTCTTCCACCTCGTGACGCAGCTTATCGATCTTTACCAGGCGGTGGCCCGGAAGGATGTGACAGAGACCTCCGCCTTCACGCACCCCACCACAGGCGTTTGGTTGCCCGGTAAGGGAGAAACTGTCTGCTCCCGGGCGACAGAGCTGCCCGGTAAGGAGATGGAGATTGTGGATGAGGTTGTTGGCCCATACTCCCCGGATACGCTGGTTGATACCCATCGTCCAGAAACTCATGGTCGCCGGGGAGGTCGCAAAGATACGGGCCACTTTGCGAATGATATCCGGAGTGATGTTTCCGCCACAGATCTCGGCTGCTTTCTCTGGAGTATAGGCGGAAACAAACTTTTTATAATCTTCAAAGCTTACTTCTTTCTTTTCCTTCCCGACCCGGAAGGTACAGTAGTTCTTAATAAAATTGTCGTCGTAGAGCTTCTCCTCGATGATCACGTAAGCCATCGCGTTTAGAAGAGCAAGGTCCGTACCGGGTTTGAACTGGAGGTGGATATCAGCGATACGAGAAGTGGGAGAAACCCGCGGGTCGGCATTGATGACGGTTACATCCTGGGGATTATCAAGCTTGCGACGCATCACCCTCCGGAAGAGTACCGGATGGGCTTCGGCCATGTTGCTTCCGATGATGAAGAAGCAGTTGGCCTTCTCAATATCAGCGTAGGAACCGATGGGTTCATCAGCCCCAAAGGAGGTAATGTACCCTCCCACGGCACTCGCCATGCAGAGCCGGGGGTTACCCTCGACATTGTTCGTCTGTAAGCCTGCTCGCATTACCTTCTGGAAAATATAGGTCTCTTCCGTGAGAGCCTGCCCTGAGCCATAGTAGGCCACCGAATCGGAGCCGTGTTTCTTGACGGCCTCGGCGAACTGGCTGGCGGCAATATCGAGGGCCTCTTTCCACGAAATCTCGCGGAATTTGTCTTTCTTGTTGGCGCGATAGAGGGGCTTTTTGAGACGATCGGGATGGGTCATGAGCTGGTAGAAAAGCATACCCTTCATGCAAAGGTACCCGAAGTTGGTGCGGGATTCGGGCACCCCGCGAATGGCCACCGGGCGGCCATTCTTGAGCCCAAGCTCTACCCGGCACCCAACGCCACAGAAACGACAGGTCCCTCTTACCCATCTGTCAGCATCAGCTGCCTGGGCTTCCTTTTCCAGAGTAAACGGAAGTTTTATGCCTGCAAAAGAAGCAGCCGTCAGAGCTGCTGTTCTTTTTAAGAATTCTCTTCTGGTAAGGGCCATGAGACACCTCCTTACTTGTGTACCGAAAATTTATGGGCCGGATGACAGGCCGCACAGTTTTTGTCTTTGGGAGAGTGGGTCACTTCCTTGGCGTGACAGGGCATGCAGTGCGAAACCGAAGGAACCACCTCGAAATTCTCATAGGTACCGTGGCACTGGAAACACTTGACGTTGTCTAGGCCGTGCCGGGAGTTATACCACTCTTTGTATATCTCAGGGGTTACATCCTTATGACAGCTGGCACAGGGAAGAAGCTTTTCCTCTTCGCTCAGAGGAGGATGAACATCCTGGGCCTTCTGCATGGCGGACATCGCAGCTTCAGCCTTTTGATTGGTAGCAGTTTGTCCCGCTGTTCCAAAGGTCACCAACCAAAGGCTCAAAACCGTACCGTATAACAAAACTTTCAGCTTCACGGGACACCTCCTTTTTGACTCTAAAATAAGTTAAGGCCCGGCAGAGCCAGGCCTTAGTTAAATCTTTAGAAGGTAATCACAGCCTCGGCATAAAAGAAATCCATGTCTTCGTCTTTGGGGAAGTTGTTCTCGATGACGTCGTCTCCCCATACGTGGCTGTAGTAGAGATTGAGACCAAGTTTTACACCGTTGTACTCGTAAAGGTCTTTGATGAAGATCGAAATATCCCACATGGTGGCCAGGTCATCGTCTCCACCGGAAGGTTTACCCACGTAACCGAAGAGATCAGGCCGGGTAATACCGGAGCCGAGATACCAGGCGTCGTCTTCTTCCGTGAGCATGAGGTAGTGGAGATCACTCCTCACCACGACTTTGGGGTGAGGCTTGAAAATCACCTGACCGAAGAAGTACTCCGTGTTCATGAGGTTGTAGAAAGGAGTGAAAGCGTAAATCCGAAGCGTGGGAATCATCATGAAGAAAGTCTCGTGATCACTATCGGTGGGATCGTCATCACCAGAACCGTACCAGTAACCGATCCGGAACCAGGGCTGCCAGGGGAGGTCTTTGAACTTGTAACCGGCTTCCACGGCTATCCCGTAGGCGTCGTGATCGAGCCCATCGTAGGAGCCCCACTGGTAGACACCCCAGAAAAGGAAATCAAAGGCGCCGGGGCCAGCCTCGGCGGTGTAAAGGATGTGACCACCGATGTTGTGGATCTCCGGATCACGGTCGCCAGCAGTACCACGCTCATCGTTGTAATAGTAGTAGAAGACCTGGGCGTCCAAGCCCTCGATGTAGGAATCCTTGAGGGTGGCAGAAACCGTCACGATGTCAACGTCGTGAATGTCATATCCTCTATAGGTGGGGTCGTCTCTGCGGAGATAAAAACCACCCGGCGTGGGATGCATGGCGTTGATGGTGATGTTGTAGAGGGGCTGATCGTAGACCAGCTGAATACCGTCAAAAGAACGACCGACCCGGGACCACTCAAAGCCACCGATGAGGCGCTGCGAAATCCGGAGCTTCCGCAACCACTTGAGGGTGGGATTCTTGGGAGCCGCTTCGAGGCCGGAGTTGTAGATGTAGCGCCCGCCAAGGAGGCTCAGACCCTGCACGTTGGGGCACTTAAGGCGGATCCAGGCCTGCGAGATGGCCCCGTAACCCACACTGCTATCGGGATCGGACCAAAGATCAGGCCCCCTGTTTTGCCCGTAATAGAGGGCACCGGTACCAAAGCCGGCATCGTCAGGAAGGTTGAAAAACTGGGTCCAGTGGAACTGGAGAAAACCGTCTATGAGCCTCGAGTTGATCCCCAGCCCGAGACGCATTTTGCTGGAAAGAAAGGTGTAGGAATCATCAATTCCAGGCTTGTCAAACGTCCACCAGCTTTCAGAGCGTACTTCTTCCCGGAATTTGATGTTTACCTTGAAAGGCTTGTCCACCTCGAGGGTATAGCTGTACCCCGTAGCCATCAAAAGAAATAGAAACAAGAGACTCAACAGGCATTTTTGGGACCAGTCCTTCATAAACAGACCTCCTCGCGCATTTTTTAACATTTCTTATATAGCTCGGGAGAAAGTAAAAGGGCCGTTAAATTTGTAACAAAAAAGTTACGAGCTATTTGTAGCGGCGGTGGCAGTCCTTTTCCAGGGAAAGGATCTCCGAAGCGAGGGTTTTGATCCGGGGGAGATCTTCTGTTTCCAGAGCTTCCAGCAAAGTCTTCACCCTTTCGTGGCACTCCTTCCAGGAGGCTTCCCAGGCTTTTTCAACGAAAGGTTCGTAGCCCCGGAAGGTTTCCTCAAGAGCTTTTACGTCTTCGGGGTGGGGGAGTCTTTCCTGCCTGAGATCTCGCCAGATGCTCTTCCAGAGGGCCCCCATCTGTTTCTTGATTTGCTTGGGAGATTTGTGGGGTCTGAAAATTTGCTCGGATCCGGTGTCATCCAGGCGAAAACTGAGGCTGAACTTGAGTTTTCCTTCTTTGATTTTGACCTCCCACTTGTATTCCAGAAAATCCCTGGCAAGCGGCCAGCTCTCCCCCTCAAACTCAAAGGCCCCTTCCCGCAGGGCCTTGGCCAGGGCCTCCAATTTCTGGGCGATTTCAGCCCTCAAAGCCTTGCCCTCACCTTTTCTTTTGGCCTTTCTCAAGCTCGCCTCCCAGATACCAAAGCAAAAAACCTTATCAACTTAGTATAGATCAAACTTAGAAAAACACCAAGAAAAGAGGCCTATGAAGCCGCGACCAAGCCCAGGGTCTCGTAAAGCTCACGGTAAAGGGGTGAGGTTTTGAGAAGTTCTTCATGGCGCCCCTTGGCCACGATGCGACCTCTGTCCATCACCACCAGAAGATCGGCCCGGGTCACGGTGGAGAGCCGGTGAGCGATGACAATGGTTGTCCGGCCCACCATGAGTTTTTCAAGCGCCTCCTGGACTTTTTGCTCGGAAACGGCGTCCAGGTGGCTGGTGGCCTCGTCCAGAATGAGGATGGGCGGGTTCTTGAGGATGGCCCGGGCGATGGCAAGCCGCTGCTTCTGCCCCCCTGAGAGGGAAAAACCCTTGTGCCCCAGGATGGTATCGTAACCCTGAGGAAGCCTCATGATAAACTCGTGGGCGTAGGCCAGTTTGGCGGCGGCGATGACTTCTTCTCTCGTGGCGCCGGGTTTTCCAAAGGCGATGTTCTCATAAACCGTGGCATTGAAGAGAAAGATATCCTGAGAGACAAGCCCGATAAGACGCCGCAAAGAAGCCAGGTCAAACTCCCGCAGATCTCCACCGTCTAGCAGGACTTTTCCTTCCGTGGGGTCATAGAAGCGCGGAATGAGGGAGACCAGGGTGCTCTTTCCGGCCCCGCTTGGCCCCACCAGCGCCACCACCTTACCGGCCGGTATTTCAAGCTCTATCCCGCGCAAAACGTAATCTTGGTTGTAACGAAAGGATACCTTTTCGAAACGTAACCCCTCACGAGGCGGATGGGCCTCTTTGGAACCACCCTTCTCTTCGGGGTAAGAAAAAACTTCCTCCACCCTTTCGAGGGCAGCGGAGGCGTCGTAAAGCCCGGTATAGGCCCGGGAGATGCGCCTCAGAGGGGAGAAGATCATCAGGATCGCCGTGAGCACGGAAAAGAAATCCCCCGGGGTCATCTGCCCGCGGATCACCAGGTACCCCCCGTAAGTGAAGACCAGCGCTCCTCCAAGCCCGGTCATGAGGTCGACAAGTAAGCGAGAGCCCTCGCGATATTTGGTAACCCGCAGAAGATGGCGCAGGTAATTGGCGAGCTTTTCGCGGAAGCGAGTCAGGAAATACTTCTCCTGGAGATAGACCTTCACTTCCGTAAGTCCCTGAAGACTTTCCGTCACCTGGTGGGTAACGTTTGCCATCTCCTGCTGGGCCAGGAGACGGGCCCGCCGGGCCTTTCCCCCCAGCTTGCGGGCCCCAATGGCCACCACCGGAAAGACGGTAAGGGCCAGCAAAGCCAGATCGAACCGACGGTAAAGGGCGATGGCCACGAGGGTCATCACCGTTAGCCCTTCGAGCATGAGGGTGCGAAACATATCCCCCAGGACCGGCTCAAGCGCGGTGGTATCGTTTATGACGCGGGAGACCAGGCGCCCGGTGGTTTCGCTCGAAACCTCTTTTAGAGGGAGCTTCAGGATCTTCTCGTAGAGCCTGAAACGCAGATCGTTTACCAGCCTCAGAGCCGCCAAACGCATGAGATAGGCCTGAAAGAAGGCGCTCAAGCCCCGCAGGCAAAAGATGGCGATGACCACCAGGGGAAGCAAATGAAGATACTCGTAGTTCCTGGCGAGGAAGATATGATCCAAGACAGGCTTCACGAGCCAGGCGATAGAGCCAGAAAAAAGGGAAGCGATGAAGCTCAAAAAGACGGCCACCAAGAGGAGCCCCCAGTAGGGCCTTGCCAGGGCTAGCATCTTTCGTAAAACGGGTTTCTTGGCCAAAGGAATCACCCCTCTTTACAGCGAAGAATTTTTCGGGCCAGGGAGAGATCGTCTTCGTCATCCACGTCCACCGCGGCCCGGGCAAAAGGAAGCACTATGGGAAAGATATGACAACCTAAGGCTTGAGAGACCTCTTCGAAGGCCTCCTGAAGGTCCAAACAGCCCCTGAAATATTTCCAGAAGGGCTTTATTCCGAAGGCCCTCACTATTCGAAGGGGATTTTTGCGGTATCTTTCGATCTGCCTCCAGAGAAGGAGAATTCTCTTGGCGTTCGGTCCGGAGATGAAATAAAGGTTGGCGGAGCAGAAACGCCCGTCGCGCAGACGATAAGTGGTGCGCCGGGCCTCGGGGTAAGCTTCTCTTACCAAAGAATAGGGAACCACCCCCACTCCCAGGTCCCCTTCTTTCTCCCGCGCTTCCTGCAAAAAGTAGGCGACGATCTCTCCGGTGAGGAGAGCGTGGTCGGCGGTGGTGAGAAAGATGGGAAAATGGCCGATCCTTTCCACGGCCTGGAACACACTCAAACTGGGGGAAGGAGCCTGGGGGAAGAAAACAAGCGGCCTTTGAGAGAGCCCCTTCAGGGGCTCGAAAAGTTCTGGCGGGGCAGAAACGTAGATCTCATCGAACTCCGCTGCCCCTTCCAGCGCCTCAAGGACCCTTCTGAACACGGGGGTTCCGCATACCGGAAGGAGGGCCTTGAAGGGAACACCGAATTTCTCGCACAAAGGGTTCCTTTCGCCTCTTTCCCCGGCCAGAATGAGGGCCTTCATGAGGGAAGCTCCTTTTCGTAGATACGATAAACTTTGTAGAGCCTTGCCCCAAGGCCCTCGGCCAGACGACACATGCGGTAATTATCCTCAAGTATCCAGGAAATATCGAGTGTCTCGACCCCCCGCGCCAGAAGGGTTTCCTTGATCTCCTTGATGAGGCGTAAAATCAAAAGAGGACCCAGGAGCTTGCGCTGGTGTTTCCTAAGGACCCCCATCAATACCACCCGGGCCTTGCGCGGAGGCCGAAACTTCAGCCGATAAAGGAGTTTCCATATCCCCCACGGAAAGAGTCGCCCGTCAAGATCAGCGAGCATTTCATTGAAATCCGGGAGGACCACGATGAAGGCCGCCGGCTCCCCCTCCACCTCTGCGATGCGAACGTACTCTTCGGGAATCAAATATTTGAGGCTTTCCCCGAAAAAGGCGTAATCTTCCCTGGTGAACGGGATGAACCCCCAGTTCTCGGACCAGGCGTCGTTGAAGATCCCAAAGATGAGGGCTAGCTCTTCTGCAAGCCTCTTTTTGTCTATGGTCCTGGTCTTGACCTTGCTAGTGCTCCTGGGAATGAGCTTCTCTACCTGCGCGATGGTCTGAGGAGAGCGCTCCATGAGGTAGGCGTAAAGATCTCTGGCCTTTTTGAGGCCGATACTCTTGAGCAAAGGATCATAGTAGGGCCTGGCGTGCCCCATGAGAAAGGGCGGAGGGGTCTTAAAGCCCTTTACCAGGAGGCCGCACTCCTGATTGATGGAAAAATTGAAGGGGCCAAGGAGCTTTTTCATGCCCCGGGCGGCAAGCCACTCCTGCGCGGCGGAGAAGAGGGCCCTAAAGACCCCCTCGTCTTCGATTGCTTCGAGGAAACCGAAGTGCCCCTCCGGGCCGTAACGGGCAAGATGGAGCTGGTTTACCTGGGCTGAGATGCGGCCCACCACCTCTCCATCCTGGTAAGCCAGAAAAAGGGCCGCTTCGCCATAGTTGAAAAAGGGGTTTTTCCGTGAGAAGAAATGCCGCCTCTCCCAGAGAAGGGGCGGCACCCAGGCGGGATCGTCCTTGTAGATTCGCTTTGGTAACTCCAGGAAGAGGCGAAGTTCTCTCCCGGTTTCCACCTGTTTGACCTTCACCATACCCTAGCAGTTTAAACGAGAATTGCGAAAAACCCCACAGAGGTATAAGGTGCCACTAGAGATGAAAGCTATCATCTTGGCCGCCGGACAGGGAAAGAGGCTTCTACCTTACACCGAAGGGAAGCCCAAGTGTTTGGTAGAGATAGAAGGGCGTCCCATCCTCGAATGGCAGATCCTGGTGCTCTCTTCCCAGGGTGTGAAAGAAATCGTCGTCATGGTGGGATACCAGGCCGAGAAGGTGAGGACCTTCCTCGAAAAATTCAAAGACCTCTCCATCCGCACCATTGTTAACCCCGATTACGAGACCACCGACAACCTCTGGACCTGCTGGCTGGCAACCTCCGAGATGAACGAAGATTTCATCCTCCTGAACGGAGACACCCTCTTTGAGCCCCGGGTGCTCTCAAAGCTCCTCTCTTCAGCCAGGCCCCCAGCCACCATCACCATCAACCGCAAGGAGAACTACGACGAAGACGACATGAAGGTGATCGAGGAAGGGGGGCTCCTCAAGCACGTGGGTAAAAAACTCGATCTTGCCAGGGTAAACGGAGAATCCATCGGACTTCTTGCCTTTCTAAAAGAGGGGCCGCAGATATTCCGCGAGATACTTTCCGAAATCGTGGCGGAAAACGAAGCCCAAAGACGCTGGTTTCTTTCCGCCGTGGATGAAATGGCTCAGAGACACCCCGTGTGGATTTGCGACATCACGGGTCTTTCCTGGTGTGAAATAGACTTTCCGGAAGATCTGGAAGATGGCCAGAGAGTGGTCCAAAAAATCAAAGAAGACCTTTACATCAAATGATTCTTACGACCTATCTGCGACGTCAGGTGCTCAAACCCTTTTTTCTCGTAAGCGCCACCCTTTCGGCCATCTTCACCATCTACCTTTTGGGTCGTTATCTGGCCCAGGCGGCGGAGGGAGAAATCCCGGCCCGGGTGGTCCTCGAACTCGTGGGGTGGCGCCTCCTCATCGCCCAGGAGATACTTCTTCCGGTAACCTTTTTCTTCGGAATGGTCTTCGGCCTGAACCGGCTCTTCCGTAAGGCAGAAATGCTGGCCCTTTTCGCCTGCGGTTTTGAAGAGAAAAAGGTCTGGCAGACCTTTGCCCCCTTGATCCTTGGCTTCGCTCTAGCAGTGGCTATGGTGTCGCTCTTCCTGAGGCCTTACGCCTGGGCAAACTTCTTTCACACCAAGGCCCGTTTCGAGGAAACCTTCGACCTTTCGCGCCTCAAAGGAGGCATATTCTACAAGCTTTCAAAGGACCGCACTTTCTTTGCCCAGGGAATTGACCCTCACGAAAAGAGGGCGCGGGAGGTCTTCTTCTACCAGCGACGCGGAGAGGACGTCAAAGTGATCAGGGCCAGAGAGTGTCTCCAGAAGGATCTCCCGGGAAAGATCGTCCTCCTGTTCCTGCAAGGGAGGCAATACGAATTCCAGGAGGAAAAGAAATTGGTCATGATCTCGGAATTTGAAAGTTTTAGCCTCCCTCTGCCACGTCCGGTCAAAAGCCGTGAGGAGAAACTTAAAGCCCTTCCCACCGCAAAGATCATGAAGCTCAGAACCCCAAAAGCTCGTGCTGAAATAGAATGGCGCCTGGCAGCTCCGCTGGGAGCTCTGGGGCTGGCCTTACTGGGCCTCGGGATCTCTCCTTCCCGGCCCCGGGAAAAAGGCGGGCGCCCTTTCCTTCTGGCCCTGCTGATCTTTGTTTTCTACTTTTACGGCCAGGTGGTCCTGAAAAAAGCCGTGGCACAGGGGAAAATCCCTCCGTTTCCGGGGATCTTCTGGGCCCCTTTGAGCCTCTTTCTGCTAGCTTTCATAAGCTTCCACGTCTTCTGGCGGCCAAAATGAGCACCTTCGACCGTTATCTCACACAGAACTTCTGGAAGTTCTTCCTCTTCATATCCTTCGCCTTCCTTCTCCTCTTCGATCTCTTCGAGCTCTTGAATCAGCTGGATCAGATAGGTCAGGGCTCTTACACCCTGGCCAAGGCTTTGCTCTTCGTCCTTCTCACCAGCGGGCACAAACTCCTGGACCTCCTTCCCGTGATCACCTTTCTGGCGGTGCTTCTGAGCCTTGGTCAACTCCTTGACCGCAACGAGCTCCTGGCCCTTGAGGCCCTGGGCTATACCAGGAGGCGGCTGGCACTGGTGCTCGTTTTATCCCTCATCTTCTGGACCGTCCCCCTCTGGGGGCTTTCGGAAACTCTCTTCAAAGGGGCAGAAAAGAAGGCCTGGCAGATAAAGAACAAGGCCCTCGCCAAAGAAGGTCTTACCCTTTACGGCGAAGGGTTTTGGACCCGCAAAGGAGACACCTTCCTCAAAGTAGAACGCATCCTGGACGACGGGTTTCTCTCTGGCATCGAGCTCTTTCGGTTCAAAGGTCAAGTACTTGAAGAATACCTCTCGGCCCTTCTGGGCAAGGCCACGTCTGAATACTGGCTTCTCTGGAAGGCAAAGCAAAGGATCATCTTCGCCTCCAAGGTGGAAGAAAAGACCTGGCCCAAAGTTCGAATTCCCCCGCCGCTTCCCATAAAACGGGTCGAAACCTTCGCCCTTCCCGCCGAATACTTGTCTCTCCCGGAACTCTTCAAATATTCCAGGACCCTCGCGGCAGGGGGGCAGAACGTCTACCGCTACGAGCTCCTCATCTGGCAGAGGATAGCGACCCCGCTCCTGGCCTTCGTAATGGGCTTTTTGGCCCTGGGTTTCAACAAAGACCCCCTTGCCCGCCGCAAACTCCTCTTCACCCGTGTCGCCGGGGGGCTTGCCGGAGGCCTTGCCATCTATCTCCTGAGAGAGGCCCTGGCCCATGCCGGAAGGGTCTTCTCCCTGCCCGCCCCTCTGGTGGCCTTCCTGCCGGTGGGGTTGATCACCCTTTTCATTTTTTACCAATGGCGTAAGTGAGACGGAGCTCTCTGGCAAAGTCTCTCCCCTGCCAGGCGTAGCTCTCAAAGGTGAGCTCCC
>JAADDY010000081.1 GCA_013153725.1 Thermodesulfobacteriota bacterium
ACCCGCGTGCGGGTGGAGGGCTTTTCGAAAAGCAGGGCGAGTACTTTGCCTACCAGGGTGCGACGGGGGCGACCGAATTTGAAATTCTCTTTGAGCCGCAGGGCCCGTTCGAGGAGGACTTTTATCTCTTCACTGCTGAGGTCAAAGACCCTTGTCAAATGCCGCATCAAAAAAACCTCCCCTCTTTTGATGAAAGCTAACAACTTAGCAGCAAACAAAGTTTTGCGGAAGATCTCACTCTCCAAAAATAGGATCCGATCCTATTTTTGGGCGGGATTTTGCTTTTCGAAAGAAGAAAATGGCAATTTTGAAGAGTTTTGTCCTCGGGGAGGGGGCATTTAAAAATGGGATCTGATCCCATTTTAAAGAAAGGGATGCCAAGCATCTCCGAGGAATTAAAGTAGAAAACATGGGCAGTATCTTTGAAATCTTTGCCGTTTGTCCACCGGGGCTTGAGGATCTTTTGGCGCGGGAGATAGAGGGGCTTGGGCTTCCTACCAGAAAAGAAATCGGGGGCTGTGCGTTAAGGGGAGGCCTTCGCGAACTTTACCTTCTCAATCTCTGGTCGCGGATCTCCAATCGTGTTCTGCTCAAGGTTGGCAGCTTTAAGGCCACCACTTTCAGGGAGCTGGTGGAAAGGGCCTCCCGTTACCCCTGGGAGGTCTATTTTGCGCATGCCTCAGGGGTAAGGATCAGAGTTACCTGCCGAAGATCCAAACTCTATCACTCCGATGCCGTGGCAGAACGAATTGTCAGGGCCATTTCTCAAAGACTCGGACGAGAGATTTACCTGAGCAAGGATGAAAAAGCTCCTCTCCTGATAGTAAGAATTTTTCGGGACGAGGTTCTTCTTCGGGTGGATTCTTCTGGAGGAGATCTTTTTCGACGTGGTTACAAGGTGGCCAGAGGGCCAGCGCCGCTTCGGGAAAATCTCGCCGCTGCTCTGGTAATGCTTTCTGGTTGGGACCAGAAAGCTCCTTTCTTTGACCCCTTCTGCGGCACCGGGACCATCCTTATTGAAGCCCTCTGGATTGCCATGAACCGCGCTCCCGGGCTTGGCCGTTCCTTTGCCTTCGAGCAGTGGAAGAATTTTTCCGCCCCTCTGTGGGAAGAACTATGCCGCGAGGCGGAAAAGGCGATGAGAGAGCCCCAGGCCCGCTTTTACGGGAGCGACCGGGATCCAAAAGCTGTCCAGGCAACCTTCCAGAACGCCGAGGCCGCTGGCGTTGCCCGGTATCTCGATCTCGAGATCAAAGAGGTGGCCCACATTCTGCCCCCGGATAAAGAGCCGGGCTTTGTGGTCACCAATCCGCCTTTTGGAGGACGTTTGCAAATGGCCTTGAAGCCCCTCCGGGAACTGGCCAGCCGTTTCAAAGGCCCTTTGAGAGAGTGGCAACTTACTTTTATCTTCCCTCGCAGACGGCTTCCGGTGCGGTTCCCCTTTCCCCTTGAAGTGCTGACTTCCTTCGAGCACGGAGGGCAAAAAGTGTTCGTCTTCAGAAGACAAACTGCCTCCCAAGGCTAGGAGTCTCCACCCGGGAACGGAACCTTTTCTGGATGTCCCTCTTGAGGGTATCTCGTGCCTCGGGTTCTCCGTGGGTGAGAAAGATCCTGTGAGGGGGTTTGTCGAAGTGGTCGAGCCAGGAAAGAAGTTCTCGGTGGTCGGCGTGGGCGGAGAAGGCTTCGATCCGGAAGATACGAGCCCGGTTTTCAACGAGTTCATGATCGAGCTTCACCCAGGGGCGACGGTGAAGGATTTCTCTTCCAGGCGTTCCTTTGGCCTGGAAACCTACGAAGACCACAAAGGTGTTCCTCTCCGGGAGATGCCTTTTGAGATGATCGATGATGCGGCCTCCGGTCACCATTCCAGAGCCGGCGATCACCACGTATGGCGGGGAAAGTTCTTCGATACGGCGTGAAGCCTCGCTCGAGGCGGTCGAAAAGAAGAGCGGAAAGGAAAAGATCCGATCCCCGCGGGCAAGTTTTTCAAGGGCCTCTTCGTCATAAAGTTCCGTATGTCTGGCGTAAACCCTTGTGACTTTGAGGGCCATAGGGCTATCCAGAATCACGGGCAGGGGTTCTATTTCCCCGCTTTCTACCAGTTCGTTGAAGTAATAGAGGAGCTCCTGAGCGCGACCGATGGCGAAAGAGGGGATGAAGACGCGGGCGTTTTCTCTCTGAGCTCTTTCTATGATCAGCTTTAGCTGCCTTTTGGCGCGTCCTAGAGGAGGATGTCTTCTGCCACCGTAAGTGGACTCCATGATGAGGAAATCGGCTTCGTCGGGAGGGGACGGATCTCGAATGATAGGGGTGCCGGTTCGGCCAATGTCGCCTGAAAAAGCGAACTTTTGGCCTTCACACCAGAGTTCCAGGTGTGCCGACCCCAGGATATGACCTGCGTCGCGCAGGCGGAAACGAATTCCTCCGGGGAGACCGAAGGTTTCGTCATATTCCACGGGATGACAGCGAGAAATCACATCTGAAGCCAGCTCTTTGGGGCCAATTCTTGGTTCGAGGTGTAAGCGGTCTTCGAGTACGATCTGGAGAAGCTCAATGGTGGCCTGAACGGTAAAGATTTTCCCCCTAAAACCATCGCGAACCAGTTCCAGGAGCCTTCCGGAATGGTCCAGATGGGCGTGGGTGAGAATGACATAGTCAATGTCTTCCGGGTCAAAAGGAAAAGAGAAGTTTAGTTTGTCGGCTTCCAGACCCTGATAGAGCCCACAATCGATGAGGATCTTCTTCCGGCCGCTTTCTAGGAGATAAAGGCTTCCGGTAACAGTACCGCACGCACCACAGAAAGTAAGAACACCCATGACTTTTCCTTTCCCCTTTTTTCCTTTGACCGATGCATACTATAAATTCTATAAGTTATAAAGGTCTAAGAAAGGAGGACAGATGTTTTTTATCGATCGTCGTAAGAGTCCTCGCTATTGTTGCCGTTTGCCAGCATTCCTGAATGATAAGGAAATGCACGTCTATCTCTGTGATCTCTCTCTCAACGGCTGCTTTGTTGAAGCGACTGAAGAACTTCTCATTCCCGTGGGTCAAAAGACCGCTCTGTCTCTTATACTGCCTTGTATCGGTCCTCTCCCCGTTAAAGGACTTGTGCGGCATCACGGAACTCCCGATAGAATTGGTATGGGCATCGAATTTCTCGAATTTCCCGACCGGCTTCACCGGGTCTACGCCAAATTTGTGAAGATTTTGCCTATTCTCGAAGAGGCTAGAGAGCTCTATCGCGAACTGGCAAATACAGCGGGGAGATAATGAATCTTCTGGAAATGGTGGGAATCGCCCTCTTTGGGGCTGTGGTGGGGAGTTTCCTCAACGTCTGCGCCTACCGGTTGCCTAGGGAAGAATCGATTGTCTTCCCGGGCTCCAGGTGTCCCAAGTGTCAGGCCCCCATTCGCTGGTACGATAACATTCCGATCTTGAGTTATCTCCTCCTTCGGGGGCGCTGCCGCCATTGTAAGGCTCCCATCTCCTGGCGCTACCCGCTGGTGGAGCTTTTTACCGCCTTTCTTTCGGTGGCAGTTTATTTGCGCTTCGGCCTCAGTCCGGTCTACCTGGCCTTCTTTGCCTTTACCTGTGCTCTGCTGGTAGCAAGTCTCATCGATCTCGATTTCCAGATCATTCCCGATGAGATAAGTCTTCCCGGTATCCTGGTGGGGCTTGCCTTTTCGCCCTTCAACCCCCTGGCCACCCCTCTTGAGGCCCTGCTTGGGGCCCTTTGTGGGGCAGGAGGTCTTTATCTTCTGGCGGAATTCTACTACTTCGTCGCCAAACGAGAGGGTCTTGGCGGAGGGGATCTCAAACTCCTTGCCATGATCGGGGCCTTTCTCGGCGTCAAGAGTCTCATTCCGGTCGTTCTGATAGCCTCTTTTGTGGGGGCGGTGACGGGCATTTTGGTTACGTTGATCCAGAAGGTCAAAGAAAAGCGCACCTTTGCCATTCCCTTCGGGCCGTTTCTTTCTCTCGCAGCCATTTTGCACCTCTTCTACCCCCGCCTTCTGGCCTTCATTTTGCCTTTTTAGAGAGGTCTTTCGGCTAGCTTCGCATCCGAATTGCGGTTATAAACTTTAAGATCCCCTGGATGAGGAGGATGTCCGTGAAGGAACTGCCCAAGGCTTACGATTTCCGTGGTGTGGAGGAGAAGTGGTACCGCTTCTGGGAGGAGAAGGGCTATTTCACCGCGAAGCTCGACCCTAACCGCCCGCGCTTTTCCATGGTCATCCCTCCCCCAAATGTTACCGGAAAGCTTCACGTCGGCCACGCCCTGAACACCACTCTTCAGGATATCATCGCCCGCTACAAACGTATGGACGGCTACGACACTCTCTGGATTCCCGGGACGGATCATGCCGGCATCGCCACGCAAAACGTGGTGGAGCGTGAGCTCGCCAAAGAGGGCCTCAGCCGGCACGACCTCGGGCGTGAGGAGTTCCTCAAGCGGGTCTGGAAGTGGAAGGAAGAGTACGGCGGAGCCATCCTCGAGCAGCTCAAGCGTCTGGGCTGTTCGTGCGATTGGACGAGGCTTCGTTTCACGATGGACGAAGGTCTCTCCCGGGCGGTGCGCGAGGTCTTCGTGCGTCTCTGGGAGGAAGGTCTCATCTACCGCGGGGATTACATCATCAACTGGTGCCCCCGTTGCCACACGGCCCTGGCTGATATCGAGGTGGAGCACGAACCCACCGCCGGCCATCTCTGGTATATCCGCTACCCTCTGGCGGATGGCTCGGGCTACATCGTGGTGGCGACCACCCGTCCGGAAACGATGCTCGGTGATACCGCGGTGGCGGTAAACCCCGAAGACGAGCGTTACCGGCATCTCGTCGGCAAGAAGATAAAACTCCCTCTCATCGGGCGTGAGATTCCCATCATTGCCGACCGAGAAGTCGATCCGGAGTTCGGTACCGGGGCGGTCAAGGTGACTCCGGCCCATGATTTTGCCGACTTTGAGATCGCCCGCCGCCACAATCTGCCCTTCGTCAAGGTCATGGACGAGGACGGCAAGATGACCGAGGAGGCAGGCCCATACGCCGGGCTTGACCGCTTTGAGGCCCGTAAGAAGGTCGTCGAGGATCTTGAAGCCCAGGGGCTCCTCGAAAAGATCGAAGACTATGAGGTGGTTCTGGGCAAATGTTACCGCTGTGGCGACATCGTAGAGCCGCTCCTTTCCAAACAGTGGTTCGTGAAGATGAAGCCCCTGGCCACCCCTGCCATTGCGGCGGTGGAGCGGGGCTTTACCCGTCTCATCCCGGAGAACTGGAAGAACCTCTACTACGACTGGATGTACAACATTCGCGACTGGTGTATCTCGCGCCAGATCTGGTGGGGGCATCGTCTTCCCGCCTGGACTTGCAAGGAGTGCGGAGAGATCACCGTCTCCCGGGAAGATCCCGAGGCCTGCGCGCACTGCGGCTCGAAGAACATCGTCCAGGAAGAAGACGTTCTCGATACCTGGTTCTCCTCGGCCCTCTGGCCGTTTTCCACCCTGGGCTGGCCGGAGGATACTCCAGAGCTCAGGCTCTATTACCCCACCTCGCTCCTGGTGACGAGTTTCGACATCCTCTTCTTCTGGGTGGCGCGGATGCTCATGATGGGGCTCCATTTCATGGGGGCGATCCCCTTCCGCGACGTCTACATCCACGCCCTGGTGCGGGATGAAAAGGGCCAGAAGATGAGCAAGAGCCGCGGGAATGTGATCGACCCCCTGGTGATGATAGAAAAGTACGGCACGGACGCCTTCCGTTTCACCCTGGCAGCCCTTGCGGCCCAGGGGAGAGACATCAAGCTTGCCGAGTCTCGCATCGAGGGTAACCGGCATTTCGTCAACAAGATCTGGAACGCAGCCCGGTTCGTCCTCATGAATCTCGAAGACTTTGAAAAGATTGATCTATCCCGGGCCGATCTTCCCAAGGAGAGCCGCTGGATACTCTCCCGCCTCACGAAGACCATCCGCCGCGTCCGAGAATCCCTGGACGCTTACGAATTCGATCAGGCGGCACAAGCGGTCTACCACTTCTTCTGGCACGAGTTCTGTGACTGGTACGTGGAGATGTCCAAACGTTTCCTCAACCTTGGCGGAGAGGCGCGAAAGCTGGCCCAGAACGTGCTCCTCGAAGTGCTTGAGACCAGCCTGCGGCTCCTTCATCCTTTCATGCCCTTTGTCACCGAAGAGATCTGGCAGGCCCTGCCGCACGAGGGCGAATCCATCATGATCGCCCCGTATCCGCAGCCCCAATCCGGCTGGGAAGACGATGCGGTGGAAAAGGAACTTTCCCGCGTGAAGGAAGCCATCGTGGCTATCCGAGCCATTCGGGCGGATTATCATCTTCACCCCACCGCGGAGATCAAAGCGATCATTCTCACCGAAAAGGAAGATCTCTCCCGGCTCTTTGAAGAATTCGAGCCGGTGATCAAACTGCTTGCACGGGTGGGCGAGTTGGAGATTCGCAAGGGGGGCGAGAGGCCCAGGGGGGCGGCTTCGACCGTGCTTTCCGGGGCCGAGATCTTCGTGCCTCTGGAGGGTCTGGTGGACGTGGAGGCGGAGCTCAAAAAGCTTGCCAAGGAAGAAGCCAAGGTGCGCAAAGAGCTTGAGCGGGTAAAGAAGCGCCTCCAGAACGAGAACTTCCTCAAAAAGGCCCCACCGGAAGTGGTAGAAAAGGAGAAGCTGCGCACGCAGGAACTTGAGGACAAGCTTGCGCGCATCCGGGAGAACGTCTCCCGCCTGAAGGAGCTTGAGACATGATCGAGATCTCACCCCTTGAAGAACACGTTGGAGAGCTTTCCGTAGAAGTTGCAGAGCGTAAGGGGTTGGGGCATCCGGATACCATTTGTGATGCTCTGGCGGAGGAATTTTCCCGGGCGCTTTGTCGTTTCTATCTGGATCACTTCGGTTTTATCCTCCACCACAACGTAGACAAAGGTCTCCTTTTCGCCGGGAGAGCAAGGCCCGCTTTCGGCGGAGGAGAGGTATTGGAACCCATCGAGATCTTCCTCACCGGCCGGGCCACTCTGGAATACAAGGGAACAAAGGTACCGGTAGAGGATCTGGCTCACGAGGCCGCCGAGGCGTGGTTTAGAAGACATTTCCACGCCCTTGATCCCCAAAGGCACATCAGGCTCAAATTGTGTGTGCGACCGGGCTCGGCAGAGCTGGTGGATCTTTTCCTCAAGGCCCAGAAGAGCGGTACTCCGCTGGCGAACGATACCTCCATCGGGGTGGGGTTTGCCCCGTTGTCTCCTCTGGAGGAGCTCGTTTTGACCACGGAAAAGTTTTTGAACGATCCCTCCCTTCGGAACGATTTGCCAGCCCTTGGCCAGGATATAAAGGTGATGGGGATTCGAGAGGGGCAGTCCTTTCGTCTTACCGTGGCTTGTGCCATGGTGGACCGCTTTCTCCCAGATCTTGAGGCCTATCTCTCCGTCAAAGAGAAGGTGCAGACCCTTTTGCTCAAGAAATTTTCTTCTCGTTATCCAGACCTCGAAATTCGTCTCAATACGGCGGATGATCCGCAAAGGGGAGACATTTACCTCACCGTTACCGGCACCTCGGCGGAGGCGGGAGACGACGGCGAAGTGGGGCGGGGCAACCGGGTAAATGGCCTAATTACGCCTTTGAGGCCCATGAGCCTGGAGGCGGCGGCTGGCAAGAATCCGGTGAACCACGTGGGAAAGATTTACAACCTTTTTGCTCCGAACCTTTGCCAGAAGCTTGTGCAGGAGATCCCCACGATAAGGGAAGCCTCCCTTCTTCTGGTGAGCCGCATCGGATACCCCATTACCGATCCCCAGATGATTTTTCTGCGTTTGCGGGTGGAAGGGGACTTCGAAAAAGCGGCGTCTCAAGCTCGGGAAATGGTCCTGGAGGAACTCAAGACCTTACCTTCTCTCTGGAAGAAGGTGATAACAGGGGAACTTTCCTGTTATTGAGCTGAACTTCTTGGATACCATTGCAGATAAAGTGAAATGATTTGAAGACCAAATGGGGCTATTTGTTTGGCTAAGAGAACGAAGAGGGAGCCAGGGCTCCCTCTTATTATTACGGCTGGATGATGGAAGATTCTCCGTCCTGTATTTCCACCACTTTGATGCGAAAAGTTACGTTTTGCCCGGCAAGCGGGGGGTTGAGATCAAGAGTGATATTTTCTTCGTCTACGTGTGTAACAGTGGCCGGAAGGGTTACTTCGCCCTGTTCGGTGTTGAAGACCAGGTTTAGCATCATGCCTACTTGAGGCTCGGTATCCAGAGAAAGGGCAGCCCGTGGAACCACCTTGACGAGCCTTTCGTCTCTTTCACCAAAGGCCTTGTCAGGCGTGAGGGTAACTTCCTTTTCCTCGCCTTCCGTCATCCCGATGACGGCTTCCGAAAGCCCGGGAATTATTTCAGGAGAACCCACCTGAAACTGGAAAGGAGGCCCACCTTCAGTGCTTTCAAAAACCTCGCCGTTTTCCAGACGGCCCACACAATGGATGCTTACAACATCACCAAGCTTGACTTTGCGCATAAAACAAACTCCTTAAGAATTTTTCGCGAAGGGGAAACCAAGAGAGGCCTCGGTCATCCCAATGGGAAAAATAATACCATATCAGATTATTTTCGGAAATAAAAAATTATTTCCTCAACTTGTGAGCAAATTAACTTGATCGACGATTTTTGTCGAAAAAGTTTTAAGTGTCGAATTCTCAAAGAGCCGATCCTGCAGATGAGAACCTATCTTGCGATTTTAGCGTCTATTTTGGTGTGCAGTTTCTGGCATCGTTTTTGGAATAGGTAACAGGAAAAAACCAAGGAGGTTTCAGGATGAAAAACAGGAAGTTGATGGTTGCCCTCTTAGTACTTCTATGGAGTTATGGTTTAGTTTCTTTTTCATGGGCAAGGCCACCGTGGGCCCAAGGTGGGGCAGCTGATAGCTCTGCCATAGCGAATCTTCCCTATCAGGAAATATCTGAGGAAGAAAGAGAGGGATTGATCTGGATGAGAGAAGAAGAGAAGCTGGCCAGAGACGTCTATCTTACTCTTTACGGAAAGTGGCATTTGCAAGTCTTCTACAATATTGCTCAAAGTGAGCAATCTCATATGGATGCCATAAAATCCATTCTTGATAAATACAATATTCCTGATCCGGTCGTGAGTGATCAGGTTGGTAGCTTTAGTAATCCAGAGATTGGCTCTCTTTATGAAGATCTTGTTAGGCTTGGGAGCAATTCAGTCGTAGATGCTTTGATAGTTGGTGCAACTATTGAAGATTTAGATATTAAAGACCTGGAGGAAAGGATAGCCACAACTGACAATGAAGACATCCAAAGTGTTTACTCCTCTCTCATGTGCGGATCTCGGAACCATTTGAGATCTTTTGTTGGTTTGTTGAAGGGCTATGGGGCTGATTATTCTCCTCAATATATCGACGAAGACGAATTTTTGGACATAATTAATTCTGATTCCGAATTTTGTGGAAAGTTTTCAGGTCTGACTCCTTTTGTGGATGTCAAAATAAATAGTTTAGATGGCCGGGTTGTTCTAAGTTCCAACTCCTTTATCAGTTTAGAGCTTTCTACGGTCCCTCCAGACACGGATATATTTTCTTACAACATATCCAGGGAAATTGCTGATCTTGCCCTTTGGGTTGAGATGCCAAATGGGGAGATTTATTCCTGGACTCCAGGCCATGTTTGGCAGCGGGGAGTAGTGCCGGCCTATACCGGCCACATACCACCCATAAAAAATTATCCTCTTCTTCGAGTTCCGGCGATGTATCTTCCTGCTGGAACATACAAAATCCACTTTATAATTGATCTGAATCCAAACGGTGTAATAGAGGAACCTTACTTTGAAGATGTGGTAGAACTGGTAATTCAATAGATTTGATAGCCCCCCTTTGAGGGGGGCTATAAGATGAGAATGCTCCTTAGAACAATCATTTCTGCTTTGTTTGTGTTGTCGTTTTGTTCGCCGAGTCTTTCTTCCGATTTTTCTGTCTCGCTGGGGTACGACTCTAATCCTGCTTCTGAAAGAGATCGATCAGATAGCAGTTTTTTTGAGGAATTTTCTTTTGGCTTTTCTGGCAGTTTTTTTGGACTTGATGTTTTGGGGGGCGGGCAATTCCTTGATTATTTTGATGTTCCAGACGCTTTTTTCTTTTCCTTTGAGGCCAAAAAGCGTCTTTTTGAGATGTCTTCTTTGTTGAATTTCCATTTCTTTTCAGGCTTTTCCGCCTACAGAAATGGTTTGGTTACTGAAGATGAAAACAATTCCTATTATTTGGGTGTTTCTTCATCCTTTTTTCTGTCAGATAGACTTAATATGGATTTTATTTTTCGTATCGATAGGCGTGAATTTTTGCATTTTGACACCGTGAAGAGATATTTTCGGCATCGAAATAGATCTTCTTCTCATGGAAGGAAATCTCCTGGTATGGTTTTCAAAAAAGTTAGCCGTCATGATCTTGGCTATTTTTTTGAAATTGGGCCTTCTTTGCTTTTTTCGCATGCGTTTTTATCTTTCTCCATGTTGGTAAATAAAAATGATTCCTCTTTTGAAATAGAGGACTATTTTTCGGCAGGTTTTTCTTTTGACTTTTCTGTTCTTTTTTCCACAAAACTTTTTATTGATCTTTCGTTTTTGTGGAAAAAGTTGGATTATGATAAGGCTCCCAGGAAGATAGATAGAGTGGATTATTTTCGTCTTTACTATTTTCGTCTTTCTTATGATCTGGCAAATAGTAGTAATTTCTATATCCAGGTAGAGCATGTTGACAATCAGTCTCCTCTTTGGCTGGAAGACTATAAAAAGACGACTATAAAATGCGGGTTTGTTTTTTACTTTTAATATCAATTTTATTGTTTGCTGATTTAGCTATCTCTGCCGAAATTTTGGGTAGAGTTGTTAAGGTAGATCCAAAAAACAAGCAAATTGTTGTTATTACATTTGACAAAAAGAATAAGCGAACCTTGATTGTTAAGGATTCAATGAACTTTTCAAGATTTCGTCCAGGAGATATTGTCCGCCTGGATCTTGAGGTGAAATCTTCCAACCAGATTTCTGTTAGAAATATCAAGCCCTTTAAGCCTCATGATAGGACAGGTGTTAGGCGTAGACTTAAAATGAGGAGAGGTTTTTGTGGTAAAAGGCGTTAAAAAGGAGTTTCCTCTCTGGCAAATTAATCTTCTCTTTTTTGCGCTACTACTCCTGGTATTCAATTTATCTTTTTTCTTGCACTTGAAGCAAATAGAGAAGACTTTTTTGAAACACTCTAAGGATGATGCCCTTTTGGTGGCCAATATTATCAGTCTTACTACTGAGGTTGGCTACCTTTCTCAGAAAGTTCTAGAAAACACGTTGTCGCACTTTTTAGGAAATATATCTTCATTTATTGATTATTTAAACTCGATCGAGCCTTTCACCTACCAGGAATTGGAGGCCTTTCTCGAGGAAAACAATCTTTATGGTCTGGTTCTTAAGTCTCAAAATAGTGAAATTGTGGTGCCTGAAGGGTGGTTTGATGCAGAGATGGCAGCCAAGTTGAGTCAAGCCTCTCTTCTTTACCTGGACGATCAAGATCTCTTTCTTTTCAGGAAGACAGAAAACTTGAAAAGTCTGTCAGAAATTATAATAGCAGTCAGGGTTGAAAATATTGCGGCCTTGAAAAGATCCCTTTCATTTGAGCATCTGTTTGAGAAGTTGGCTCAATTGCCAACAATCCTTTATGTTTACCTGGAATCCGACCCGGTTGAAGATATAGTTGTCCAATTCAAAAGACAGGATGTTGAAGTTGTCCTTCCTTTTAGAGGGTCTGCTTTAGTTGTTGGTTTAGATGCTAAGCGTTTTATAGAACTTAAGAATAGATTGCGCGTGCATTTCTTTTTTATTCTTCTGTTTTTGTTGTCTTTTGGCGCCTTGATTACTTTCCTCTTTTATCGTGTCCAGTGCGAATATGTCAAGCGTATCAAACAATATGAGAGAGATTTATCTTTAAGACGTGAAGAGGCTACCTTGGGAAGAGCTGCTGCCAGTATAGCTCATGAAATAAGGAATCCGTTAAATACGATGTCAATCGCCTTACAGCGGCTCCTCCTGGAAGCTCCCTTGTCTTCTGAGCATCGGCGTTTGGTAGAGCTTGTTTTGTCTTCTATCAGGAGGACAAACAATACGGTAAGTTCTTTGTTAAAATATGCTAAAATTCCCTTGAATTTTGATAGATCTCCTCTCTTGCTGTCTCAAGTTATCGAAGATCTTCTTTCTCTTTATCAAAAAGAGTTCCAGAAACTAAACATTTCGTTGGATTTGCATTTGGACAAAGAACTAGCGATTAAAGGAAATAAAGAGTTTTTGTTTCTGGCCCTGGAGAATCTTTTTCGTAATGCTCTAGAAGCCATAGACTATGGAGGGACTTTGAAGATCTCCCTGTATCGTCGAGATAAGAAAGTTTACCTGGTTATTGCCAATACGGGAGAACTCCCTCCTCCTGACGCGATTGACCGCATATTTGAACCTTATTTTACCTTGAAAACACAGGGCACCGGTCTGGGGTTGGCCCTGGTTCGAAAGATTGTTCTGGCCCATGGAGGCAAAATAACGGCTTTCGTAAAGGATGGAATGTTCCACATAGAAATGGTTTTTGAGGAGGCTTTTGATGAAAATACTGATCGTTGATGACGAAGCTCTCCAGTGTGAACTGCTTGCGGGTTTTCTAGAGAACAAGGGATACGACGTTGTTGCCTCTACCGATCCAGAAGAAGCCCTCCGTATCTTTGAACAGGAAGCAATATGGTTGGTCCTCCTGGACCAAAAAATGCCCAAAATGAGCGGACAAGAGCTCCTTTTGAAACTGAAAGAAATCAATCCGCAGGTGAAAACGATAATGATCACGGCTTATGGAGCCATTTCTACGGCTGTAGAAGCCATGAAACTGGGTGCCAATGACTTTTTGGAAAAACCCATCGACTTAGAAGACTTACTCCAACGGATAAAGAGGCTGGAAGAAGAGGTGCTGGTAGAGAAAGACGTCGAAGAGACGTTCGAGTTCGTAGAAAAGACTCCTTTGCCTCTGAGGATAGTGGCTGAAAGCCCTCGCATGAAAGAAGTGATTTCTCTGGTGCGAAGAGTTGCTCCTACTCCGTGGCCGGTTCTCATAAAAGGGGAAACCGGAACCGGCAAGGAACTGATCGCCCGGCTCATTCATCTTCTGAGCCCTCGTGCCGAAGCACCTTTCATCGAGGTCAACTGCGCTGCTTTGCCGGAGAACTTGTTCGAAAGTGAACTCTTCGGCCATGAGAAGGGAGCTTTCACCGGGGCTGTCCATACCAAGAGGGGGCGTTTCGAACTGGCTCACAAGGGAAGCATTTTCCTGGACGAGATCGGAGAGCTTCCCCTGAGTCTCCAGCCGAAGCTCCTGCGCGTCCTTCAGGAGGGCAAGATTTCACGTCTGGGAAGCGAAAGAGATATAGAGGTGGATGTGCGCGTTATCGCCGCCACCAACCGTGATCTCAAAAAGATGACCAGTGAAGGGCTCTTTCGGGAGGACCTTTATTATCGCCTAAACGTCTTTGAAATAGAACTGCCTCCTCTCAGGGAACGCAAACAGGATATCCCCAAGTTGATCGAATATTTTACCGAACGCTACGCTCTGCGACCGGTGGAATTTTCACAGGAAGCCCTGGATTATCTCATGAAATATTCCTATCCCGGCAATGTGCGAGAGCTGGAACACATCATCCAGCGCACCGTAACTCTGGCCAGGGGGCGAATGATCAGGCCGGAGGATTTGCCGCCAGAAGTCCGGCAATACCGGGTTTCTCGAACCGGAAGTCTCGAAGAGCGTCTGGCCTCGCTGGAAAAAGAGATGATCCTCGAGGCCCTCCGCAAGTCCAACTGGGTCCAAACCCGAGCCGCTGAACTGCTGGGCATCAGCGAGAGGGTTCTGCGCTACAAGATGTCCAAACATGGCATAAAGCGTGCCAGGTCTTCTTAACTCCATTTTTCGACACCATCGTCGGGTATATCGCTCTTTGTCGAATTTATGCTCTCTATTTCTTGAAAAAACGCCGAATTTTTTGGCACACACCTTGCTCTTTGTGTTGATGACCGGCGCTGGTCAAAACAAAAACAATCAGGAGGTGTGAGCTATGGTACGTAATTTCAAGTTGTCGATGGTACTTGTGCTGGCGTTTTTCGTAGCAGCTTCTTCCGTATGGGCGGGCAGGGGCTTTGGCGTAGGTGATGGCACCGGCCCTATGATAGATCTTTACAGCGGTACTCCGGAGACTATCACCGGAGTGGTGGTGGAGCTTCCCGCATCGGGCAATCCCGGCCTCAAAATAGATACCGGCGATGGCATTGTCACGGTTTACGGCCTGGGGCCGCAATGGTTCTGGGAAAAATCCGGCCAGGCCTATCCTCAGATTGGGGAAAACATCACCGTGGAAGGTTATGAGGTGACCATGAGCGACGGCACGAGTCGCCTCATCGCCACCAAAGTCATCCTCTCCGGCCAGGAGATCTCCCTCAGGGACGATAGCGGACGCCCTGTCTGGAGGGGAGGGCTCAACGCCAAAAGGGCCAACCAGGCCCAGTAATCAGGCGGCTTTCAGGAGCTGCTGACGGAGGGCAAAGAGGCGGTCGCGAAGAGCGGCCGCCTTTTCAAATTCGAGCTTCTTGGCGGCCTCTCGCATCTCTTTCTCGGTCTTTTTGATGGCGCGTCTGAGTTCCTCGACGTCTTCAAAGTTTTCAAGAGCCAGCTCTTCGAGGTCCACGTAATCGGCCTCGTAGAACTGAGCCAGGGCGTCCTCAAGCCCCTTCTTTATCGTCTGCGGGACGATGCCGTGCTTGCGGTTGTATTCTTCCTGCAGGCGGCGCCTTCGGTTGGTCTCCTCGATGGCCCGGCGCATGGATTCCGTTACGATGTCGGCGTAGAGGATGGCCGTCCCGTTAACGTTGCGCGCCGCCCGCCCGGCGATCTGAATGAGGGAGCGTTCCGAGCGCAAAAAACCCTCCTTGTCGGCGTCGAGGATGGCCACCAGAGAAACCTCGGGGATATCAAGTCCCTCCCGCAGGAGGTTGATTCCTACCAGCACGTCGAAGACCCCGCGGCGCAGATCGCGGATGATCCTTGCCCGCTCAAGCGTCTTGATGTCGGAGTGAAGATATTTGGCCCTGATCCCCAGGTCGTTCAAGTATTCCGTGAGCTCTTCAGCCATGCGTTTGGTAAGGGTGCAGACGAGCACTTTCTCTCCCCGGGCCAGGCGCTTTTTGATCTCCCCGATGAGGTCGTCCACCTGGGTGCGGGCCGGGCGTACTTCGATCTTCGGGTCCATGAGCCCGGTGGGGCGGATGATCTGCTCCACCACGTAAGGGCCGGCTTTTTCGAGCTCGTAGTCTCCCGGGGTGGCGGAGACGTAGATCACCTGGTTCACGCGGGCCTCGAACTCCTCAAAGGTGAGCGGCCGGTTATCGAGCGCCGAGGGGAGCCGGAAACCGTATTCCACCAGGGTTTCTTTGCGGGAGCGGTCTCCGCGGTACATCCCCTGGAGCTGGGGTACGGTGATGTGGCTTTCGTCGATGAAGATCAGGAAGTCGTCCGGGAAGTAATCGAGCAGGGTGTAAGGGGGCTCGCCCGGGGCCCGGCCGTCGAGATAGCGGCTGTAGTTCTCGATGCCGTGGCAGAAGCCCATCTCCTCGAGCATCTCGAGGTCGAAGAGGGTGCGCTTGAGGAGGCGCTCGGCCTCGAGCAACCGCCCCTGGCTTTTGAACCAGGCCACCCGCTCCTCGAGCTCTTTGCGGATCTCGCGGATGGCGCGTTCCAGGCGGTCTTCACTGGTGACGTAGTGGGTCCCCGGAAAGATGGTCACCGCTTCAAGACGCCCCAGCACTTTGCCGCGAAAGGGGTCGATCACCTTCAGGCTTTCGATCTCGTCGCCAAAGAGCTCCACCCGGATAGCCCTCTTTTCTTCGTGGGCTGGGAAGATCTCGATCACGTCGCCCCGCACGCGGAAGGTCCCGCGGGTGAGCTCGAAGTCCTTCCGCTCGTAGTGCATGGTCACCAGGCGGCGGATGATCTGCTCTCGTGGGTAGGTCCTGCCCACCTGAAGGTAAAGATGCATGCGGGAGTATTCTTCAGGCGACCCCAGGCCGTAGATGCAGGAGACACTGGCCACCACGATGACATCGCGGCGGGAGAGGACCGCGGCGGTGGCGGAGTGCCGCAGACGGTCGATGAGTTCGTTGATGGAGGCGTCCTTCTCGATGTAGGTGTCAGAGGCGGGGATGTAGGCCTCGGGCTGGTAATAATCGTAGTAGGAGACGAAATATTCCACGGCGTTGTAAGGGAAAAGCTTTTTGAACTCATTGTAGAGCTGGGCCGCAAGCGTCTTGTTCGGGGCGATGATGAGGGTGGGCCGGTTGAGGCGCGCGATGACGTTGGCCATGGTGAAGGTCTTCCCCGAGCCGGTGACCCCTTTGAGCACCATGTGCCTTACGCTTTCTTCCACCCAGCGCGCAAGTGTTTCGATGGCCTTGGGCTGGTCACCGGTGGGCTGGTGCTTGGCTACCAGTTGAAATTTTCCGCCGCCTCTTTCCATAGCGTTTATATTTTAGCCGGAGAGGAGGCTCATGGCGAAGATCATCTCCCTTGCCGAAAACCAGGAAGAAGCCCTCCGGGCAGCTCTTAAGGCCCTGAAAGAGGGGAAGGTGGTGGTCATCCCCACGGAGACCTTTTACGGCCTTGCGGTGGATTGCCAGAATGAAGAGGCCTTAAAGCGCCTCTTCGCCTTGAAGCGGCGTCCGGAAGAAAAACCCGTCCTCCTCCTGGTGGGAGATCTCGCCCAGCTGGAAGAAGTCGTGCGGGAGATCACGCCCCTTGCCCGCAAGCTCATCGCGGCCTTCTGGCCCGGCCCTTTGACACTCGTCCTGGAGGCCAGGCCCGGGCTCTCCTCTTTTTTGACCGCCGGCACCGGAAAGGTGGCGGTGAGGCTTTCTTCCCACCCTGTTCCCCGGAGGCTTGCTCTCTCTTTCGGCCGTCCCATCACCGGAACGAGTGCCAATCTTTCGGGGAAGCCCCCGGCGCGTTCCGTGGCCGAGGTCCTTGCCCAGCTCCCGGGGGTGGATCTCGTCCTCGATGCCGGAGTGCTTCCTGCCAGAGCGCCTTCCACCATCGTTGACGCAAGCGGCGAAGCTCCCGTGCTCCTGCGTGAGGGGGAGATTCCCTGGGCGGAAATCCTTGGGGCTACGGGAGATACGGATCTTCCCCCACCGCAAAGAGGAGTTTTGCCCGCGAGAGGTGAAGGGTCGCGTAGGCGTCGAT
>JAADDY010000053.1 GCA_013153725.1 Thermodesulfobacteriota bacterium
CTCTTCGCCGTTGGCCTGATGGTCAAACGGCGGAAGAGCTAAGTTGTTCGCAGGAGGGGGCCCCTTCTGAAGGGCTCCTTCCCCTTATTTATTCTTCTCTCAGCATCTTCATTCCAAGCCAGAGATAGTGAAAACCCGAAAGGGTCGTTAACCCGCCAGTAAAATAGAAGCACACTTCTTGAATCTCCCTGGAGAGCCCTGCAAGGGTTACCACCACGGTCAAGATCTGACTGGCGGTGGTGCATTTGCTGAGGATGGTGGGCCGCACCTCCAGGCGTTTGGTGTGGAAGGTCAGAATGGCAAAGCCGATGAGGATCAGGACGTCGCGGCTCAAAACGATGACCGCCAGCCAGTCCGGTAAAAGCCCGAGATATGTCCCGAGGATGTAGATGGAGTTTACCAGGAGCTTGTCGGCGACAGGGTCCAGAATGGCCCCGAGGAGCGTCTTTTGATTGAGGGCCCGGGCCAGGAAGCCGTCGAGAGCATCGCTCAACCCCGCCAGGATGAAAAAGAAAAGGGCCAGCTTGAGCCGCCCCTCCAGGAGATTGATGATCACCACCGGGATCAAAATGAGCCGCAGAAGAGTTACGAGGTTCGGCAGATTGAGCATAAGGCAAACTTAATGTCTTCTGCCTCCTGTGTCACGGGTAGCCAACTCAAAAATAGGATCAGATCCCTTTTTCTTCGTTTTTCTCCTGTTTCCACTCCAAATTTCCCTGAAAAAAATGGGATCAGATCCTATTTTTCGGGAGCTTGCCACCTGGCTGCTTGACAGAAGGCCCCACTCGCGATAAGAGCGGCCCCATGATACTTGGAAACCCCAGTCCGGACAAAAAGACTTTCCTCGAGCTCTCGCGCCAGGCCAATCTCATTCCCGTCTACCAGGAAGTCCTGGTGGACATGGAGACCCCTATTTCCCTTTTCTACAAAGTCTTTGTGGGGCATTACGGTTTTCTTCTTGAGAGCATCGAGGGCGGGGAAAAATGGGCCCGTTTCAGCTTCATCGGGGTAAACCCCTTTCTCATCTTCCGGAGCCGCGGCGAAGAGATCACTCTCCTTGATCGTCACGGGGAGAAACGCTTCCGGAGCCCTGATCCCCTCCACGAAGTCCGCAAGATCCTCTCCCGGTTCCAGGCCGCTACCCTGCCGGAGCTCCCCCGCTTCTTTGGTGGCGCGGTGGGGTTTGTCTCCTACGATATGGTCCGCTTTATGGAGAAGCTCCCCAGTCTCCTCCCGGAGACCACAGGTTTTTCCGATATTCACCTCATGTTTCCGGAAATTCTCTTGGTTTACGACCGCCTGAAACACAGTCTCTTCGTGGTCTACAACGCCCGTCTGGAAGAAGGGGTTTCCCCTGAGGCGGTTTACGAGCGCGCCCTGAGTGAGATCGAGGCCATGGTACGCCGGGTGAGGGGGCCGCTTATTTACCCTCCTGCCAAGAGGCCTCCTGAAGAGACCAGGCTCGAGCCGGAAATCTCGCGGGAGCGCTTCCACGAGATGGTCCGGCGGGCCAAGGAATACATCGAGGCCGGAGACGTCATCCAGGTGGTCCTTTCCCAGCGTTTTTCAGGGGAGAACCACCTGCGCCCCTTCGACCTCTATCGGGCGCTTCGAAAGATAAATCCCTCCCCCTATCTCTTTTACTTGCGCCTTGGCGATGAAACCCTCATCGGTTCTTCCCCGGAGATCCTCGTCCGCCTGGAGGAAGGCCGTATCGAGGTGCGCCCCATTGCCGGTACCAGGCCCCGCGGCCGCACGGAGACCGAGGACTTCGCTCTGGCCGAAGACCTCCTCCATGATCCCAAAGAACGTGCCGAACACCTGATGCTCGTGGATCTCGGCCGCAACGACGTGGGGCGGGTGGCCACCTACGGAAGTGTGGAAGTCTACGAGCTCATGGTCATCGAACGCTACTCCCACGTGATGCACCTCGTCTCAGGGGTGCGGGGGGAACTCCTGCCCGGAAAGGACATGTTCGACGTGCTCAAGGCCGCCTTTCCAGCGGGCACGGTCTCCGGTGCCCCCAAGATCCGGGCCATGGAGATCATCGAAGAGCTGGAACACGCCCGGCGAGGCCCTTACGCCGGGGCAGTGGGGTATTTCGGCTTTTCCGGCAACATGGATTTTTGTATCGCCATCCGGACCCTCTTCCAGAAGGGGACGAGACTTTATCTCCAGGCCGGGGCTGGGATCGTGGCTGATTCCGACCCGGAGCGGGAGTACCAAGAGACTCTCAACAAAGCCCGTGGCATGATGAAGGCCATCGAAATGGCACAAAGGGGGCTTTAGATGGCCATAAGACTCCTGGTAATCGACAATTACGACTCTTTCACCTATAACCTCGTCCAGCTCCTGGGGGTGATGTGCGAAAAGCTCGCTCCCGGAAGCACGATCTCTGTCTTTCGCAACGACGAGATCGATCTCGAAGGCATAGCCAAACTCTCCCCCACCCACATCGTTGTCTCGCCGGGCCCCTGTACCCCTAAAGAGGCCGGCATCTCCGTGGAGGCCATCAGACATTTTGCCGGCAAAGTGCCCATCCTGGGGGTCTGCCTGGGGCATCAGAGTATCGGGGTGGCCTTTGGGGGCAGGATCGTGCGGGCCAAACGCCTCATGCACGGCAAGACCTCCCAGATCAGCCACGATGGCAAGGGGGTCTTCTGCGGCCTTCCCTCTCCCTTTGAGGCCATGCGGTACCATTCCCTGGTGATCGAGGAGGAGTCTTTGCCGGAGGAGCTTCTGGTCACGGCGCGGGATGAAGAAGGGGAGATCATGGGGGTGCGGCACAGGGAGCTTCCGGTGGAAGGGGTCCAGTTCCATCCGGAGTCCATCGGCACCTCGCTTTACGCCTGGAAGAGACTGCGGCGCCCCCCGAGGGACTGGGATTTTTCTTCCGAAGAGCTCCCGGAAGGGGTCATCATCCTGCGAAACTTCCTCTTTCCGCCGGAAGAGTGCTAAAGGTTCCCTGAGGAGGGAGAAATGGAAAGGGTCAAAAAGAAAAGGCCTTCCCCGGAAGAACTGGCGGAACTCAACGTCTCTTCCTGGCCCACCTGGGAAAAGGAAGTCAGCGAGTTCGACTGGGTTTACGACGAAGATGAGACCTTTTACGTGCTCGAAGGGAAGGTGGAAGTCACCCTGGAAGACGGAAGCAAGGTTCTTATCGAGCCGGGAGATCTCGTGACCTTTGCCAAGGGAGTCCGGTGCCGCTGGAAGGTTCTCGAGCCCATTCGCAAGCACTATCGTTTGGGCCAGGTCACTCCCTGAAAAGTTTGGCAAAAATTACGTCATCCGACCGGCTATCTCTTCGAAGGGACGGCGGCGGAGCCGGTGCGGGATGGAAAGCCTTTCTGCGATCCGGACGTCTTCGGCGCTCACCACCTCGCGCCCGTAGAAGGCGGCGTGGGCCCGGGCGCACTTGGCCATGGTGAGATCGGCCCGGTGGCCATCCACCCCCAGGGTGATGGTCTTCTTGGCGATCTGGTAGAGGATCTCTTCGGGGATCTGTACCCGGGGCAGGAGACGGCGGGCCGCTGAGATCCTTTCCACCAGGGCGGCTGTCTCCCGCGCAAATTTCGCTTTGAAGGCCTCCGGGTCCTTCACGAACTCCTCCCAGCGTTTGAGGATCTCCACCCTTTTGGCCGGTTCCCTGAGGCCTTCCACCGTCACGCAGAGGCCGAAGCGGTCCAGGAGCTGGGGGCGAAGTTCCCCCTCCTCGGGATTCATGGTGCCGACGAGTACAAACCGGGCCGGATGGGAGAAACTCACCCCTTCCCGCTCCACGTAATTCACCCCCATGGCTGCCACGTCAAGGAGGGTGTCCACCAGGTGGTCGGGGAGCAGGTTCACCTCGTCCACGTAGAGAAAACCCCGGTGGGCCTGGGCCAGAAG
>JAADDY010000103.1 GCA_013153725.1 Thermodesulfobacteriota bacterium
GGAGGTTGAGGCTAAATTTTTAATAGTTCTTGCGGGGAGTAGCGCAGCCTGGCAGCGCACCTGCCTTGGGAGCAGGGGGTCGGCGGTTCAAATCCGCCCTCCCCGACCATCTTTGATAGGCGCCCATGAAAAGACTTTTTAAGCTCTTTGCTCTAGCCTTTCTATTAATCTTCGTCGTTCTTCTGATCCTGGTCTTCTCTCTTCCCTACCTGGTAAATCTTGAAGCTGTCAGGAACACCGTCGCCGAAAAGCTCTCGGAACGCTTGCATGCGGAGGTCCAGATAGGAGAAGTCTCCCTCCGCCTCATCCCTGCCCCAGCCCTTCACGCTGCTAAAGTGCGCATAGAAAATCCCCGCTATGATGTGGACCTCAAAGAAGGGGATCTGGTCCTTAAGCTTTTCCCCCTCTTTCGCCGGCAAATAGAAGTCGAAAAATGTCTCTTAAAAGGGCTCGAATTTACCCTGAAGGAGAAAGAAAAAGAGAAAAAGGCCCACCCCGCCCCCTCTCCCGAAAAAACCACTCCCTCTATCTCTCCCAGGGAAGCTTTCCTCAGAATTGGCGAAATTCTGGCCAAGATCCCGGAAATAAGGATCAAAATTGAAGACGGAGCCTTTTATCAGCAAAAGAAAGGCCAAAAGATTCCCATTCTCCAGGAGAGCCAGGTCTTTCTGGCCCTCAAGAAAAATTTCCTGGAAGCCGAAATCAGGGGCAAAAATCCCGCCCTCAAAGCCTTCGAACTTTCGCTAAAACTCTGGCCTCACGAAGAGCTTGCCGAAGGCCTCCTCAAGGTCAAGAAGTTCGATCTCTCCAAGTTTCCCCTGATTTCCCCCAGGATCAGGAAATCCCTTCAGACGGACTTCTCTCTCGATCTTTCTTTCCGTTTCGAAGAAGAAAAATGGCACCTCGGCTTCACCGGCACAGCCCCCTGTATTTTGGCACAAAAGGGCAAAACCTCTCTCCTCTTCGACTGCTCGGCGGTGGTGGGCAAGGCCGTCCTCGGCCCCAAATTGGCCAGGGTCGAGCTCAAAGAGCTCGTCATGAAAAACCCCCTGCTCGAAGCCACGGGGGTCTTTGAATGGCAACCCCAGAGATCGGCCTTCGACTTCAAAATCGCCAAGGCCGACTGGGGAGAGATAAGGAAACGGCTTCTGGTCTTCCTTGACAGGAACAAGGGCTTCAAACGCTTCAGCGAAATCGTGGAAGACGGCCTGGCCGAGGACACCCGTTTCCAGAGCGAAGCACCTTCTCTCAAGGCCCTTTTCAAGCTCGAAAATCTCTCTTACGAAGGAAAGGCCCACCAGGCCAGGGTCAACATCCCCAAGATAGGGCTCTCTCTGGACAAAGCCGGAGGGTTCGTAAGGGTCCAGAAGGGTCTGCTTCAATTGAAGAATGCCCGGGCTACCTGCGAAAAGGTATCTCTTCACCGGGCAGAACTCTTCCTGAACATTTCACTCCTCAAAAAGGAAAAGGACAGCCCCTTCTTCCTTGAGACACGTTTTGAGGGACCTTTCCAGGGGATGAAAAAGATCCTTCTCAGCCTTCCCCTGCCCTCTAATATCGAGCGTGAAATTTCCGGAACTGATGGCAAGGGAATGCTCTCCGGGAAGGTGAAGGTCACCGGAAGACTCAAGAAGCCGCAGATAAACTTTGCCCTTCATCCCCAAAATCTTTCCCTCAAGTATCATCGGTTCCCGCTCCCCCTGAGACTCACGGGTGGCACGATAAATTATGCTTCGCGCAAGGTTACCCTGAGGGGAGTCAAGGTCTCCACGCCCAAAAGCCACCTGAGTGGCATGGCCCTCCTCGATCTTTCCTCCAAACCCTGGCAGCTGGATCTCTCCGAAGCACGGGGAGTAATTGCTCTGGCAGAGCTCCATCAGATCCTGGAAGGTTTTCCGCGTCTCAAACAATACCTCGAGCGCTATCGTCTCGAAGGAGAGAGACTAACCCTCATCCACGCCTCCTATCGTGGACCCCTGAACGGAAAAACCCTCCTCGAAAGGGCCTCTTTGAAGGTTTCCGGGGAAGGTCTGCGCTTCTCCTGCCCGGAACTCCCGGCTCCGCTCCTTCTCGAAAGAGGGCGTCTTTCCTACCACAAGTTCGAATTGTCCTTCGAACCCTCCAGGATTCGCTGGCTGGGATCCAGCTTCAACGTCGCCGGGGAAATATCATTCAAGCCGCTCACCCTCTTTTTCACGGGAAGCGGTGAGGCCGGAAAACAATTCGTTTCCTGGGTCTTCAAAAAGGGGCGTATTCCCGGAGAATTTTTCCCGAGAACCCCCCTGAAGTTATCCTCCTTCGAGTTCGAAAAAGGTGGCAAACATCTGCATTTTGCCGGAAAAATCGAAACCATTCCCCCTTCGTGGGCCAACCTGGTCTTTGAAAAAGATGGCCCAAACTGGCAGCTCGACGGCGTGCTCTTCCCGCGAGGGAAGGAGAGCTTCCGCTTTCGTGTCAGCAGGGCCGAAAAACTGGCCCTGGCTCTCCACGGTGAGATCAGCGCCGGAGAAATAAAACTCTTCCTGGCGCGCAATCCCTTCCTGCTCCAGCACCTCAAAACAGACCTGGAGGGTGTGTTTAACCTCCAGGAACCCGCCAAGAGCCATTTCTTTGGGAATCTTGAGATCTCGCGGGTCAGGATTCCCTATCTTCGCTATCCTTTGTGGCTGGAAAGCCTCTCCTTGAAAGCCGAAGGCAGGAAGATCCACGTCAACCACGCCGAATTCGACCTGGATGGGACCTACTTCGAAACCAGGGGAGATCTTGTCTTCTCGCAGAAATATCTTTCTTTCGAGGGAAGCGCTTACTCGCCCCACATTGTGCTGGAAAATATTCGCCGTCTCTTTTCTTCGACACCAGGAAAAAGCGGGAAAAAGGGGCCATCCTCCCGAAGGTCCCGCCGCAAACTCAAAGTGGTGGTCAAGCTGGATCTCGAGGCTGAAAGCGTAATCTATCGGAACTACGAATTCAGCCCCTTTCGTGGCGCCCTCTTTTACCACCCGGGAAGTTTCAAGATCGTCGTCACCGAATCCTATCTCTGCGACATCGCCTTGCGGGGGACTTTCGAAAAGAAGGAAGACCTGAGGCGTCTGGAGCTCTCGTTTTTGGAACCCGAAGGACGGTTCGAGAAGGCCCTCTTTTGTCTCTTCCACAAAAAGGACATCGAAGGACCTTTTGAGCTCAAAGGGGAGCTCGTAACCTATGGCAAGAAGAAACTCTTTGAAGAAAGCAAAGGCAGGTTCTTTCTGAAGTCCAAAGAGGGCCACATCTATAAGTTCAACCTTTTATCCAAGCTTTTCGCCATCTTGAGCCCTCTGGACATCTTCAGTGGCAATCTGCCCAACTTTTCCCGCAAAGGCATGGACTATGATCTTCTGGAAATCAAAGGCAAATTCAAAAAGGACTATCTCAAAATCGAAGCCCTGCAGCTAAACGCACCCGGGCTCAGATTTTTCGGCACCGGGAAACTCTATTTCATGGATCAAAAGATAGACCTCACCCTCCTGGTCTCCCCCTTCAAGGCCTTTAACGCCGTGGTGAGCAAGGTGCCCCTCCTTGGCTGGATCCTCACCGGAGAATCTAAAATGCTCCTTGCCGTACCCGTGAAGATCACCGGAGACCTCAAGGATCCGGCCATCATCCCCCTTGACCCGGTCTCTCTTGGTTCCCAATTTTTAGGCATCGTAGGGCGAACCTTTAAACTGCCGGTCAAGATCCTCACCCCGGCAACCAAAGAAAAGGCAGGGAAGAAGGCCCCCTGATGCCACGCTTTTCAGTACAGGAACACCACGCCAGCCACCTCCACTGGGACCTCCGTCTCGAAAAGGACGGGGTGCTCAAATCCTGGGCCATTCCCAAGGGGCCACCTCTTGAAATAGGGGTGAGACGGCTTGCCATCCAGACCGAAGACCACCCCCTTGATTACATCTATTTCGAGGGGGTCATCCCGCCCGGGCACTATGGGGCGGGCCTTGTCAAACTCTGGGATAAGGGCACTTATGAGATCGAATCCTGGGAGGACGACAAGATCATCGTGCGCTTCAACGGTGAAAAACTAAAGGGGCGTTACGCTCTCATCCGTCTCGACGGCAAGAACTGGCTCATGTTCAAGACCAAAAAGCAGCCTAACGATGAGAGCAACCACCCCCGTGGCCACAGCGATGCTCCCCGTGGCCTCCGCAAACCCTAGGTTCCACCCGAAGCCTTCCTGCCAGAAATTCTCCCACCACTTCGTCCGCCGGCGCGGGAGGGACTCCCGTGATGGCCCTGATCCCGAACTCCTCGAAAAACATGAGCGCCCGCATCCCCATCTGCCCGCAGAGGATATGTGTTACCCCGAGGCTTGAAAGCCAGCGCGGGATCACCCCCGGCTCGTGCGGGGGAGGAAGATGGATCTCTTTTCGAACCCCATCACCGGTGATCTCGTAAATGGCAAACTGCGGCGCGTGGCCAAAGTGTTCGGCCACCAGATCTCCCTCAAGGGGAACTGCAATCTTCATGTGGCCACCTCCTCAAGAATTTTTTCCAAACGGTTCTTGATCTCTCTCACGGCTTTGGCTGCCGGGGCCTGGGAGACCTCCGGCAGAGGCTTCGCCTGGTGCAAGGCGCGAAAAACTTCCGGGTCGTAGGGGATGGATCCCAGGTGAGGGAGCCCCTCTTCTCTGGCAAAGGCGAGCATCTCTTCGGCCAGGTCAGGGGCAAGATCGGCCTTGTTGAGGACCAGATAGCCGGGAACCTTGAAGTGCCGAAGCAAAGCTGCCAGGCGCTTTACATCGTGGAGCCCGGAGATGGTGGGCTCCGTTACCAGCAGGCAGAGGCTCACCCCTGAAAGAGAGGCGATCACCGGGCAACCCACTCCGGGAGGGCCATCGAGAAAGATACACCCCACCCCCTTTTCTTCGGCCAGCCTTCGGGCCCGCTTCTTCACCTCCGCCACCAGTTTTCCGGAATTTTCCTCCCCCGGATAAAGCTCCGCGTGAACCAGCGGACCGTATGGTGTCTCGGAAAGATAGACCTCGCCAACTTCCTTTTCATCCATCCGGATGGCCTCCTCCGGGCAAAACCAGGCACATACCCCGCACCCCTCGCAGGCCAGGAGATCTATCTCCAGATCCTCTCCTATGGCCTCGAAGCGGCACTTCTCACGGCAGGTGCCGCAGGCCGTGCACTTCTCCTCGTCTCTCACCGGTTGCCACCCGGCAAAGAAGGGAGTTCTTTCGAGGAGACGAGGGCTCAAGAGGAGGGGAAGGTTCGAGGCGTCCACGTCGGCATCCACCATGACCTTCGAATCCTCCCAGAGGGCCGCCAGAGCGGCACACAGCGTGGTCTTCCCGGTACCCCCCTTGCCACTTACCACCAGGATCTCTTTCATGAAGTCCTCCTGAGAGAAGGAAGGAGAGAGACCAGCGCCTCTCGGAGCTCTGGCATCACTTCAAGGAGACTCTTGCCACGGGCGTAGGCTTCGGCGATCTCACGGCGGTGCGGAATCTCAAGGAGCAGAGGAAGGCCCTCGGCCTTGAGAAACCGGTGGAGCTCAGGGTAATCCACCCCGGCCCGATTCACGATGACTCCCGCCGGAACCCCCAAAGTTTTCACGGCCCGGGCGGCCTGGCGCAGATCGTGAAGCCCAAAGGGGCTTGGCTCGGTAACGAGAAGGCAAAAATCCGCCCCCCGCACGGCGGTGAGCACCGCACAGGAGGTGCCTGGAGGGCAATCAATGATGCTTACGCTCCCGGGACTCAAATAGCGGGCCTTGAGGGCCTTGATGAGGGGAGAGGCCATGGGCTCTCCCACCTCCAAGGCTCCGTAAGCAAGCTCCACGCCCTGCCCCCGGCCGCAGAAAATCTTTCCCACCAGGACTTGCCCTTCGCTGAGGGCCTCCTCCGGGCACACTTCGAGGCAGCCGTAACAGGCGTGACACATCTCCGGGAAGGTGAGCACGGTGCCAGGGAAGACCGTGATGGCGCTGAAGTGGCAGATCTCCTTGCACTTGCCGCAAAAGGTGCAACGCCCTTCGTCCACCACCGGGACCATGCGATAGATCTCTTCCGTTTGAGAGATCTCGGGCCGCAAGAAGAGATGGGCGTTGGGCTCCTCGACATCGGCGTCAAGGAGCCTCGCACCCCAGGCCCGGGCCAGAGCCACGGCGACGGTGGTCTTCCCGGTGCCACCCTTGCCGCTTGCCACGGCGACGATCAACTTCTCCCTCCCCCGCGCTTCTGGCACTTGCGTCCTTTCCCGCCACAACCTTTGCCACCACCGCTGCCTCCACAGCCGCGGCCCGTTCCGCCTCCCATAATCTTGCCAAGCCCCGGTATACCACCACCGAAGTGGGTATCCGCGTTGGGAGCCTCCAGGAACTCGAGCTTCCCCTCCCTGGCAAGCGTCACCACCTCGGCCACCGTCTTTCCGGAGACGTTGGCCACTTTGATCCCTGCGGCCTTGAGCACGGAAAAGGCCTTCGGGCCACAGTGACCGGTGACGATCACATCCACCCCTTTTTCGGCAAGAAAGGTGGCGGCGGCGATTCCGGCCCCGCGGGCTTCAGTCGCCGCCGGGTTCTCAAAGACCTCCCAGGAATCGGTCTCCAGATCGTAGATGATGAAATAGGCCGCTCTCCCAAAGTGGGGATCGACCCGCGCCGTAAGGTCCTTCCCTTCGGCGGAGATGGCAATCTTCTTCATGTGGAAATCCTCCTTTGCCCTTTGCGGGCCCGTAAGCAAGATAATGCTATTGCAACAAAGATGCAACAACAATTTGCCCGGCAAAATTTTCCCGCTGGGAAGATCTTTCCTCAGGGAAAAAGCCTGTAAGGAGCCAAATTTGCCTGGGAAAGTCTCCCTCCAGGATGGCATCTTCCTTGCATCTTTTAGCCGACGTCATGAAAACGCTCAGAGTTAACCCGCAACTCGGCTGGCTTGAGGCCCTTGAAGGTGGCCGTCTTCTGGAACGAAGGCTGAACGTTTCCGCCAATAACCTGGCCAACGTGGACACCCCGGGCTTCAAAAGGGACCGTCTCACCTTCCGTGAGGTCCTGATGCGGAAGTTCCCCCGCGGGTGGAGGACGTTCAAAGAAGTGACGGTGAAGACGGATTTCCAACAGGGGCCCATCAAATTTACCGGAAACCCCTTCGACGTGGCCATCGCCGGTGAAGGTTTCTTCAAGGTGCAGACCCCGGAGGGAGTGGCCTATACGCGGGCCGGAAACTTTCGTCTCGATAGCTCCCGCCGCCTGGTGACAGCTCAGGGGTATCCGGTGCTTGCAAACGGTGCCCCGGTGATCGTGGACCCGGGGCTTGCCAAGGGGGGTGTCATCACCCTTGAGAACCAGCGTTTTCTCGTTCATGACGATGGCACCATCTCCATCGACGGCACGGAGATCGGCCGGCTAGATATCGTAACCTTTGAAGACTTGAGCGCTCTTGAGAAACGCGGGGAGACTCTTTTTGTGGCCGATGAGGCCCGGGAGATCCCCGTGGACACCCCTGACCTTCGCCAGGGGCACCTGGAAGACTCAAACGCCAATCCTTTGGAAGAAATGGTGGCTCTCATTGAAATCCAGCGTGAGTTTGAAGCCATCCAGAAGAGTCTCCAGGGAACAGACGAGACCATGAGCCGTATGATCGAAACTTACGGCCGCACTTAAAGGAGGAGGAAATGATCCGGAGCCTTTGGACCGCTGCCACGGGAATGCAGGGGCAACAACTAAAGCTCGATGTCATCGCCCACAACCTTGCCAACGTAAACACCTCGGGTTTCAAAAAGAGCCGGGTGGATTTTGAAGACCTTCTCTATCAAAAGCTCAAAATGGCCGGGGCCTTGAACGCCGAGGGGAACCAGGTCCCCGTGGGGATGGAAATCGGCCTCGGCGTGCGCCCCGTCTCCGTCAACAAGATTTTCTCTCAAGGTGATTACGAGCAGACCAACAACGAGCTCGACCTGGCCATCGAAGGCCGGGGATTTTTCAAGGTCCTGGTAAACGGTGAGGAACTCTACACCAGGGCGGGGCATTTCAAGGTGGACCGCGACGGCTACATCGTGACCCCCAACGGAGCCCGACTGCAGCCAGAGATCACCGTCCCCCAGGGAACGGTGCGGATTGAGATCACCCAGGACGGTCAGGTGAACGCCGTGATGGGGAACGGCACCACCCAGACTCTCGGCCAGATCATGCTCTACGACTTTCCAAACCCCGCCGGACTCTACAGCATCGGACGCAACCTTTTTCGCCAGAGTGACGCCGCCGGAGACGTGATGGAAGGCCAACCCGGACGGGAGGGCTTTGGCACCATCGCCCAGGGGTATCTTGAGATGTCCAACGTGGACGTGGTGGAAGAGATGGTTCAGATGATCGTCACTCAGCGGGCTTACGAGGCAAATTCCAAGACCATTCAGACCGCTGACAACATGCTTGAAATGGCCAACAACGTGAAACGATAGCCATGAGAGGGTTTAGGATCTTCTGTCTCATTGCGGTTCTTTTCTGGGCTGGTTCGGCTTTTGCCCAGGAATGGCAGGTAAAGGACTTCGAGGCCCTTTTCCTCGAAGCCGCGGCCGAGAGGCTCTCCTGGCTCCCCGGGGAGCTCAAACTCCTGCGTTTCGCCGTGGAACCACAGCGGCTCGACCTGCCACCCGGAGCGAAAGCCCGGGTCGTCTTTCGCGGGATTCCAAAGCTTGGAGCCAACGCCGCACTCATCGAGTTCTCTGCCGAAGGGAAGCTTCTGGCCACTGTGCGTGCGGTAGGTTATCTCGAAGCCGAGATACCGGTGGTGGTTTTGCGACGGCCACTTCCGCGGCACGCCATCCTGCACCGCAAAGACCTGGCGATTGAGAAGCGCCCGGCTTCGAGGCTTCCCCGGGACGTGCTCACCGAAATAGAGGCCGCCGTGGGCAAAAGACTCCGTCTCGGTCTGCGAGCCGGGCAAGTCTTGCGGGAATACGCCCTCGAAGAACCCCCGGTGGTCAAGCGCGGAAGCCTCGTAAAAATCGTGGCACGAGGAGAAGCCTTTACCGTAAGCGCTCTGGGGAAGGCTCGCCAGGAAGGGCGCCCCGGAGAGATCATCAAGGTCCGCAACCTCAACAGCAAGAGGGAAATATTTGCCCGCGTGGTGGGCCCAGAAACCGTTGAGGTGAACTTCTGATGAGAAACCTGGCCCTGATCATTCTGCTTGGTCTTCTGGCAGCCTGCAGTGCAAGACAGCCGCAGGCCCCGTCTCCACCCCCTCCCCCACAGGTTTACGTGCCCCCGGCACCGCTGGAAATTCCACCCGAGGGGTCCCTCTACACCGGGACCCGGGCCTTCTTCTTCGAGGATCATCGTGCGCGCCGGGTGGGTGACATCATTACCGTGAAGATCGTTGAGACCTACCAGAGCTCCAGCAAGGTGAGCAACAAAACCAGCCGCAAGACTGGCCTCACCGCCGGCATCAAAGCCCTTCTCGGCTTCGAAAAGGCCATCGAGGATTCAAACCCCCGCTTCAGAGCCGACCAAATGTTTGGAGGAGACTTTAGCTCCTCGGCGGAGGGGCAGGGGCAGCTCTCCCGCAACACCAACATCGCCGCCACCATCACTGCACGAGTGGTGGAAGTCCTTCCCAACGGCAATCTCGTGATCCAGGGGGTCCGGGTGGTGCGCCAGAACGAAAATCTCGAATACATCACCCTTTCAGGGATCATCCGGCCCGAAGATATCGAGCCTGACAATACGGTCCTCTCCACCCATATTGCCGACGCCCACATCGAGTACTCCGGAGCCGGCCCCGCAAGCCTTGCCACCAGGGGGCCGGGGTGGCTGGCGCGAACCCTTCAACTCATATGGCTCTTTTAAGGAGGGACAACACATGAGAAAGATTTTCCTGGCGCTGGGAATGCTTTTTATCTTCCCCTCCTTGATTTTCGGAGCCCACCTCAAAGACCTCGTAAACATCGAAGGGGTGAGAGGCAACAAGCTCATCGGCTACGGCATCGTGGTAGGACTCAGCGGTACGGGAGATGGTGACCAGACGAAGTTTACCGTGCAGTCCGTCGTCAATATGCTCGAACGTTTCGGCATCAAGGTGGATCGCCGCCAGGTAAAACTCAAAAACGCCGCGGCGGTGATGGTTACCGCCGAGCTCCCCCCTTTCGTGAGGCAGGGACAGAGGCTCGACGTCACGGTCTCCTCCATCGGTGATGCCAAAAGCCTCCAGGGAGGCACCCTCCTTCTCACACCTCTTCGAGGCCCAGACGGCGAAGTCTACGCCCTGGCGCAGGGGCCAATCTCTCTCGGAGGCTTTTCTGCCGCAGGCGCCGGTGGATCAGTCCAGAAGAATCACCCCACGGTGGGGCGTATCCCGGCAGGAGCCATCGTGGAACGAACAGTTCCCGTGAGCATCAACCAGAAAGACATCCTGCGTCTCTCCTTCCGTGAGGCGGATTTTACCACGGTGGCGCGGGCAGCAGACGTCATAAACGCCTATCTGAAAGGCTCCTATGCCAGCCCCCTTGACGGGCGCACCCTGAATCTCAAAGTGCCCGAAAGATATCGCCAGAATGTCGTCAAACTCCTGGCTGAAATCGGAGACCTGGCGGTCAATCCCGACGTCCCCGCCCGGGTGGTGATCGACGAACGCACCGGTACGGTGGTGATGGGTGAAAACGTTCGCGTCTCCAAGGTGGCCGTGGCCCACGGAAACCTTTCCGTACAAATCCGCGAAAGACCTCGCGTATCGCAACCACCCCCCTTCTCTGCCGGCGAGACGGTGGTCACCCCGGAGACCGAAATCGTTGCCCGGGAAGAAGCGGCCCGCGTGGTGGTCATCGAAGAAGGGGTGAGCATCGGAGAACTGGTACGGGCGCTCAATGCGGTGGGAGCCACGCCGCGGGATCTCATCGCCATCTTTCAGGCCATCAAGGCCGCAGGAGCTCTCCAGGCAGAACTCATCATCATGTGACGCGGAAATTTCTTCCGCAGCGGAAATTTTTGCCGCGTGTAGCACTACCTCATGCGGCAAGCATGGTGAGCAAAACAGCCTCAAAACATGGCATAAGCCTTGCTCTTAAAGAACATCTGAGATCGCCGCGGCCTCCTTCGGAGGCCTCGCGATGACAGATTGGGGGCGGGGTCGCTACGGCTGCGCCGCTTCGCGATAACACCTTCCCGTCATTGCGAAGGAGCGAAGCGACTGAAGCAATCTCAAAGGAAAGGCACAAATTTTGCTTTTAAAAATAAACGATGAAGATAAGCGGACCAAACTTCAAAAATCTGGAAGCCCTGAAAAAGCTCTCCCAGAAGGACAGGGAAGCAGCCCTCAAGAAAGCCTGCCAGGAGTTTGAGGCGCTCTTCCTTTATCAGATCCTGAAAGGGCTGCGCAAAACTGTACCTGAAGGGGGGTTTTGGCCGAAAAGTTTTCAGAGAGAGCTTTACGAAGACTTCTTTTACCAGGAGGTAAGCCGGGAGGTAGCTGCTAGAGGCACCGGGCTTGGCAAACTTCTCTATCGTGAGCTCGCTAAAAAATACGGAGGCGTCAAATGAAACGAAACCCTTGGGAAAGATTAGCCGAGATCTTAGAAACCGAAAGAAAGGCCATCATAGCGGGAAACATCGAAGAGCTCCTAGAATGCCTCAAAGAAAAGGAGAAACTCCTCAAGGACCCCTCCCTCAAAACTACTCCTTTGACCCCCGATTTGAGAGAAAAGATCACGTTTCTCACCCAGCACAACCAGATGCTTCTTAAAGCGGGGCTTGCCTTCATCGAAGAGGCTTACCGCTTTCTCGGTCAGCACTTCTCCTCAAAGATCAGCTACAACCCCAGAGGAGACCTCAAAGCCGGGCGAGGGGAATTTTTGAATCTTGAGGTTTAAAGATGGCCGGGCTCTATAGTGCTTTAAACATCGCCAAGAACTCGCTTCTAGCCTTCCAGACAGCGGTTCACGTCACGGGTCATAACGTGGCCAACGTGGATAGCGAAGGCTACTCACGCCAGAAGATAGTGAATGCCCCCTACCCTCCTACCCCCGGGCCGGCTGGGCCGATGGGGAGCGGGGTAAAGGTGGAGCAGATCAAACGTTATTTCGATGCCTTCCTCGAAGCCAACATCAACCTCAAGCGGAGCGATCTGGGGCTCCTTTCAGCCGAAGAAACCGGAATAGACCTCATTCAGAGCCTCTTCAACGAGACCAATCCTCTCGGACTTTCCAGGATGATCGGGGACTTCTTCACCTCCTGGCAGGGGCTTTCCAATCGCGCCGAAGGAATTCCCGAACGCCGCGTTGTGATCGAAAAGGGGCAGGTGCTCGCTGAAGCTGTACGAGACAAGTACCAGGCTATCGTGGATCTCGAAAACAACGTGCGGCTCAAGCTCCGGGATGTGGTGGGAGAGATAAACGAACTTGCCAAACAGATCGCCGAGATCAACCGCCAGATCACGGCGGCGGAATCAGGGCTCCATCAAGCCAATGACCTCCGGGACCAGCGCGACCGCCTCATAGTCCGCCTCTCCGAACTGGCCCAGATACGGTACTTCGAAAACAGCCAGGGAGCCTACGCCGTGATACTTGGCAACGGCTACAATCTCGTGGACATCGATTCTTACTGGGAGCTAGACCTTTCCGGTGGTGAAGTCTACTGGCAGGGCCATTCGGGAGAAAAGGTCCGTCTCACTAGCCAGGAGGTCTCCCGTGGAAAACTGGGCGGCTGGCTTCGGATCATCGAACAGATCTCAGAAGACTGGAACCACGAATACGTCGTCTCTACCAGAAACGCCTTCACCAAAGATGGAAGGATCATCCAGGAAAATACCACCTGGAAAGAATTGGGGATTTCTGGCTCGGTTACCATTGGTTTCCGAGGGACCAACCACTTTGGCGAAGAGATCACCGGCAGCTACACCACCTCGGAGGAGACCAAGACCATAAGAGACTTTCTCGATGAAATCGAAAAGGCCTTTGATTATCAAGTCGAGGCCTATCTCACTGAAGACGGACGCCTCGTGGTCAAGGACGCCTATCGAGGCGGTGGAATGCTCAGTTTTGAAATCACGAGCGGCCCTCTGGATCTTGGCCGGTTCGACGACGAGGCCGCCAATCATCGAGTAGAAGAGCTCAACCTTACCGGGAAGTTCCAGCTCTTTGCCGAAGAGCTCATCCGAGCGGTAAACGAAATCCACACCGAGGGTGTGGGGCTTGAGTTCTACGAGGGGGAACTTGAAGGGATATATCACAGTGATGGCACCCTGAAGGGGTTCCCCTTTTTCCGGGAACTCAAGCGTGACGGTTCTTTCTTCCTGTGGGTAAAGGCCCCTTCCGGAGAGATTACCCCGGTGAAGGTAGATTTTGCCCTTCCTGCCGACGCCGAGCTTGAAGACGTGGCCAGCAGGATAAACACGGCCCTTTCCGATCTGGGCTTTACTCCGGAAGAATCGGTAAAGGCCCTGGTGCGTGGAGGACGATTGGTCTTTCAGGCCCAGGAAGGCTATGGCTTTGCTTTCTCAAACGACACAGCGAACATCCTGCTGGTTACCGGAGTGAACGTCTTTTTCGCCGGGCACGATGCCGGAAGCATCGCCATCAACAAGCAACTTTCCGTTGACCCCAAATATCTCGCCGCCGCTCGCCTTGACCGCGAGGCCTGGCGAAGCGAAGCCTCCATATCTGGCACCTACCGCAGCCGCGACACGGTGAAGCCGAACAAAGTTTTCAACGATCCGTCGCATAAGATCTACGTACGTTTCTTCGACTCCCGGGGAACCTTCCTGGAGGAACAGGATATTACTGTTCCCAGTGGTGCCACCCTGGCGGAGATCATTCAAGAACTGGACCGTCTGGAAGGCTTCAGAGCCTACCTAGATTCCGACAATCATCTTATTTTACGGCTGGATCCCAACACCTCCCATCCTTACGCCTATTTCGAGCTCGGAGTAGATGACCCTGAAAACCAGGGAACTTTCCTAACATACCTGAAAGAAAAGGGACTTTGGGCTCCCCAGTATCACCGAGACCCTTCCAACCCTGCCGGAGGGAGCCAGATCTTTTCCGGTCTGGAACCAATAATCAAACCCCGACAATATCTCGGAAACATAGGCTCCGTTGATCCTTCAACACTCAGCTTTTCAGGAGAGCTGACCATAAGATTCTTTGATTCAGAAGGTTCGGAAATAGCAGCGGAGACCTTTTCAGGGGCCAACCTGGAAGCCCTGATCAGCGATCTCGATGACGACTCTCGCCTCAGGGCTTACATTGACAATGGAGAGGTCGTCATCGGTCTGGAGAACCCGGACATCTCCTATTTCATCATCGAGGAGGACGATCAAGCGGAATCCTGGGGAAGAATTTTCCTTGAAAACGGAGGCAGTCCCTTTGAACTCCATTTTGAGATAGGCTCCTTGGCACACTGGCTCTTCGACGAAAAGGGAAACCCCATAGATACCGACCCGGAGAACGAAGTCGTCGATCCTTTCCAGCTTTCTCTTGACACCCGAGGTGGAGTTATCCAGATCCTTCAGGGATATAACGACGAAAAGAACGCCCGTTACGGACTGAAAGCGGCTCTTGACAGCGAAGGACGACTGACGGTCAGTATTTCCGGGCTTTACGAAACGAAAAGTTTCGTGGTCACAGATGTTTTACCCAAGAACTCCTTCGAAACAAACTATTTGGTAGCCGGAGAGCTTGAGATCGACAACGGAAGAAAGTTCTTGATAACAAACTTGGCGGTGAAGAAGGACGACAAATTCTCAGAGCAAAGTATTACCATCAGCTACCTCAAAGAAGATGGCACCTCTTTGAGAAGTGAAACCATAAGCATCTCAGACGGCGATACCCTGAGTGACTTTCTTGCAAGTCTAAACAACCTGGATACGGATGGTGATGGAAACAAAGATTTCAGAGCTTTCATAGACAAATCCAATCGTCTGCAAATCTACATAAACGACCCGGATGTCAACAATGATGGAAAGGCGGACTTCATTTCTTTCAAGATAGAAACCGGCCTCTCTTCCGAAGAGGGGAACCTGGTCACTTATCTCTCTCGTCGCATCTTGTTCCAGAAAAAAGGATTTTCCGACCTCATTCAGGGATTTGCCCCGCAGCCGGCGGATAACCGGAACGCCTTGCGCCTGGCCACCCTTTCCGACGAGCGGCGCGAAGCGCTTGGAGGAGCTTCGGTCTCCGACTATTACAGTTCCTTTGTGGGCGAGGTGGGTATCGCTGCCAAGACGGTGAAAAACTCCAAAACCTTTATGGAAGACCTTATCAACCAGCTCCAGGTGATGAGAGATTCCATCTCTGCGGTTTCCCTGGACGAAGAAATGGCCAATCTCATCAAATACCAGCAGGCTTTTGCCGCTTCTGCCAAGATTTTAACCGTCGCCGATGAAATGCTCGATACGTTAATAGCAGCCAAGCGTTAAATAGGAGGCCAAAATGCCGATCAGGATAGGGCTAAAGACCCAATATGACCGGATGCTTTATCATCTGAATCGTCTCACGACAGATTTGAGCGATCTTCAAGCCCAGGCCGCTTCTGGTATAAAGTTCGACAAACCCTCAGACGCTCCCGTAGATTTAGTAAGCACCCTCAAATACCGAAAAGCAATAGAAGAAATTGATCGTTACCAGAAGAGTATTCAAGAAGCGGAAAGTTATCTTCAAGCTTTAGATAAATCATACGAAGCCCTGGAAAACATCGTAATCAGAGCCAAGGAGTTGGCCTTACAGGGAGCCAACGATACCCTCAACTCCCAAGACAGGGTCGCAATCTCAGAAGAGATTTGGAATCTTTTAGAAGAAGTTATTTCCATTGCCAATTCGAAACAAAATGGGAGGTACATTTTTGCGGGGAACAAACCTATCGGGTACGAAAACGGCCCTTTCGAGATGGAAAAAACCCCTTTACCCAATGGGGACATTCTCATAAAGATTTCATACCTGGGAGGCAAAGAGGATCTCTACCAGGGTTATAGCTTCAATCAAAAAGTACTCGTAGGGAAAAACGGAGAAGAAGCTCTGCAAAAATCTGGCATATTTGAAACTCTAGTGAATCTTTACAGAACTCTAAGAAACAACAATGAAGCAGATACAGTCAAAGAAACAAAAGATATAGACAATGCCCTCGAAAATCTCAACAAAACACTGTTATATTTAACTAAAGAGCATGCAGATATTGGCGCCAAACTAAACCATATGGAACTAAAAAAGAATCTGTATGAAGATCTCAAAATGAGCATCCAAGAAAACTTATCAAAAACACAAGACGTAGATCTTTTAAAGGTTGCCAGCGAAATCAAAAGCAAAGAAACCGCATATCAAGCCGCCTTGGCTGCTTCAGCCAAGGTCATGCAAATGAGCTTGGTAAACTTTCTCTCTTAGGAGTTAATTTTTGTTAATTTTACGCCGAAAAAAGGGCGAAAGCATTGTTGTTGCGGGTGAAATAATTATAAAAATCCTGGATATCGATAACAACCAGGTAAAACTTGGGATAGAAGCCCCCAAAAGCATTTCGATACATCGGCTAGAAATTTACGAAAAAATCACCAAAGAGAACATAAGTGCGACCAATTTGCCATCAGACGTGGAAGAATTCATCTCTCAGAAATTATCGAAATAAGATACGTGCAATGCTTTCGCGCAGGGTAACTGTTTCAAAATAAGATCCGCTGGAGAAGTTTTCATGGAAATAGAAACCACAAGGTTTGGTAAATTAAAAATCGATGATTCGAAAATCATTTTCTTTCCGTCGGGAGTACTCGGGTTCCCTACAGCTAAACGTTATGTCCTCATTCCTCTCACAGACGACTCACCTTTTCTTTGGCTTCAAGCCGTAGATATCCCTGATCTCGCTTTCCTGGTTGTTTTTCCAAAAGAAATTTTTGAAGACTACGATCCTCAAATTCCTCTGGAAACTTTGAAAGATCTCCACGTTCAAAACGGAGACGAACTTGAAATTTTGGGGATCGTTACCGTCCCGTCAAACCGTCCCCAAGAGATGACCGTAAACCTTATGGGGCCAATTATTGTCAACGTGGACAAAAAATTGGCCAAACAAATTGTGCTGGATCAAAACTATCCTCTCAAACAACC
>JAADDY010000055.1 GCA_013153725.1 Thermodesulfobacteriota bacterium
CCCATCAACCCCTACGGGGCCAGCAAGGCCATGGTGGAGCAAATCCTTGCCGACTGCCACCGGGCTTACGGGCTCCCTTTCGTCTCCCTGCGCTACTTCAATGCCGCTGGCGCCGATCCGCTGGCTCGTATTGGCGAGGCCCACGACCCGGAGACCCACCTCATTCCCCTCCTTCTCCAGACCGCCCTTGGCAAGCGCGAGAAGTTCTTCCTCTACGGCACGGACTATCCCACCCCGGACGGGACCTGTATCCGCGACTTCATCCACGTGGAGGACCTTGCCACCATCCACGTCTTGGCGCTTGAGCATCTCCTTTCGGGGGGGAAGAGCCTGGTTCTAAATTGCGGCTACGGGCGGGGTTACTCCGTGAAGGAGGTCCTCGAAGAGGCAGAGCGGGTGTGTAAGCGCCCCATACCCTACGAAGTGAGGGAGAGACGGCCGGGGGATCCTCCGGTGCTGGTGGCGAAGGCCGAGAAGATGAAGAGCTATTTTGCCTTCGAGCCGCGTTTTGCCGACCTTTCCGCCATCATCGAGACCGCCTGGCAATGGGAGAAGAATCGCCGCTTCTAGTCCCGAAAGCGGGGCCAGAGCTCGGCAAGTTCCGGTAAGCGGAGGATCTTCTCTTTGATGTGCTCTGCGCGTTCTTTTTGGCCGCATTTCTTGAGGGCCCTGTAGAGAGAGGGGAAGAGCTGCCAGTTTGGGGGTCTGGCAGCGATGGCCTTTTCAAGAAATCTTACCGCCTCTTTGCAGTTCCCCCGCTTGAGTGCCATCTCTCCGGCCAGGGCCAGGGCGTCGGGGTAGAGAGAAAATCTTTCCTCTGCCAGGAGGGGTTCAAGCAGTTTCTGAGCTTCTTTGAATCTTTTCTCTCTCGCTGCCAGCACGGCCAGGATGAACCTTCCGGTGGGGGTCCCGTCCTTTTCAAGGAGGGCCCTCAAGCGATTTTTGAGTTTGGGATTCCCGATCAGGGAAAAGAGCACCACGTAGGCCTCTTGCGGGGGATTTCCTTTGTGCCAGAGTTTTTTGAGTTCCCGGAAGGCCTGCTCTTCAAGCCCCAGCTTGAGATAGATCCTGGCCAAAAAGAGGTGATCCCCCGCGGCCCGGGCGCGAAGGAAGCGCTTCTTTCTCTCTTCGAACCACGCCCCGGGCTTGCGGGGGCTGAATTTCGTGCCGGGAAGATGGGCCAGAGGGTCTCCCACCACCACGGTTTGCCAGCTGAGATAGGCCAGCGAGCGATAGTAGGCCTCGGCCAGGGGTTTCCCCCTGAGATAAGCCGGAAAGAGGAGATGGGGCCTTGCGGAGGCGGAAAGATAGGGCTCGTAAGCGTTTCCCGAGATGCCGGTAATGCCAAGCCGGATCAAATCCCCGATGAGGGACTGGGGAGAGCCCCCGAAATGCTTGTGCTTGGCATGCCAGGGTGCTCCTACCTTCCAGCCTGGTGGGGGCTCCTTGAAGGTGCGGGCGCTGGTGCTCACGTAGGTCACACCGATGGCCCCGGGGAGGAATTTGAAGAAGAGCCTTCTGTCGCGGGGATAGTTCGGATCGTTTGAGCCCCAGGAGGCGTAACCGATGACCCGCTCCGCCGAGAGCAAAAAGGCGGGCTCAAAGGAAAGCGCAAACTCAAGCCCCGGGAAACCTTTGAGCAGGAGATAGGTGGCGTGCAGCCAGTTGTCTCCTGGGCCCACGGGGCCGTCTTTGGCGTCCAGGACGAGGGTGTAAGGGGGCCTGGTTTCCGCGGCCAAAAGCCCCCTCTTGATGAGGGCCTCGCAGTCCTCCGCACTGAAGCCCGCGATCCTCGTTACCAGGTAGATATCGAAGCGATCGTGTTCAAAAGGGGTTTCGAGCGGAGCCTGGAAGAAGGGGTTCGGGAGCCAGCCTGCCAGGCGATAGGGGCCGTAGAGCATCTTGCGGTAAAGGAGGGTGAGCTCGGAATCCACCGCCGCGGCGTCTCCCTCCCGGGCCACCTTGCCCTTTATCTTGTGCGGCACTTCCGGCATCAAGACGATGGCAAGGATCTGGTCCACAAGACCGGCTCTTGCCAGGTACTCTGAAAGGGGCCTTTCCAGAAACTTGAGATAGATGGGGCGGGAGATCTCTTCTTTCCGGGGAAGGGGAAGGAGGAGGAGATTCTCCTCCGGCACGCGGCGGGCCTTCTGGTAGAGGCGGGCTATCTTCTGGGAAAGCGGGCTCTTCTCGTTGGCCAGGATGAGGACCCGCTCCGGAGAAAGATAGCTGGTGAGAGCGGCACAATTTTCGGCCCCGAGTATCCCGAGCAGGAGGACAAATAACAAAGAGAATAACCTGTAGCCTTTCTTTCTTCTGGAAGTGCTTCGCTTTTCAACCATCAGAGATCTGGGGGCTTAAAGTTTTCGGCACAAGGGGAGTTCTCCGTGCAGATAGATCTTCTTTCCGTCGTAGCAAAGTTTGGAGACCTTTACCTCCACGCCCTTTTCCACGGCCTCCTCAAGGAGCCTTGCAAACTCCGGGTCTATCTCGTGGGCCGGCCTGAAACAGGAGGCCTCCTTTCGAAAGCAGAGGACCCAGAGGAGGGCCTTGAAGCCCTTTTCTTTGAGTTCCAGGAGGTGTCTCAGATGCCTCTGGCCCCTGGTGGTGGGAGCGTCGGGAAAGAGGGCGCAGGCCCCTTTGGCCCAGGTGCAGCCCTTTATCTCCACGTAAACCGGAGGGCCTTCTTCCATCTCGAAGAGGTAGTCGAGGCGGGTGTTCCCAAGCCGTGGTTCCGCAACAAAGCTTTTAAGCCCCGGAAAGAGCTCTTCCCCCAGAAGGGAGAGCATCTTTTCGCTCAAACGCCGGTGGTATCCGGAGTTGGCAAACACCCAGTGCCCGCAAGCCTCCCCGGCCAGCAGGCTCCAGGAAGTGCGCCGTTTGGGCCCCGGGCAGTATTTGAGGAGGATCTTCTTGCCCGGGAGGAGGAGATCCGGAAGCCTTCCCGGGTCGTGCACGTGGGCCTCGAGCAGCCGGCCGTCCTTTTCGAAGAGGGCCAGGAAGCGGTTGGGGCGTCTGACAAAGGTGGCCTCAAGGTCTGCGGGCAGATCAAAGACGGCGATCCTTTCTGAGTCTCTCAAGGATGAATGCTTCAAGCTCCTTCTCCGGCCGGGTTTCTAGCGGCAAAACGTAACACGGCTGAAGTTTCTCGACAAAAGGAAGGAGCTTTACGGCGTCTTTTTCCGTGGTGAGGAAGGCCGTGGCCCCGGCCTTTTTACGGGCCGAAAGGAGGCGTTCGATTAGCTTCGGGGTGTAGGCCACGTGATCCGGGAGACTGATGAAGCCCGCAATCTCTCCCGTCTTTTCGGCGGCGAGAAGAAAGGAGCGCGGGTCTCCCAGGCCGCAGAAGGCCAAAAGAGGCGAGGGGGGCTCTCCCTGCGTCTCTCTTTTGCCCAGAAGATAGGGGGCTCCGGTCTCAAAAGGGGCCTTGAAGACGGGCTTCTTAAAGCCACGGAGTCTTTCTTCGAGTCTTGCCCCTTGCTCCGGGGCCTCGTTGGTCTTGGTGATTACCAGGGCGTCGGCCTCCCAAAGTACCTTCAGGGGTTCGCGGAGTCTTCCCGCCGGGAACACCCTTTCCCGGAAAGGGTTTTTTCTCGCGGAGAGGAGGACGAGGTCAAGGTCGCGCTCCAGTCGCAGGTGCTGAAAACCGTCATCGAGGATCAGGACCTCGGCTTCGAACTCCTTGATGGCCCAGAAGGCCCCCTGCACCCGGTCTCTCGCCACCATGACGGGGGAGCGACTTTTTGCGGCCAGGAGGTAGGCCTCGTCTCCGATCTCCTC
>JAADDY010000100.1 GCA_013153725.1 Thermodesulfobacteriota bacterium
CTTCGAGGGAAGCTTCTCGTCCTGCATCCAGAGGGGATATTCGAGCATGTTGATGTCTTGCTTGATGGGACGATAGTTGTCCTTGCTCATGCCCTCTCCTTTTAAGAGGTTCATGATTTTATAAAAAACTTATCGGGGCGTTCTGGTCAAGAAAAAAAGCAAAACAGGGCCTTTAAAAGGCTCTATAACACAACATGGCGGACTTTTTGGGAGCAGGGCAAATTTTTGGAAAACCATGAATTTAAACTCGAAAAATCCCTGGTGACACCGGATAGGGCTTTTCTGGGCAAGGTCTTATACGGCGGGAAACTGATTGACTATTGCGGGAAAAAGCAACTGATAGGTATGTGAGCAGAGATTAAAGAGAAAGGCGGGGAGACCCCCGCCCTTTTTTATTCTACTTTGAGCCGGTAACACAGATAGCCCAGTTTCTGGTCGTTTGTGAAGTATCCCCCGCAAACGACGAATTCTTCACCGGCAAGCGGCGTGAGATCCACGTCGGCCGCCACCGTCACGACATCTCGCAAAACGACCAGCCGGGTTTTGAGCAGGAGAGAAAGATCTACCCATCCCCAGTCCTTGTGGTGGGCAAACATGAGGAGCTGAGCGGGCTTCCCCTGGTCTTCCGCGGGAACCAGGAGGTTACAACCGATGGTGGCCGGGCCAGCCTGAGCCGTTTCTTCCAGGCGGACCAATCTCAGGACATCTTCCCCCTGGAAGTGTTGCGCCTGGCCGAGAACAACGGCTTTCTGGCGCTCCATCTCCTGAATTTCCAGATGGTAACAACCGTAGCCGATGGTGCCATCCTGGGTGAGATAACCCCCGCAGATGGTAAACTTTTTGCCAGCAAAAGGAGTTGTATCCACGTCTATGGTTACCTTCACGCTGGTCTGAAGCTGTGTTTGCCGGGTTTTGAGCAGGGGAGAGAGATCTACCCATCCCCAGTCCCTGTGGTGGGCAAACATGAGGAGCTGAGCGGGCTTCCCCTGATCTTCCGCGGGAACCAGAAGCACACAGCCTATTTCAGCCGGGCCGGGTTCGGCGCTTTTCATCTCCTCGGCGGTGGCCAAGACGTTGTCTCCGGGGGAGAAGTGGCGAGCCGTGGTTACCACGACGTAGCTCTTTTTGGTGGGAATCTGACTTACACACTGGTTCTCATACCACTGCCCTCCGGCAGCCTCGCAGCTTGCTTGATCTAAGCAACCTTGAAGATAGAACGGATTGCAGGTTCCCTGGGCCCTTGGAGTCCCTTCCAGGGCCAAGAAGACCAGAGCTATACACACCACCCAACCAAGCCATCTCTTAAGCATTTCCACACACCTCCTACCGCTATTTGTGAGTTTCTACAAATTGATAATAAGTCTTTTGTCTCTCAAGTCAAAGCAAAGTCCATCTCTTCGCTAGGAAATGTTTTAAGAAATACTGAGAAATGGTGTGTCAGGAGGGTGTGATCATTCTTGATTGGGAGGATGACAAAGGCCGGGAAGAGGGGGCCTTTCTGGGGCCAAGCAGGAGACCCAGGCGATATCCCAGATAGCGCACCAGGGAGCGCAGGAAGAATGCCGGCAGGAGATGGGGATGGCGGCGGAGGTGTCTGAGGGCAAAGAAGAGGTAGCGTCGTCCTTCGCCCTCCACCTGGCCGAATTCTTCGAGGATCCAGGGCTCCGCGGCGTAGAAACGGCCGATGGCGAGATACCGACGAAACTCTTCTTTAAGCGAAAGGGCATGAGCGTGGAAGACTCGGGCTTCGGCGACGTAGGCCACGCGATATCCCATCTTGAGGAAGCGCGCGGCGGCGTAGACGTCTTCGGAGGCCGGAAGGGCCGGGAACCAGCCGATTTGCTCCAGGGCCTGGCGATGGTAAGCGGCAAAGGAATTGGAGGCAAAGACCGTACGCAGGCCAAAACGGTGCCGATCTTCATAGGAGAAGATGTAAGACCGGTCGGTATAGTTGAAGAGCCGATGAAGGGTGGCCAGGGGCCCGACGTTGGGCGGTGCAATTTGGCGGCCGTAAGCCATCGCTACCTTTTCTTGCCCCAAGTAAGACACAAGGTTCTCCAGGGCCTCCGGATGGGCCGGCCGGGCATCCTGGGTGAGGTAGACCAGGATATCGCCCCGGGCCGCCTTGCCAGCGAGCGTTCTCGTAAGACCGTGGTTGAAATCTTCCCGCGGAATGCTCATCACCCTGGCCCCTAGCTTGCGGGCCAGGTCCGCGGTCCCATCGGAAGAGGAAGAATCCACCACCAGGATCTCAAGCGGGGGAAGGGTTTGCGCAGATAAACTCTCGAAGAGCGCGGGCAGGTTCTTGGAGGCGTTGAGGGTGGGGACGATGAGAGAGATTTGCTTTAGGTTTTCTTTAGCCAAAACAAACCCTCCAGATTCAACGTGGTGCTGAGCAGTTCTCCCTGACGATTACGCCTTACGAAGACGGAGAGTCGTTTGATTCGGACGGCCCGTGGTTCTTGCTCCAGCTGCCACAGGACTTCTGCCAGGCCCTTGATATCCGTGGTGAAGATGAAGTTGACCTCCACCTTCTCTAGCCCCCGGGCGATCTCTTCGCGTTTTACGATTCGGAAGCTCCGGATGGAGATCTCCGAGGCCTTTTCTATCTTTTCCCGCAGGCCAGCAACGAGCACGTACGGATCCGGCCCGCTAAAGACCTTGTTTGCGAGCTCTTTAGGGATGCCGGAGATCTTTTTGAGACGCGACTTGAGCTCGGCAATGGTTTTTTGATAGCGGACCACCTCTTCTTTCTTTTGCTGTAAAAGCTCTTTTTCCAGACGCCAGGCCTGGTAGCGCGGGTAGACCACAGCGGCGAGAACCACCAGAGCCAAAAGGAAGGGCAGGGCCTCAAAAAGGAGCGTGCGAGGCGATTTCTTGAGCCGCTGCGATAATTTCCGCATCATTCCCAGCTGGTGATGTCGGCGTTCTCACCGGTGCCGCCGGGTTGACCGTCGGCGCCATAGCTCCAGAGGTCGTATTCTCCGTGCTCACCCGGAGAACGATAGTGATAGGGCCGGCCCCACGGATCCTTCGGGATCTTCCTCTTCTTGAGATAGGGGCCCTGCCACTTGGCCCGGGCCTCTTCGTCCTCAGGCGGGTTGATGAGGGCCTCAAGCCCCTCTTCGGTGGTGGGATAGCGCCCCATGTCGAGCCGATATTGGTCAAGGGCCGATTCCAGAAGGGCGATCTGGCTCTTGGCGATTTCCGTCTTGGCCTTGCCCACCCGACCGATGAGCCGGGGGCCCACCAGGGCCGCCAGAAGCCCCAGGATGATGAGCACCACCAGAAGCTCAAGAAGGGTAAAACCGCGGCGTTTCCTCATGTCTCAAAACCTCCCCTACGTTTGAGAAGGAATCTAATCTTTCCTCTGTCGTAATGCAAAACTAATACCGATCACCCGGCCGGGGCAGAAATACACGATTACATTTTGCCAAAAAGTGTTCTTAATGGCGTCAGGGGGCCGTGCGCCTTCCAAAAAGAGCGCTTCTTGCGCCCGAATCTTCCTCAAAGACGGACTCCCCGTTCGGAAAGGCGTTTCAAACTACACGAAAATTCCAGAAACCGTGTTTAATCTTTGAGCGAGACTTGGGTTTGCGGGTGTCGCTTTCAGGAGACTTCTCTTATCTTGCCGGTGACGTACTTGTGGATGAGGCTCGCGATAAGGGTCTGGTAGGGGAGGCCTTCTTCGG
>JAADDY010000069.1 GCA_013153725.1 Thermodesulfobacteriota bacterium
CGAGAGATTGTTAGAAAAGTGATCCATGATCAAAGGCGACGGTTACGAATTGTGGGTTTGTCGGAGTGCGGCTTGCCCTATGGCCGCGGTGGAAGCAGAAGAGTTTATCCCCCGCCTGCAGGCCGTCCTTGAAGCCGCAAAGCTCGGCGAGTTCTATCGCTCCCTTTCCCTCAAGAGCCAAAAACGTTACCGCTTCCGGGTGGCCCTTTCGTCCTGCCCTAACGCCTGCACCCGGGTCCACATCGCAGATTTTGGCCTCATAGGCCAGGTGGTGCCCCAGCTGGTGGGAGATTGTGTGGCCTGCGGTGTCTGCGAAGAAGTGTGTGAAGAAGGGGCCGTCACCCTGCAGGACAAGTGGCCCCTTTTCGACGCGGAAAGGTGCCTCAATTGCGGCCTCTGCATCAGGGCCTGCCCCAAGAAGGTCCTCGCCCCGGAAGCCAAGGGGTACAAGGTATTGGTGGGAGGGAAGCTGGGGCGGCACCCTCAACTCGCCCGCGAGGTGGTGGCCCTGGCCAGCGAAGAGGAGGTCCTCAGGCTCCTTGAGCGCACGCTTTCTTTCTATCGCGAGCATTGCCGCCAGGGAGAACGCCTGGGGGCCATCATAAACCGCCTCGGCTGGGAAGAATTTCTGGCCTACTTACGCCAATAGTCGTGGCCTCCATCAAGCTTTCCGGGATAAAACAGCACAACCTCAAAGGATTCGACCTGGAGATCCCCCTCTACAGTGTTACGGTGGTCACCGGGGTCTCGGGAGCGGGCAAATCCACCTTCGTCTTCGACGTCCTCTACGCCGAAGGCCAGCGCCGCTACGTGGAGACCTTCTCCACCTATCTGCGCCAGTATCTTGAGAGGTTGCCGCGCCCGCAGGTGGAGGAGATCTCCTCCATTCCGCCGGCCATTGCCATCGGCCAGACGAACCCGGTCAAGAGCTCCCGCTCCACCGTGGGCACCCTCACGGAAATCACGAATTTCGCCAAGATGCTCTACTTCCGGGCGGCCAAGCCCTTCTGCCCCCTTTGCCGGAGGGAGGTCCGGGTGGTAGGGGCCACGGAGGCGGCCCAGATGATCCTCTCCCAGGCAGCGGGGGAGGCCGTGGTCATCACGGCCCCGGTGAAGGCCAAAGAAGACGCCACCCTTCTCAGGGAGGGGCTTTTGCAGGCCGGGTACTTCCGGCTTTTCTGGCAGGGCAGGGTTTGTGATCTCGAAGAGCTCGAGACCTTCCCGCCCGAGGCCGAAGTGGTGCTCGACCGGCTGAAGCTTGGCGAAAAGGACCTCTCGCGCCTGGTGGAGGCCTGCGAAAGAGGCTTTGCGCTTGCCGGCGAGGTCCGCGTTCACCGGGCGTACGGGGAGGAGCTCCGCTTCACCAACAAGCCCCGCTGCCCCTACTGTGGCTTCAGCTTCCCGAAAAAGACCCCGAACCTCTTCTCCTTCAACAGCCCCCTCGGGGCCTGCCCGGAATGCCGCGGTTTTGGCCGCGTGATCGACATCGATTGGGACCTCGTCATCCCGGACCCCGAAAAGAGCATCGCCGAAGGTGCCGTGAGCATCCTTTCCATGCCCTCCTTCTGGGAAGACGAAGAAGAGCTCCTGGCATACTGCCGCAAGAATGGTATCCCGCTCGACAAACCCTGGAAGGAACTGCCGCCGGAGACGAAAGAGAAGATCCTTTACGGCGATGGAGACTGGTACGGGATAAAGGGCATCTTCGACTGGCTGGAGAGCAAGCGTTACAAGGCCCACGTGCGGATCCTGCTCGCGCGTTACCGGGCCTATCTCCCCTGCCCCGGGTGTAAAGGCCGCCGCTTCAAGCCCGAAGCCCTGCTCTACAGGTTCGAGGGCCTTGATATCGGTTCCTTTTACGCCCTCTCCATCAAGGAAGCCGGGGAGTTCATCTCCCGGGCCAGGGCGAAGAATTTTGACCGCGCCACCACCCTCCTCCTGCAGGAGCTTGCCCGACGCCTCGACTATCTCAACGAAGTGGGCCTCTCCTACCTTACGCTCGACCGCCAGAGCCGCACCCTTTCGGGAGGCGAAGTGGCAAGGGCCCTTCTCACCAGGGCGCTCTCCTCGGAGCTGGTGGAAACCCTCTATCTCTTCGACGAACCCACCACCGGGCTCCACCCCCGCGACACCGCCCGCATCATCTCCTTTTTGAAAAACCTTGCCGCCAAACAAAACACCGTGATCGTCATCGAACACGACCCGGAGATCATCCTTGCCGCGGAAAACGTGGTTGATCTGGGCCCGGGAGCAGGAGAACGCGGCGGGGAGCTCCTTTTCGCCGGCCCCGGGGAGGAGCTCCTGAAACTCGACACCCCCACGAGCCGGGCCCTGAAACGGGTCAAAGAGCCCAAGGAGCTTGCTCCTCTCGCCCCTCCCTCCGGAGAATTTCTGCAAGTCTTCGGAGCAGCAGCCCACAATCTCAAAGCCATCGACGTCTCGTTTCCCCTGGAAAGCCTTACGGTCATCACCGGGGTCTCGGGCTCTGGCAAATCCTCCCTCCTCGAGCACGTCCTTTACCGGGGGCTCAAGCGCCTCAAGGGGGAAGCCACCGAACCACCGGGGAAGTTCCAAAGTTTTGAAGGGGCCGAGAAGATCAACCAGGTGATCCTCATCGACCAGAGCCCCCTGGCCCGCTCTCCGCGGGCCAACCCGGCCACCTATCTCAAGGCCTACGATCTCATCCGCAAGCTCTTTGCCGCCAAGCCCCTGGCCAAAGAACGCGGCTTCTCCGCGGCGGCCTTCTCCTTCAACTCCCCCGAGGGGCAGTGCCCTCACTGCGGGGGGCTGGGGGTGGAGGTGGTGGAGATGCAGTTTCTTTCGGACCTCTACTTTCCGTGCCCCGTCTGCCGCGGGAGCCGTTTTCGGGAAGAGATCCTCGCCGTGCGCCATCACGGAAAGAACATCGCCGAGGTCCTCGAGATGACCATCAACGAGGCCGTGGAGTTCTTCTCCGGCCATGAGGAGCTCAAACGGAGGCTCTCTGCGGCTCAGGCCGTGGGCCTGGGGTATCTGAGGCTTGGCCAGCCCCTGAGTACCCTTTCCGGCGGAGAGGCCCAGCGCCTAAAGATCGCCCGCTATCTCTTTCTCGAAAAAGGAAGCGGGCATCTCTTCTTGCTCGACGAACCCACCGTAGGGCTCCACTTTGCCGACGTCGAGAAGCTCATCTCCGCCCTTGAGGCCCTTCTTCAGGCCGAAAACACCATCATCGTGGTAGAGCACCACCTGGAACTCGTAAGACGGGCGAGCTGGGTGGTGGATCTGGGCCCCGAAGGGGGAGAAGAAGGCGGCGAACTGCTCTACCAGGGCCCTCCGGAGGGGCTTCTCGAGCTCGCTACCCCTACCGCCGTGTGGCTCAAAAAATATCTCGCAGGGGAGCTCTGATGCCGGCCATCGAAATCTACGGCGCCAGACACCACAACCTCAAGGAGATCTCCACCCGTCTTCCGCGGCACGCTTTCACCGTGATCACCGGGGTCTCGGGCTCGGGCAAATCCACCCTCGCCTTTGATATCATCTTCGCCGAAGGGCAGAGGCGCTACATCGAAAGCCTCCCCTCTTACGTGCGCCAGTTCCTGA
>JAADDY010000032.1 GCA_013153725.1 Thermodesulfobacteriota bacterium
AAGGCTATCAGTTTGAAGCGGCAGAGGCCTCCCTTGAGCTTCTCATGTACCGTTTGATCGGCGAGCCCAAGCAGTATTTCGATCTCCTGGGGTACCGGGTCTTTGATATGCAAGCCCCTGAAGAGGGGCATCCCACGGTTGAGGCCACGGTGATGGTGCGGGTGCCCCCGGGAGTGGGGGAGGTCGAACACACCGCTGCTTCAGGCAATGGCCCGGTAAACGCCCTAGACAATGCCATTCGCAAGGCTCTGGAGCGTTTCTATCCCCAATTGAAAGAAATGGTCCTTGAGGACTACAAAGTGCGGGTGCTCCCCGGGAGCCCTGGCACCGGCGCCATGGTGCGGGTGCTTATCTTCTCCCGCGATCAAAACGACCGCTGGGGCACCGTGGGGGTCTCGCAGGACATCCTGGAGGCCAGTTGCCGGGCCCTGGTGGATAGTTTGACGTACAAGCTCTTCAAGGATCGCCACAAGAAAAAGGCTTAAGGGAGGAAAGATGTCCCAGACCATCGCTCTCGCCGGTAAAGGCGGAACAGGTAAGACCACGGTTTCGGCCCTCCTCATAAAACACCTCCTGGAGACGGGGAAGACTCCTATCCTGGCGGTGGATGCCGACCCCAACGCCAACCTGAACGAGCTCCTGGGGGTGGACGTGGAAACCACCCTGGGTGAGATCAAAAACGAGCTTCGCACCGCCGTGCCGGATAGCATGGCCCGGGGGGATTTCATCGAGATGAGGCTGAACGAGGCCATCATCGAGGCCGAAGGGTTTGATCTCATCGTCATGGGGCAGCCGGAAGGCCCGGGCTGCTACTGTGCGGCGCACGCCTTTCTCTCTCAGGCCCTGGAAAAACTCATGCGCCACTACGCCCACGTGGTGGTGGACAACGAAGCCGGGATGGAGCACCTCTCCCGTCTCAACATGCGCAAGATTGACCACCTGCTGGTGGTCTCAGATGCCTCCTCCCGTGGTGTGATGACCGCTGGCCGCATTGCCGATCTCATCAAGCCGCTTCAGCTTGAAGTGGGGACGGTCTGGCTCCTGGTGAACCGGGCTCCGGCGGAGATACCGGAAGCCCTTGACAAGTACGTTCGGGAGATCTGCGCGGAAAAGGGGATGAAGTTTCTGGGCTACCTAAAGGAGAGCCCGGCTATTTTCGAGGCTGAGATAGAAAGGAAACCGCTCCTTGAGCTTCCAAGCGATACCGAAGTGGTAAAGGAGGCGGGGGAACTCTTTGAAAAGATGTTAAAGGAGGGGGCCTAAGCCCCCTCTTCTTTTCTTTAGCAGCCTTCTACGGCCTTTTTCTTGGCGGGCTTGATCTTTACGGAGTCGCCAGCCTTGCACTTGCACTTGCCATCGATCTCGATGACCATGGTCTTGCCATCGAACTCTTTTACCGTGCCCTTACAGTATTTGGCAGCCAGAGCCATACCGGAAGAGGCACCCATAAAAGAAACTGCCATGAGCAACGCCAAAATCTTCTTTTTCATAGCTACACCTCCTCAGAGTTTGAAAAAATAGTTTAATATAGACTAGGCACCTTGTCAGGATTTTTGAAATTTATTTTTTAAAATTTAAGAGATGTTGCTTAAAGGCTTCGGGGAAAAATGCGAAATATAATTTTCTTGTGGATATTTTTTTGCCTTTTTTCTCTTTCCTGGGCCCAGGATCTCCTGGTAGTCGAAAAATATTCCCGTACTCTTTATTTTTATCGTGATCGCACCATCCAGAAGGCCTATCCCGTGGCCCTGGGCTGGAACCCTGACGTCCCCAAGAAGGAAAAGGGAGACGGAGCCACCCCGGAAGGGTTCTATTTCATTGTCGCCAAACGCCCTTCCCGAAAATACACCCTTTTCATGGAGCTCAACTATCCCAATCTCAAGGATGTAAATCTCGCCTGGTGGGAGGGGAGGCTTTCTTACGAGGACTACCAGCGGTGTCTGGAGGCAGCTCGAAAGAGGGAACCTTCTCCTTCCTGTCCTCTGGGGTTTGGCATAGGGATCCACGGAGGCGGAGTTTTCAAGGAAAGAGACGGAAAGATCGTCAAGGACTGGACTTACGGCTGTATCGCCCTGAATGACCAGGATATTCGCGAGCTTTATCGCCTCGTTAAGGTGGGCACTCCGGTGATCATATACAATGCCAAGCGCCCTCTTTTCGAGACCCTCAAGCAATTCGTCTTTCCCATACAGACTCCCGGGATTCGCCTCCATCCCTGGTGGGGGGAATGGGAATTCCTTTTGAGGGGTGTCCTGGTAAAGGCTTCTCTCTGGGAGGACCATCGGGGAGACAGACGCCTCATCATTTGGGGGCTAAAGCCAGGGGTCAACCGTCTTCTTTTCTTCTATCGGGATGACAATGCCGATGGGGTCCTTTCTCCCTGGGAGGCGGCGCGGGTTTTTTCGGCTCCGGGTTGGGATTATAATCGGCTGCAACGGGAGATCCTCGAAGTTCTTCCTTTCTGGGCTGAAGAGCAAATTCTCAAGGGTCGAGGTGGTTAACGATCAGGCTTCTTAAGGGAATTACCGAGATGCGGGCCTGGAGCGACCGGGTGCGACGGGAAGGGGAGCGCATAGCCCTTGTGCCCACCATGGGCTACTTCCACGAAGGGCATCTCGCTCTGATGCGCCGCGCCAAAGAACTGGCAGACAAAGTCGTGGTGAGTCTCTTTGTGAATCCCATTCAGTTCGGCCCCCAGGAGGACCTGGCGGCCTATCCCCGCGATCTCAACCGTGACGCCCGCCTGGCAGAAGAGACGGGGGTAGACGTGCTTTTCGTGCCACAGGTCGAAGAGATGTACCCCCCGGGATTCCAGACCTTTGTCGAGGTTACGGAGCTTAGCAAACCTCTTTGCGGCGCCAAAAGGCCCGGGCATTTCCGCGGCGTGGCCACCGTGGTGCTGAAGCTCTTCAACATCGTCCGCCCGCACCTGGCCGTCTTCGGCCTCAAGGACTACCAGCAATACCTGGTGATAAAGCGCCTGGTGAAGGATCTCAACCTTGAGGTCGAGATTGTAGGGCACCCCATCGTGCGAGAAGAAGACGGGCTTGCCATGAGTTCCCGCAACACCTACCTCTCTCCCGAAGAGAGGAGGAGCGCTACCTGCCTCTACAAGGCCCTCCTCCTGGCCCGGGAAAGGGTCAGAGAAGGCGTAAGGGAGGCTCCAAAGCTTGTGGAGGAGCTTTCTCGCTTCATCCTCTCCCACCCCCACACCAAAATCGATTATATTTCCTTTGTGGATCCGGAGGACCTTAGCCCGGTGGAAGAGATCAGCAAGCCCACGCTTCTTGCGCTTGCGGTCTTTGTGGGGCGGGCGAGGCTGATAGACAACATGATCCTTGAGCCGAACAAGTGATTATGTGGCGTAAATTTTTGCGTTCCAAACTACATACGGTGCGGGTTACCGCCAAAAATCTGGAATACGAGGGCAGTCTCACCCTGGACCCGCGCTTCATGATCGCCGCGGGGCTTGAGCCCTTTGAGACGGTATGGGTCTACAACCTCGAAAACGGCGAACGTTTCGAGACTTACATCATCAAGGGCGA
>JAADDY010000095.1 GCA_013153725.1 Thermodesulfobacteriota bacterium
ACTTTTCACCAAGGAGGTAGGTTTATGAACAAGGCGGAATTAGTAAATAGAATGGCTGAAATTGCAGATCTTCCGAAGGTAACTGCCGAAAAAGCTCTCAATGCTTTCATGGAAGCGGTAACCGAGGCCCTCAAAAGAGGAGAAAAAGTCACTCTGGTAGGCTTTGGCACCTTTACGGTGGTAGAGCGGGCTGCAAGAATGGGGCGTAACCCCCGTACCGGTGAGCAAATCAAGATTCCTGCCCGCAAAGTGGTCAAATTCAAGCCTGGTAGCAAGCTTGAAGAAGCTATCAGCTAAGAGGGGAGGGGCTTTGCCCCTCTTATTTTTGCATTTCTACCCCGGCCAGTCGAAAGATCTCTTTCGCTAACTCCAGAAGAAAGACCTTCTGCGCCGGGGTAGCAGGACTCATACAGCTGCATCTTACACGCTGGAAATTCCTCACCAAAAATTCAAAACTTATGAAGTCTTCCCCTATTTCTACGGCGAAGTAATGAGGGCCGCAGCTCTGAGCGTGCTCCTTTTGAACCGGAGCCAACACCTCTTCGGGAATCCTGATCCAGAAAAGACCTCCTAGAGGAGAAGGTTGGGTTTTTTGTTTTAGGACTCTTTCGAGCCGGGAGATTTCTTCAGGGCTCAATCTGTCCACGGTGAAGTTTTGCATCTCCTTACCTCACCTCCGTGTGTTCTCTGAAGGGGCCTACGGTAATCTTCTTTTTATGCCCCTTTCGCAAGACCACCAGTTTTATCTTGTCGCCGGGTTTTTTGGCGTAGAGGGCGAGCTTGAGGTCGGTAAGCGAGCGTATTTCCTTCCCGTCCGCCTTGATGATGACGTCACCTTCTTTCAGGCCGGCTTTGTGCGCAGGAGTGTTGGGCAGGACTTTTCGGATTGTCAGCCCTTCTTCGGTTTCTTCGATAAGGACGCCGAGTTTGGCGGAAAAGGGTGCTTTTTCGGGGGCAGGAAAGAGGACGTAATCTGCCATCCCGGGAGCCAGGCTTTCCCCAGGGCTCAAGAGGACGATGGCGTAGTCCTCAATTCCTCGGCGAGCAATTCGCGATGGAATACCATAGCCGTATACCACGTGGGCCCGTCCCACCAGCACCACCATTTGCCTTTCCGGATGTTGGGAAAGATACCGCACGATACTTTCGGCCATCCCTTCATCCCAGAGGAGCTGGGCTTCGTAAAAGGTCTCAAAATCCTTGATTTCTCTCTTTTTTTCTGGATGGCTCTCATAGACCTGCCGCAAATATTCACGATAGGCGAGATTGGAACGGTCTATTTCCGGGACAGAGGCCCTCTCCTCAGGTGAAAGGTTCTTCACCCCGCCTTTGGCCACTTTGTCCGTGATCTCTGCCGGAATGTTGAGGGCCACGAGGGGAATCTTGTTCTTGCGGGCGTAATCAATGATGGGCTTGTAGAAACGCCAGTCAAAACCCCAGCGCTTGAAGTATTCACTGCGTCTGAGAAATTCTTCCTCACTCATTCTGCCGGAAATATAGGCGTCGAGGATCTCCTGAAATGGCCGCTGGAACATTTCGAGCCCGATGGCGATGCGGTGTCCGTTCTCGTGAAGCCAGCGGATGATGGCCAGCTGGGCAAGATGCTCTTCGTAACGGTCGTGTCTTTCTCCCAAAAAGATCACCCGTTGCATGGAGACTGCCCGGGCAACGGTCTCAACGGGCCAGAGATTTTCTAGGGAGGTTCCTCTTATGTCGCCGGTGAGCTTGATCCTTTGCCCCCGGGAAAAGCGGGGTTTCTCCTTGAGGACAACTCTTCCGCTGCTGGTACAAACTATCTGGTAGGCTCCAAGATGGGAGATTTTGGGAAGGGCCCTTTCTATTTCTCCCCGACTCTGAGCCGTGGCCCAAACGACCACTTTTTCAGGGAAACGGGGGTTTTCCTGTACAGCCAGGCAAAAGCCTCCCTGGAGCTGGGGGAAAAGCCCTTTTATTCTTTCCGGTACCTGGCCCAGGTAGACAAGGTCGCGGCGGGTCTCCGAAGGCAGAAAGTGATTGGTTTCGAGACGAAAATGGCGTTTTTCGAAGTAGGAAACCAGAGGTCGATAGATGTTTATGTCTCTTTTGCGCCACAGGATGAGATAACCATTCTCAGCCCCCAGGAGGCGCGAGAGGACCGGAGGGAATTCCGGTTCACTCAATCTTCTTGCAAGATCGTATTCCGGATCAAGAATCGCCTGGACAGGTTTCCCCTTGATCTCGAGGTCGATCCGCGCGCGTGTTCCCGAAAGATAAAGAAGCGTCTTTTTGGTTTCGTGCTCCGAGGTAACCACGACGGGGATGGTGAGCTCGTAAAAGGGCTCTTCCTGGGTCACGGAAAGTCCCACGAGATACTTGTTCCTTCCGATCTTTAAAAGTCGCTCACGGAAAAAGGAGAGCTTGGGAAGACCGGGTCGTTCTACCCACTGGCGGAAGAAATTCTCAAGGGAGCTTCCGCTGGCCTTTTCAAAGGCCCGGCGAAGATCCTCCCAGCTGGCGTATGTGAAAAGATGCTTCCTGTAGAAATTCCGCAAAGCCTGGTAGAAGAGGTCGTCTCCCAGGCGTCTGCGAAGCATGTGAAAAACAAGGGCCCCTTTGCCGTAACCGATGGCTTGGGAACGTTTGTCGAAACGAGAGCGAAACTCCTTCAGGGGGAAGTCTTTGCCATCCTTTACGTAGCTCTGGTAATCCACCAGGATGCGGTGCCGGTAAAGGGCCCCTTCGCCCTTTTCTTCCGCGATGTGATGGTCTGCCAGATAGGTGACCAGCCCTTCGCTCCAGTTTCCCTTTTCCCAGTCGGGATAGACTCCGCATCCAAACCAGTTGTGTAAGAGTTCGTGAGGAAGAGAAGTTTCGCGGATGAAGGGGAGAGCAAGGAGTCGATTCCCGATGAGAGTGAAGGTGGGGTAAGCAGCTCCGGTTTGGCGAAAGTTTTCCACGACGGCAAATCGGCGATAAGGGTATGGCCTGAGAATCTTTCCATAATAACGCAAATAGCGCTCTATGGTGGCAAAATAGGCTCTAGCCAGCCTTTCGTTGGGTTTCAGAAAATAGGCCGCAAGGGTCACTCCACGATAGCGCCGCTCGTAATAGTGGTAGGGAGCCGCGATCAAGGGTGGGGCCTCCTGAGGATGGTTAAAGATGAAATGGTAGGTGGCAATCCCTTTGCGGCGTTTCACCTTGATGATGTCTGCCGGGGCAATGGCCTTGAAGTTCTGGGGCACCATTACGTGGAGGTCGTAGTAAGCCAGTCCCTCTACCGAGGGGAACCAGTTCCCGGTAAGGATGATGGCTTTCTTGCTGATTTTGTTCTTGTGGCCGGCAAAACGTCCGGCAAAGGAGACACGGAGGACCTGTTTGGCGGAGGTAGACAGAATGCGAAACCGGCCCCTCTCCAGGGCTGGCTTAATGGTGCGCCCTGAGAGGGTGACCTTTTTCAAGGTGAGACCTGAAACGTCCACCCAGACCACTTTGTGGGGTGGTAGTTCGATCCTCGCCTCTCCCCGCACCAGGTTTTGAGCGGTATTGAAAGAGGCTTCGAGTCTTACCCTGGCGATTTTCTTGATGGTCTCCGGGTCTTTGCCAGCTTGGACTGGCAGAGAAAAAAAGATGATTAAAATCAAAGCCCAAAGAATTGGCATCTTTTCCTCCTTTTTAGGTTGCAACCCGGCTGACGAAACATTTTACTGCTTCCGGATTGCTCCCAAAGTGTAAGTGAAGGTAGCTAGCAAATATTCTTTCCGCAACGACCCCGAAGGTTGAAACCCTGTTTCCGAAGGCGTCGAACACGGAAAAACCGCGACTTTCCCCTTCCTTCAAGGTGCTGTAACGAAACTCATGCCCCCTAAGAGGGGTTTCCCCCAGAGGATTGGAGACCACAGGCCGTATTTCACGGTAACCCAAAGCCTGGAGCCGGCCTGCAAAATGAACCTCCCCCTCCAGTAAACCACAAAAAGGGTAACTTTTTCCCTCGAAAATGAGTTCGCGGTTTAAAAACATGAACCCTCCGCATTCGGCCAGGATGAAGGCCCCCTGTTGATAGCGATCGAGGAGGTTGTCAAAGAGATCCCTTCGTCGAGAGAGCTTGGCGGCGTAAAGCTCGGGGTATCCTCCTCCAAAATAATAGGCTTCTGCCAGCGGAAGGGGATCTCTCAAAGGAGAGAAGAAGACGATTTCCGCTCCGGCTTCCCGGAGGAGATCCAGGTTTTCCTGATAGTAGAAACAAAAGGCTTCGTCTCTGGCGATGGCAACCCGAACCCGGCCAACTGGTGCGAGTGGAGAAGGGGTTGGGGGTGAAAAGGGCTTCAAGGCCCCGAGGATTCCTTCTAGATCCAGAAATTCCCGGGCAAGCGCAGCGAGCTTTTCATAGGTTTCCAGAGGAGTTTCCTCCGCCAGCACGAGCCCCAGATGTCTTTTGGGAAGAACAAGATCTTTGCGCCTTGGCAGGAAGCCCAGGCACCTGATTCCGGCTTCCTCGAAGGCCGGAAAGATGAGTCTTTCTTGTCTGGCACTTGCTACTTCGGTAACCACCACCCCGAGAAAGGAAAGGCCCGGATCAAAGTCCAGGAGACCCCTGGCCAGGGCTGCGATGGTCTGGGAAATCCCGCGGGCACTCAGCACCAGAAGCACCGGAAGCCCCAGGATTTTGGCCACCTCTGCGGTGGAAGCTTCTCCTCCCGCCGTACCATCGAAGAGCCCCATCACACCTTCCACAAGAGCGAGATCCTTTCCCACGCAACCTCTGGCGAAACTCTGTTTGAGACCACAAGAGCCCGTCATCCACAGGTCGAGGTTGTAGCAGGGTGAGCCCGAAGCCAGCGAGAGATGGCCGGGGTCGATGTAATCGGGGCCAACCTTGAAAGTCCCTACGCGCAGACCTTTCTGGCGAAAAGCGGCGGCCAGGGCGCAGGAAAGGGTGGTCTTGCCTGCACCACTTTGAGCCGCGGCTACTACCAGACCTCGGATCTTCATCTGTGATGAATTTAACGGGCTCTCACATCTCCACAACGGGAAAATTTTCTGCCAGGGGAGGGATGAATCGCGCTATTTCGTGAAAGGCTTGGGGGCCAAGCTCCTGAACAAATTTTGTCAGTGCCGGGATAGAATGGGGCTTTTCTCCGAAAAAGATCGCCCCAACATGGCGGAAAGAAATGTGTTATAATTTGGGCCGGAATAATTCGTTTTTTGCAACTTCTTTGGCCTATGAGCAAGACGTTACATGGCAACCTGAGTGGTCTCAAACCAAGTCAGCTCAAGCGTCTGGAAAGACTCTATCGTCGCCGGGTAACCCCCAATCAGATCATCTCACACGAGCTGGCAAAGGAGATCTGTGCCCTCTCTCAGGAACTCAACCGTCAGCTGGGGCTCCTCTTGAACCGCCGGGGCGAGGTGGAATTTGTCATCGTGGGGGATCATGGCCGGATCGTGATCCCGGCGATCACCCGTTATCGTGAAAGCAGTGGCCGTCTGCGGGGGCTGCGTTGCATCCACACCCATCTTTCTCACGAGGGTCTTGACCAGGACGATCTCCTGGACCTCGCCTTTTTGCGGCTGGATCTCATGGTCGCGGTGATGGTTCGCGAAGACGGTTTCCCGGGCAAGGTTTACGGGGCCCATCTCCTGCCTTCCGGAGAGGACGGCAAACATTACGCCTTCTTGCCCGCGGTCTATCCGTGGGAACTCAAGGAAAATTTCCAGCAGCTCATCAATTCCCTGGAGGACGAGCTCGAAAGGCGCCGCCCGGCCAAAGAAGTGGGGGACAGGGAAGACCGGGCCATCCTCATAAGCGTAACCACCCGGTCGAAGGCCGAGGCGGAAGAAAGCCTGGCGGAGCTCAAGGAGCTTGCCCGAAGTGCCGGTGTTACCGTGCTTGACACCATCGTCCAGCGGCGGGCCAAGATCGATCCGCGCTATCTCATGGGGCGTGGTAAGCTCTCGGAGCTCATCATCCGGGCCATGCAACTCTCCGCCAATCTCCTCATCTTCGACCAGGAGCTTACTCCTTCGCAGATGCGTTCCATCACAGAGATCACCGAGCTGCGGGTGATTGATCGCACCCAGCTCATTCTGGACATCTTTGCCCAGCGAGCGCGAAGCCGCGAGGGCAAGATCCAGGTGGAGATGGCCCAGCTGCGCTATCTTCTCCCGCGCCTGCGAAGCCGTGACGACGCCTTCTCTCGCCTCACCGGTGGCATCGGTGGCCGAGGCCCGGGGGAGACCAAACTTGAGATCGACCGTCGGCGTATTAAAGATCGCATTGCCCGGCTCGAAAGAGACCTCAAGAGCATCTCTTCGCAACGCAAGTTGCGCCGCAAACGACGGAAGAGGGAAGGGCTTCCGGTGGTGGCCATCGTGGGCTACACCAACGCCGGGAAGACCACGCTTCTCAATCAACTCACGGGGAGCGACCTCTTCGCCGAAGACAAACTCTTTGCCACTCTGGACCCGGCCAGCCGTCGGGTGAGGCTTCCAGACGGTTCCTTTGCCATCTTTACTGATACGGTGGGATTCATTCGGGACCTCCCCAAGGACCTCGAAAGGGCCTTTCGGGCCACCCTTGAGGAGCTATATGAAGCCGATCTTCTGCTCCACGTGGTGGACGCCGCCAATCCCTATTTTGAAGAACAAATCGGCGCGGTGGAGAAGATCTTCGAAGAAATGGGGCTCGATCACCTTCCGGTGCTCCTCGTCTTCAACAAGATAGACCTCCTCGAGCCCTTTGAAGCAGAAGTCTTGAAGAAGCGTTATCGCGCCGAGGCCATCTCCGCCCTCAAAAAGGAGACCCTCCCACCCCTTTTGGAACGGGTGAACCAGCTCTTGCTCTTGCAGCGAGGGCCGGCCTCCCGCAAAGAAGAGGCGGTACTTGAGAGCCCATGGTAGATGCTGAGAAACGGCTTGCGGAAATTTGCAACTTTCTGATTGCCAAACTCTCTCCCAAAAAGATTGTCCTCATAGGTTCCCGGGCCAAGGGGACTCATCATCTGGGCTCTGATTTCGATCTGGTTGTCGTAGGGGAGAGGGGGCTTTCTTTCCGTGAAGAAAGAAAACTTCTGGAGGAGTTGGACGAAATAGCCGGAATTTTTAGTGTCGATCTATTGTTCTGGGAAAGGCTGAGTCCGGAATTCAAAAAAGTTGTCTGTGAAACAGGGAAAACTCTTTATGAAAAAGACCGATCTTTATCTTGCTTTGGGTAAACTTGAACAGGCCTTTGAACGTTTGAAAGAAGCCCTTCCAAAAGTGGAAGACGATCTGGACCGGGACGGGGTTATTCAGCGTTTTGAATTTACGGTGGAGCTTCTATGGAAGACCCTTAAGTTGATCCTTTCTTACCACGGGGTGGAATGTTTTACCCCACGCCAGTGCGTCAAAGAGGCCTTCAAGGCCGGTTTTATACCGGACGATGAAATTGTTCTTGATATGCTGACAGACCGTAACAGGAGCTCTCACATTTACGATGAAGCTACTGCCGCGGAAATTTTCGAAAAAATTGCTGAAATATATTTACCAGCAATTGAAAAAGTAGTGAGGGAGCTTAGAGAGAAAATTTAAAGCCCCTGCCAATCGGCAGGGGCTTTAAGACCTAATTAACCGGCAAAGGCCTTCTCAAGGTTGGGGACCACCTGTTTCTTACGGCTCATGACACCGGGGAGCCAGACGGAGCGTCCTTCGGGTTTTACTCCCCAGGCCTTCTCTACCACGCTCGGTTCGTCGGAGGCGATGAGGAGCTCGGTTCCCTCTTTCATGATGTCGGTGAGCATGAAGAAGATGCTGTGATAGCCACCTTCCTCTTTGATCTTCATGAGCTCTTCGTAGAGCTGGTCCTTGATGGGTTCCAGCAGGGAGAGATCTACAACTTCGAGCTGACCGATGCCGACCTTCTTGCCGCTCATGTCGAAGTCTTTGTAATCCCGGTAGACGAGGTCGCGGATGGGGGTGCCTTCGATGGCACTCTTGACCTTGAACATCTCAAGACCAAGGGCCTTGAGGTCATCGATGCCGGCGATCTTTGCCAGCTCCTCGGCGGCTTTTACGTCCTGATCGGTACAGGTGGCAGACTTGAAGATGACGGTGTCGCTCAGGATGGCGCAGCACATGATGCCGGCGATCTCTTTCGGGATCTCGACGCCGTAGAAATCATACATGCCTTTGAGAACGGTGCAGGTGCAACCCACCGGCCAGACCCAGATCTCGATGGGGTTCGGAGTGGTGATATCGCCCAGCTTGTGGTGATCCACGATGCCGAGGATTTCGCCTTTGTCCAGATTGTCGAGGCTCTGGGCTTTGTCGCTGTGATCCACGAGAAAGACCTTTTGACCGGTGGCGTCGGTTACGATCTCGGGGGCCTGGAAACCGAACTTATCCAGCACAAATTTGCTCTCTGGATTGAGTTCTCCCTGCGCTGCGGGTTTGGCCTCTACTCCAAGCTTGTTCTTGAGATAAGCCAAAGAAATCGCCGCACAGATGGAGTCCGTATCCGGGTTTTTGTGTCCTACTACAATCGCTGCCATCTTTAACCTCCTTCGCTATTTTAGAATCTATTTGACGAGGGTATTTTGAACCCGCCTTAAAATAGCGCAGATGGAGGAATTTTGCCAAGCTTTAATAAAGAAAACTAGAGACAAAAAGCCCTGGTTTCTTCCTTTAAAACTTCCCAAAGGGGCCTTTTCGGTAGTATGTAAAATTTTTGGAAAAGGAGGATCTATGACAAGACTCTTGAGAGAAGATTTCAGGTTGGAGCCGGCTTCCTGCTTTGTGGATGCTAATTGCCCTAGGTACAAGGCGGTGATACCTGCAGAAGAGGACCTGGCCCCCCTGCTTCCTTATTTGAACGCCGTGGCCAAGGTGGTCTTTTACGATCCCGCGGAGCCGGTTCTGATATTCAAATTCGAAGGCCGCAAGGTGGCGGTAAGGCGGGACGACGTTCGCATCTCAGACGTGAGAGACATCGAAGAAGGGAAGATCTTGCGAGAGAAGGTGGCTCGTTTTTTAGAGGAGCTCTGGCGTAAAAGGGACGAAATAACCCCTCGGCACGAGCCCCGAACCCTCCCTCCGGCCCTCACCATATATCGCCATCTTCCCCAGACGAACTGCGGCCGCTGCGGAGAAGCCACCTGTTTGGCCTTTGCCAGCAAGCTCTCCACCGGTGAAGCCGACCTTTCTGCCTGCCGTCCGCTGTTTGAAGAAGAAGATTTTGCGGCAAACCAAAACGAACTCCTGAAGCTGCTGGGCTAGATATGGCTCTGGGGATCCCTTTTTCACGTCTTCTCCAGCATCCCACCACGCTTCTTATTCTCTCCTTCGGGGGGGCAAACATCCTGGGGACACTTCTTCTCCTGTTGCCCTGGATGCATCGTGGAAACCTGTCCTTCGTAGACGCCCTCTTTACCTCCACCTCTGCAGTCTGCGTCACCGGTCTTACCGTGCTCAACACGGCAAAGGATTTCACCCGCCTGGGGCAGATGGTAATCCTTCTCCTCATCCAGATTGGCGGCCTCGGGGTGATGACGTTTTCAATCCTCATCGTCTACGGCCTGGGAAAGGCCCTGAAGTTCAGAAGTATCCATTTCCTGCAGGAATCTTTTCTTCCCTACAAGTCAGGAGACATTCGGACTCTTCTCTTTTCCATTTTTGGATACACTCTAGCTTCCGAATTCTTTCTTTTCTTCCTTCTGTTCCTCGGCTTTTTGCCTCGCTTTTCCTTTTCAGAGGCCCTCTATCAGGCGTTGTTTCACTCCGTTTCAGCCTTCTGCAATGCCGGTTTTTCCACCCTGGAGAAGGGGCTTGTAGAGTACCAAAAGGGCTATTTCGTGCCGCTGGTGGTGGCCCTGGGAGTGCTGCTTGGCAATACCGGATTCCCGATAGTTTACGAGTTTGTGGACCGCCTGAGGGGTTTGCGCAACAGATTCAGCCTCCATTTCAAGATCACCTTGCTGACCCACGTATTTCTGCTCCTTCTGGGAAGTGTGGTGTTACTGCTTTTTGAATGGAGTTCTGCTTTTGGTGAGCTTTCAATTTTTGGCAAGGTGTTGACGGCCTTTTTTCACAGTGTCAACGCCCGGACAGCGGGCTTTAATACGGTTGACCTTTCTCTTTTTTCCGAACACAGCATCTATCTTTTGGTTTTGCTGATGTTCATCGGAGCTTGCCCGGGCTCCACCGGAGGCGGTATAAAGACGACCACTATGGCGGTGATTTGGGTTACAGCCATCAGCAGGTTCAGAGGTTATACTAAGACGGTGGTTCTCAAACGCACCATTCCCGAGCTACAGGTTTCCAAGGCCATGACCCTTTTCGTCTTTGCGGTCACGGTGGTGGTGCTTTTTCATCTTGTTCTCTCTTTGGCCCTGCCAATCCTTCCTTTCTATGCTGCGCACGGGGAATTTTTGGCCACCCTCTTTGAAACCGTTTCCGCTCTGGGGACAGTGGGGCTTTCTACAGGGCTTACGCCGCATTTTTCCGTTTTCGGGAAGATAGTTCTTATTCTGGCCATGTTCTTTGGAAGGGTAGGGCTTCTTTCTCTCTTGTCCATTCTGGCGGAGATAAAACCTCCGCGCCCTTACCACTATGCTCCAGAAGAGGTGATGATAGGCTGATGGCTAAATACGTTGTCATAGGTCTCGGAAAGTTTGGCTTCTACCTGGCCAAAAAACTGGCTGAAGAAAAGCAAGACGTGCTCTGTATGGACAAGGAAGAAAGCCTGGTGGAGGAGATCAGCAAGTACGTCTCCGAAGCCGTGGTGGGAGACGCCACCAAAAAGGAAGTGTTAAAGGGGCTCGGGGTAAAGGACGCTGCCGGAGTCATCGTGGCCATCGGGGATCTGGCCTCAAGCATCCTGATAACCCTCTATCTCCGGGAGCTCGGCTGCAAGTTCATCCTGGCCAAAGCAAACGACGAAGATCACGCCCGCATTCTTTCCCTTATAGGTGCGGATCGTGTTGTGATTCCCGAAAAGGATTCCGCCATCAAAGAAGCCCAGGCCCTTGTTACTCCCAACATCGTGGATTTTCTCCCGCTCCTTCCGGACTTCTCCGTGGCCAAGATGGATCCACCTCCGGAGTTTGTGGGGAAAAGTTTCAAGGAGCTCGGGCTGCGTTCCCGTTATCACGTCTACGTGATTGCCATTCGCAACAAACACACCGGGCGCCTCATCCTTCTCCCCTCGGCAGATCATGTTATCGACAAGGACGAAGAACTCTACCTCCTGGGGCGAAAGGAGGATCTCCAAGCCCTTTCTCGTAAGGAAACTTAAATAAGAACTGATTAAAACAATCAATTTTATTTGACCCGCGTCCTTGACGCTTTGATCACCGAAATGAAGTCCGTCTTCTCTCCCTCAAATCGACTCTAAGATTCCTCTATAACCTCATTTGAGCCTTTAATGCCTTTGACAAGGTGTTGCGGGAGAGTTATGGGTGAGGCGGTGTGCGAGCGCCCAAAATTCAAGCTAAGGAGGTTTTTAAAAATGCGTGTTTCATCTCGGCGGTGGTTGTTTCTTTTGCTCTTGTTCTTCTTATACTGCGGCGCCTTAGTATGGGCCCAGGAGCACTCGTCAGGAGAGATGGCCCATGAAGCTCTAAAAGCCGCAGGGGCCAAGGGTTCCAGTTTAGCCTGGTGGATGTGGCCCCTTATACTTTTTGGTTTCACCTTTGTGATCGGGATCATTGCTCCCCTCTCAGGGGTCGGCGGTGGAGTTTTGTTCGTCCCCCTTTCCACCGCGTTTTTTCCTTTTAGTGTGGACTTCATTCGTGGGGCCGGTCTCATCATGGCCCTTACTAGCGCCCTTTCCGCCACCCCTCAGTTCATCAGAAAAGGGCTTGCCAACATCCGCATCATGACCCCGCTGGTTTGCGTTTCAATGGTGACCTCCATCCTCGGAGGTATCGTCGGTCTCTGGATAACCAACGCCTTCCCTTCCGGTAAGTACTACATCACCATCGCTTTGGGTCTGGTTCTCTTGATAATTTTTGTGGTGATGCTCACCTCCAAAAGAGTGGAGTTTCCGGAGGTCAAAGAGCAAGATCCTCTTTCAAGAGCTCTGGCCCTTACCGGAAGCTGGTTTGAACCCACTCTTGGCAAAGTAATGGAGTACAAAGTCACGAGGCTTCCTATAGGTCTTGTTTGCTTTGCGGCGGTGGGCTTCATTGCCGGTATGTTTGGTCTGGGAGCCGGTTGGGCCAACGTTCCTGTGCTCAACCTTATTATGGGAGCTCCGATTAAGGTAGCAGTGGCAACCAGCATGACCATCATTGCCATCAACGACGCGGCGGCGGCCTGGATTTACCTGGCCAAGGGGGCGGTTCTTCCCCTGATCGTCGTACCCTCGGTTTTGGGGATCACCATTGGAGCGCGCATCGGTGCCAAGCTGGCTGTTAAGGCCAAGCCCGCTTTTGTGAAGATCTTGGTGATGGGGATTATGCTCCTCGCTGCGGCTTTGAACATCGTCAAGGGCCTGAAGGGTCTTCACATCATTTAATCTGGCATAAGGAGGTCTAGATATGGCTGAAAAAAATCAAATCCATGTCGATCCGGCAAACTTGATATTTGCCAAAGTGATGGAGATCGTCACCTACATCGGTATCGCGGTGATGATAATATTTGGTCTCCTTTATTTGGTGGGCATTTCTTCCTTCGTCGATATCAAAGCAGCTATTGCCCACTGGCACTTGCCGGTGGTCCAGTTCTGGCAGGAGGTGGTAGGGATCCATATTTCCGGGTACGACTGGTTTCTGAAGAACCTCACCGCCATGGATTGTCTTTCGATGCTCGGGATCTGTATCCTGGCCCTGGCACCGTTTGCAGCTATTATAGCGGCCTGGCCTAAAGTGGGAGCTACCCACAAGGTGCTGGTGCTTCTTTTCTTCATCTTGGTGGTGGAATATCTCTTCGCTATCCTGAAACCCATTATTTTGCCCGGGGTAGGCGGTCATTAGGCGCTCACTCTCAAGTTGTTGACGATCCGTTGAATCGGCTTGTTTGCAAAGCCCGGCCTCAAGGCCGGGCTTTTGTTTAAAAATTCCCTAAAAATCCGATAAGCTTCTAAAACAGCGAATTTAGCGCGTACAGTAAGGAGGATCCTTAGATGAGAAGATGCTTGCTGGTTCTCGTGCTTTTCTTGGGGCTGGTTTCTTCGGTGTGGGCTTCGTTTTCAGAAAGTGGTGGCGGAGATAACGATCTTGCGCGTCTGAACATATTTGGCCGCATTTTGAATCCTCACAAGAAGGGGGTGCCGGATGCAGAGATCAAGGTTCTGGTAAACGGAGAAGAGATTCACCTCCCTGCCAGAGGGCATCAGGCTCACGGTGGCACCCTTACTACGGAATTCGACGGCAGTTTTCAAATAGAGCTTGAACTGCCACGCGAAGTCATAACTTCAGGGCACATCGAACTGGAAATCTTCAAACCGAGTTACAAGAAGACCATCTTAAAGCTTAAACCCGAGGATTTTGCCTTAAAAGATGGAGAGTATTACGCGAAGATCGAGATCATCATTCCACGAGTCAAAGGCCCGGCATTCTGGATTGCCACGGTGGTCTTTATCCTGGCCTATGTGCTCATTTCTTTCGAGCTCCTCCACCGTACTCTGGCTGCCATGTTGGGAGCCTCGGTGATGCTTCTCATCAGTTACACCCTGGGCACGTGGAATCCCGAATATCACATCCTTTCCTATGAAAGTGCCATTCACAGCATCGACATGAACGTCATTTTCCTCCTCATGGGCATGATGATCATCGTTGGCATTCTCAAGAACACAGGGGTTTTCCAGTGGTGCGCCTACAAATGCTATCAACTGGCCCGCGGAAACGTCATCATTCTTTCCATCATTCTCATGACTTTTACCGCCATTGCTTCGGCCTTTCTCGACAACGTGACCACGATGTTGCTTTTGACTCCGGTTACCATCGAAATTGCCCTTTCTCTCGGTATAAATCCCCTGGCGCTTCTGATTCCTGAAATCCTGGCTTCAAACGTTGGGGGCACGGCCACCCTTATTGGCGACCCTCCCAATATCATGATCGGCTCCTATGCCGGACTCACCTTTATGGATTTCGTGAAGAACCTGGCTCCGGTATGCCTCATTTCGATGGTAGTGCTCTTTGTCTATACCAAGCTCGTTTACAATCGCGAGTACGGGAAGGCAAAGATAAAAGACGTGCAGGCCTTTATAGAACAGTTGCGGCAGGAATATCGCATTACCGACGCTTCGCTGCTTGCTTTCGGTCTTTTTGTGATGGGTATCGTGGTTCTTATGTTCCTCTTGCACGGTGTGCTTCACATGGAAGTTTCCATCGCCGCCCTCTTTGGCGCGAGTGTGCTGTTTACTTACGGGCTCGTAACAAAGAAGATAGATCTCCTCCATCTCATCGAGAAGGACATCGAATGGCCCACCCTGCTTTTCTTTATCTTTCTGTTCATTTTGGTGGGGGCGGTAGAGGATGTGGGCCTCCTCGATATGATTGCCGATGGTGTCTTTCACCTTTCTGCCGGAAGTTTGGTGAAAGCCGTGTGCTTGATCATCTGGGTTTCAGCCATCATGAGTGCTTTTGTGGATAACATTCCTTTTACCGCTACCATGCTGCCCATTACGGCTTACCTTACGAAGGTCATCCCGGGGGCCGAGTCCGGGGTTCTCTGGTGGGCTCTGGCGCTTGGAGCTTGCTTTGGCGGAAACGGCACCATGATTGGCGCCAGCGCCAACGTCGTTACTCTGGGAATTGCCGAAGCCGCCGGGCACCGGGTTACTTTCTTCGGTTTCATGAAAGTGGCTTTCATCTATATGGTCATCAGTGTAGCCATTGCCAACGCTTGGCTCCTTATTTTCTATTAAAGACTTAGAGGAGGATGTTTTTCATGAAAGATATCGCTCAGCTCCTACCCAATATGCGAGAGGTTCTCATCCCTATTGATAAAAGTGACGCTTCAGAACGTACTATCAAATTTGCGGCCTGCCTTCTGGCCCCACTCTCCGAGGGAGTGGTGGAAAAGATCATCCTTTTACACGTATTGGGAGTTTCCTTCATAGAGAAGATGGCCGCCAATATCGATACCAGGGTGGCCGAACTGATAAAAAGCCCCCTCTTTAAACGCCTGGCAGAGGAATACATCTCAAAGGAGATCCGTCCTCTCCTGGACGAAGCGGAAAAGATTCTTCAACAGGCGGGTGTAAAATGTGTCATTTCAAAAGAGATCATCGAGGGTGACCCCACCAAGGAGATAAGCAACTTTGCCAACAAACACGATATTCGCACCATCATTATGGGGAGGCGGCGCCGTTCAGCCATCAAAGAACGAGTCCTTGGGAGCTGTAGCTATGCTGTTACCCACCGTCCAGGGAGACACACGGATTACATTGTGGGGCAAGAAGAGATAGACCTCGAACACTGTCCGGTGCCGAAGATTTTAGTTCCGTTTGATGGTTCAGATTATGCCGGAAACGCGCTGAGAGAAGCTTCAGGGCTTGCACGGGCCTTTCCCGAAGGGGTGGTGAAAATTGCCGTTTTATACGTGGTGGAATCGGCTTATCTTGGGAAACTTTCCGAAAAAGAGCAGGAGGTTCTTAAAAAAGCGCGCGAAATTCTTCTGGAAAACGGGGTGCCTCCAGAAATCGTGGAAACAGAGCTGCGTTATGGTGACCCGGCCGAAGAGATCGTGAAAGCTGCCGAAGAAGGCCATTTCAATATCATCATGATGGGAAGGACGGGAAAATCGGGCTTGAAGGAGCTCATCTTGGGAAGTGTCTCTTCGCGCGTCCTTCACCTGGCTGAAAGGCCCACCGTGGCCTTAGTGAGCGCTTAAGACGGGGGCCGAAAGGCCCCTTCTTGATATATTTTAAACCGTTCACACTATCTCGTAGCCCCCGAAGCCAAAGCTCGTGTTCTTCCCTACGTGTACTAACTCCCCGATCTTGAGTAAAGGGGTAAAGGCTTCGAGCTCCGGGCCGCGGAAGC
>JAADDY010000049.1 GCA_013153725.1 Thermodesulfobacteriota bacterium
ATTGGGCCGAATCCAGGCGCACGTCACGGGCAAAATCCAGGGTGGCCTGGATGGTCTCCGGGGTGTCGGTATCGGCCCCGATCACGAACATGCCGTGGATTCTGATACCATGCTTGTGGAGAACCTTTACCCCTTCGTAGATTTCCTGGTAAGTGAGCCCCTTCTTGTAGGTCTTCAGGGTTTCGGGGTTGATGGACTCGATACCCACGTAGACCAGGAAACAGTTGCTGCGCTTCATGAGCTCCAGGAGCTCTTTGTCTTTGTAGATGTCGATTCTCACCTGGGCAGACCAGCTGCCCTTGAATCCCTGCCTGATCATACCTTCGAGCAGCTCTTTGGTGCGCGGACGGTGGGCGGTGAAGTTGTCGTCGTAGAAGAAGACGTGCTGCCCCTTCTCTATGCGGTCAAGCTCCTCCAGAAGAAGGGCCTTGTCTCGAAAGCGATAGCGCCTCCCGAACATGGGAGCCACGGAACAGAAGATGCAGGCGTGCGGACAGCCCCGCGAGGTCATCATGGGGTAGATGCGCATCTTCTTCGGGTTCACCCCGGGGATGAGACTAAAGTCCGGGATGGGAAGGCTATCGAGATCGGTAACCCCTTTGCGCGGGGGATTATGGACCACTTCTCCATTACGGCGCCAGGTAAGACCCAGGATATGGTCAAAAGGCCCTCCGGCCTCTATCGCCTCTACCAGCTCTACGATGGTCTCGTCCCCCTCTCCCCGGATCACAAAATCGGCGTGCTGGATGGCCTCATCCGGGACGAAAGAGACGTGCACCCCGCCCATGACCACCGTCTTTCCGTAAAGATTGCGGAAACGATCAGCCATCTCATAGGCCCGTGGAGCAGTGGAAGTGATGGTGGAAACGAGGACCAGGTCGGCATCCTTGACGGCCCCCTCGTCCACGGAACCCAGCTCCTCGAGAAAGACTTTGACCTCGTGACCCTTGTCCCGCAGGATGGTTCCCAAGAGAGGCATCGCCAGGCGGGGCAGTTTAAAGGCCGAAAACACATGCGTCCTAACGTTTTTTGGTTCTATGGCCACGATCTTCATGGCCCTTCATGATAAATCAAGTTGCCTCAGAAGGCAAAAATTTTTCTTAGATTTTGCAAGTTTTTATTTTCCTTCTCAAGAAAACTAATTTTTAGCAGCAAAAGCGCATCCCTATCTTGCATTAAGAAAGACGATGCTTATCTTCCACCATAGAAAAGAAAACAAATTCGGAAAAAATCAGGAGGTGGTAATATGCCGATCGGATGGGGTGTAGACTTTTTTGATCCTTTTCGCGAGTTTGAAAGATTACAGGAAGAAGTAGACCGCCTGCTTGAAATGGCAAGCCCGTTTGTTCCTGTAAGGACTATTGCACGGGCTACTTTCCCGGTAATCAACATCGGGGAAACAAGCGACGCGGTTTACGTGTATCTATTCGCCCCTGGCGTCGAGCTAGACAAAATCGATCTCTCAATCGAAGGAAACATTCTCTCTATCAGTGGCGAAAGAGACGCCACCAAGGCACTCAAGGTAGAGAAGGTGGATCCCAGCCGTTACTACCGTCAGGAGCGTTTTAGTGGGCGTTTTACGCGGGCGATCTCTCTACCTGAATCCATAGATCCGTCACAGGTCGAAGCTACTTACCAGAATGGCATCATCAAAGTGCGGATTGGTAAACGCGAAGAAAAGAAAGCCCGCAAGATCGAAGTAAAAGCCAGCTGCTAAAAATTGACAAAAAGGAGGGATACCATGGCTGACAAAGAAACCAAAGAACTCGCTACCAGAGAAGAGGCCACACCGGCGGTAAAGCGTGAGCTTCCGATGATCCCGCCGGTCGACATATACGAGACCGACGACGGACTTATTTTGGTCGCCGATATGCCCGGTGTCACCAAAGAGAGCCTGGAAGTAAAAATTGAAGACAACGTCCTTCAGATGCGTGGGGAGATCGTTGATTTGCCAGGAGAAGACGTTCAGCCTCTTTACGCGGAGTTACGCGGGAACGAGTATTTCCGGGCCTTCACCATCGGGCCGGAGTTCGATCTCGACAAGGTCGAGGCTTCGATGGAAGCAGGGGTACTCCGTATCTTTCTCCCCAAAGTGGAGACTCAGAAGCCTCGCAAGATCGAAATCAAAGTGGCCTAAAGCTTGAGGTCTAAGGCCTGAGAAGAGGGGGGCAATCCCCCCTCTTTTTTCGCTTCCAAATCCTACCTTTTTGCTAGCCTTTGCTAGGCAAGCCCTCTCCTTCCGTTTATATTGTTGGCAGCTTTGTTTATTGATGGGAGCACCTTTATATGACAAAACGTCATCGCGAGGTGGCGAAGCCTCCGTGGCGATTCGAGGGGTTGCTTCGCTCCGCTCGCAATGACTTATTTGTGTTCTGGTAGCACGCTGCCACAACGACACTGTTACGAATTTGTGCGGAATAGATCGAGCCATGACAGAAAACATGACTGAAAAGTTCCTAAAACCTTCCCCCAAAAAGTTTGCGGACAAGGCCCGCTCCCCGGAGGAAACCATCCGCTGGGTCACGGAGAGGTTTGAGGAAGCCGGGGCAGACATCTTCCAGGAACTCAGGCGGGTGGACAAGGGCCGGCTAGGGATCCCCGTTTACATAAGTCTTTACGGAGCCGAAGGGCTTTCCGTCACGGGAAACGTCAAACAGATGGGCAAAGGAGCCACGGAACCCCTGGCCCAGGCCAGCGCTCTCATGGAACTTGCCGAAAGATACAGCCTCTTCCGCTACATCAGAAACCAGGCCAACTTTTTGCTGGCTCCCTTGCAAGAACACGAAGACGCCATCTCCGCGGAAGATCTCCTTTCTTCGGTGGAGGACCCTTCCGAAGACCAGGAAGCCTCAAACCTTTGCCGCCGGATCTTGCCCGAGATCCCCTTCCATCTGGCACCGGCCTTTGAGGTCCACCGAAAGCGGCGGCGTTTGCTTCCCATCTATTGGTTCTGGCTCCTTTACGAGTACAACGGCTCGTCTGCCGGAAACACTTACGCCGAGGCCGCGGTTCAGGGAACCTGCGAGCTCATCGAACGTCACGCCTCCGCCCTGGCGAGTCTCCAGAAGACACCCTTCCGGGAGGTCGTGTTAGACGGTGTGAGCCCGGAAACAGAGGCCCTGCTTTCCTGTTTCCAGCGCCTCGGGATAAAGCTCTTTTTGCGCGACTTCACCTTTGGCATGCCCGTGGCCACCATCGGCGCCCTGGCTTATGATCCTTCCACCTTTCCGCACCGCTCCGAAATCGTTTACACCGCAGGGACCGCCACCTCCCCGGAAAGGGCCTTGGTGCGGGCTCTCACCGAAGTGGCCCAGCTGGCAGGCGATTTCGACACGGACGGAAAATATCTGGAAAGCGGGCTTCCCAAGTACGCCACCCTGGAAGAGGCCGCCCATCTCCTGGAAAAGGACGGAGAAGTCTCCCTTCGAGAGCTCCCCGATCTTTCCGCACCGGACCACGCCGAAGAACTGCAAAGACTGGCCCTGGCTCTGGCGGAAAAGGGGTTTACCCTCTATCTCCTCGACGCAACGAGCCCGGAGCTTCGGGTACCGGTGGTGTACAACGTCATCCCGGGGGTCCATTTCCGCGAAAGGATCAAGATCCCTCCCCTCTATCAGCTCGTCCGCACGGTGGCCCTCTATTTGCCCGCCGAGCTCGCACTTTCCATCCTTGAACCCCTGAGCAAGGAAATCTCTCGCTACTACGTGGAGAGTGCCCGGGGGCAGGTCCTCAGCAAACTGGAAAGATGGAAAGAGGCGGCTTCTTGTTTTGAGAAAGCGCTTACCCTTTCCCCTTACCCGGAGGATCTCCCCGCCATATATTGCCATTTGGCCCACGCCCTTCTCCAGGCCGGAGACTTCCATGCCGCCAGAGAAGTTGTGGAAAAAGCTCTTGGTCTTTCGCCAATGCCTGAGTTATACAATCTTCTGGGTACCATCAATTTCAAAGAGGGTCGGACAGAAGCCGCCCTGGAAGCCTATTTTCAAGCGGTGGCCCTCGATCCTCAAAGAGCGCTGGATTATGCCAACATCGGGGCTTGTCTGTTGGCTCTAGGGCTACCCCAGGAGGCGGAAACTTACTTCACCAACGCCAAAATGCTTGACCCAGCTTTGGACCTCGAACGTTTTCGCCAAGTAAGAAAGGAGGGCTCCCATGTATAAACGCATCCTGGTCCTGCGCTTTCCGGCGGAAATAGTCGACCAGCCCATCGTCTACCGGCTGGTGAAGGATTTCGACCTTTCCTTCAACATTTTGAAGGCCACCATCCTTCCGGGCAAAGAGGGGCTCATGATCATCGAACTCGCAGGGCACCCCAAAAACTTCAACAAAGGCCTGGCCTTTTTGCGGGAGCTGGGGGTTGAAATCAAGACCATTGGCCAGGAAATTCAGAAAAACGAAGAAAAATGCATCCACTGCGGTTTTTGCACCGCGGTTTGCCCCACGGGAGCCCTTCATGTAGACCGCAAAACGATGGAAATAAAGTTTGACCCCGAAAGGTGTTCCGGCTGCGAACTCTGCGTGACCACCTGTATCGTAAGGGCCATGGAGGTCCGTTTTCGCAAGGAAGTGGCTGAACTTGGTTACTAGATGATTGCCGTCGCCTTAAGCGGAGGGGTCGATAGCTCCTTTGCCGCTCACCTCCTGCGCCAAGAGGGCAAAGAACTCTTTGGGATCTTTGCCCGCCTCTCTCAACCGGATCCCGAGAGAGAAATAGCCCGGGTCCAGAAAATTTGCGACCTGCTGAAGATTCCTTTAAAGATAGTCGACCTCAAGAAACCGTTCGAGGAAAGAATCGTCAGTTATTTCAAGGAACAATACCGCCGCGGACTAACTCCCAACCCCTGCATCATTTGCAACCGCGAGATCAAATTCGGCCTCCTGCTGGAGAAAGCCAGGGAGCTCGGGGCCTCCCGATTGGCCACCGGCCATTACGTGCGCCTCCGCTTTAATGAAATAAATTCCTGTTACGAACTCCTGAAAGGTCGCGATCGAGACAAAGATCAGTCTTACTTTCTGGCGCTTCTGAACCAGCAACAGCTCTCCCGGGCCCTCTTCCCGCTGGGGGAATGGAAGAAGGAGGAGGTCATCAGGGAATCTGTAAAACTGGGTCTTTTTAATCTCACTTCTCCTGAGAGCCAGGAAGTCTGCTTCATCCAGGGCGATTACAGGCGGCTCTTTGCTGGAGAAGACTTTCCGCCGGGCGAAATCGTCACGGTAGATGGCAGAGTGGTGGGGAGACACCAGGGCCTCTTTGCCTATACCATCGGGCAAAGGAGAGGGCTGGGGATCCGCTTGGGTAAGCCCTATTACGTGGTGGCCTTAGACCGCGAAAGAAACCGCCTCATCGTTGGCCCCAAGAGATACCTCAAACGCAAGGATCTTCGGGTGGGAGGCGTCCATTTTGTGTGCCCGGCCTACCGGCGTGAAAGTTTCGAGGCCCTGGTGCGCATACGTTATCGTCACAAAGAGGCCCCGGCATCCATAAAACTTCTCTCCCCTTCCGAAGCCCAGATCTCCTTTAAAAGCCCCCAGGAAGCCGTCACACCGGGGCAATTCGCCGTCTTTTATGAAGAGGACCTCGTCCTCGGGGGAGGAGAAATATTGCCCTCTCCGCCGGAGGGCTTAATCGAAAATTTGAAAACTCCGATTTAGGGAAATATGAAAGATTCTCTCGACTGGCAAAAAGAGACCTTTCTCGAAGAGATGGACTCTCCTGAAGAAGCCAGAGAACTCCTTCAGGTCTTCGAACTCTCTTCGGAGAGCCTCCTTTCCGAAATCGAAAAGGCCCTTGCCGAGGGAAATCTCCCTCTGGTTCGGGAAAAGGCTCACGCCCTGAAAGGGGCCTGCGCCACCATCTTTTTTGAAAGAGCTCGCCTCTTGGCTTATGATTTAGAAAAAGCGGCTGATCTGGAAACGGCTAAAGAGCATTTTGCGCAACTCCAAAAGATGCTCAAGGAATTTCAAAAAGTGATTGCAAATTTTTGACTTTACGTATCCCTCAATTTCTGGTTAAAAGCCGCTTAAGTGCTGGAGAAACCGCTATGATAAACAAGATTGGAATACCATACGCCCTGGTCCCGGGAATCCTTGGGGCCACCCTTGGGCATTTCACCCAGAAGAAGAAACTTCTTTATGCCGGCCTTGGCACTTCACTCTTCATGGCCTGGTTCTTCAGGGATCCGGATCGCTACCCTCCTTTCGACCGGGAGATCATCGTCTCACCCGCAGATGGCCGGATCGTGACCCTTAAGAAAGTCAAAGAAGAACGCTATTTGCAGCAGGAAGCCTATCAGATCGGCATTTTCATGAACATCTTCGACGTCCACGTCAACCGCTCGCCGGTAACCGGCCGGGTGCTGGACACCTGGCACGAACCGGGAAAGTTCCTTCCGGCAGACCGTGAGGAGGCCTTTGAGAAGAACGAAAAGCACTACTACCTCATCGAACGGCTCGACGGACTGCCCCTTCTGGTGGTTCAGGTGGCAGGGCTCCTTGCCCGCCGCACCGTGCCTTTCGTTCAAAAGGGCGATGAAATCATCGTGAGTGAACGCCTCGGGCTCATCAAGTTTGGCTCCCGGGTAGATATCTTCCTGCCCGCCAACAGGGCACGCTTGCTGGTAAATCTGGGGCATCGGGTACGTGCCGGAGAGAGCCCGCTTGTTCTTTATCCCTGGCAACAAAATGAACAGAGCTAAACGTCCCAAAAGAGAAAAGAGAGATCGTATCCCGATTCTTCCCAACCTTTTCACCACGGGGAACCTCTTTTGCGGTTTCTTCTCCCTCATTTCCGCCATCGAAGGGCAGTATCTTCGGGCCGGGGTGGCCATCCTGGTGGCCATCATCTTCGACATCCTTGACGGACGCGTGGCCCGTTACACGAGGACGACCAGCCGTTTCGGCCTGGAGTACGATTCTTTGTGCGATCTGGTCTCCTTTGGCGTGGCTCCCGCCGTCCTGATCTATACCTTTGCCCTCAAAAGTTACGGCCGTTACGGGTGGCTGGCGGCCTTCCTTTACGTGGCCACGGCAGCCTTGCGCCTGGCCAAGTTCAATGTTCAAACCCTGAAAGAAAAAACCTACTTTTCTGGCATTCCAAGCCCCGGAGCCGCGGGGCTCCTGGCTTCCACCGTCTTGTTCTCCCACTGGTACGGGCTATCTTCACCGGTCAAACATGTTGCGATTCTCGTAATGGTTTATATCATTTCTTACCTGATGGTAAGCGGAATACCCTATTTTTCCTTCAAAAAACTGGATTTTGCCGAAAAACATCCGTTTTATTCTCTGGTGGTCTTTGTGCTTCTCCTCACCGTAGTAGCCGCAGAGCCCCCGGTAACCCTCTTCGTGGGATTCCTCCTCTACGCCCTTTCCGGGCCCTTCCTTCTTGCCCTCCGCGCCAGGCGGGGGCAGAGGGTAGTGGTTTCTTCTCAAGCTTAAATTTTCCGTTTTCAGAAAAACTTTAAAGCAGTAAGTTATGGCGAGGAGGTAACTCTCATGATTTCGCGTGTATATATTTTCGATACCACCTTACGGGATGGGGAGCAGTCTCCCGGGGTCTCCCTCTCGGTGGAGGACAAAAAAGAAATTGCCAAGGCCCTGGAAAGACTCCGCGTGGATGTGATCGAAGCGGGTTTTCCCGTAGCTTCTCCCGGGGATTTCGAAGGCGTCAAGGCCATCGCGGAGACGGTAAGAGACGTGCAGGTGGCGGCTCTTGCCCGCGCCAACCAGAAAGACATCGACGTGGCCTGGGAAGCCATCAGGAACGCCACCTCCCCGCGGATCCACACCTTCATTGCCACCTCCGACATCCATCTCCAGTACAAGCTTCGCAAGAGCCGTGAAGAAGTGCTCCAGCTGGCGGTGGAAGCGGTCAAGTACGCCAAGAAATATACCCCCATCGTGGAATTCTCCGCGGAGGACGCCACCCGAAGTGATTGGGACTATCTGGCAGAAGTGGTGGTGGCGGTGATAAAGGCCGGGGCAGTAACGGTCAACATCCCTGATACCGTGGGATACACCGTGCCGCAAGAATATTACGACCTCATCAAACACCTCGTCGAAGCCCTCAAAAAGGCCGATCTTTACCACCTCTTCGAGGAAGGTGAGGTCTGCTTCAGCGTCCATTGTCACAACGACCTGGGGCTTGCGGTGGCCAACTCCCTTTCAGCCCTCCTGGCCGGGGCCCGGCAGGTGGAATGCACCATCAACGGTATCGGAGAACGGGCCGGAAACGCCGCCCTGGAAGAAATCGTCATGGCTCTCAAGACACGGCAGGATTACTTCGCCAAGGTGCTGGGCAAGCCCCTTGAAACTCGCATCGACACCCGGCAAATCGTCCCCACGAGCCAGCTCGTCTCAAAGCTCACAGGCATGATGGTCCAGCCCAACAAGGCCATCGTGGGGGCAAACGCCTTTGCCCACGAATCTGGCATTCACCAGCACGGCGTCATCATGCACCGTGGCACCTACGAAATCATGGACCCCCAGGAGGTGGGCTGGACGGGGAGCGCCATCGTGCTCGGCAAGCATTCCGGAAGACATGCCGTGCGCTTCAAGTTGGAGAGCCGCGGATGGAAACTCTCCTCGGAGGATCTCTCCCGGGTCTTTGAACGCTTTCGGAAAGAAGTTAAGGACGTTTTGCGCTCCGTGGCCGACGAATATCTCGAAGGGGTGCTGCTCGACGAGTTCCTGGAGGGAGAGTACCGCTACGAAGTAAGCGCGGCTTACGTCTCAAGCCTCTACGGTGCCCCCTTAAAACCCCTGGCCCAGGTAGAGGTCATCGACCGGGAAAGCGGGGCCAAAAAGGCCGTAGACGTGGGCGTGGGCTCCATTGACGCCGCTTTCAAGGCCGTGGCCCAGGCTCTGGGATACCGTTTTCTCGGCAAGGAAGACCGTGCGCCTTCCTCTCCCCTCGACCTGCGCCTCATCGACTTTCACATCGACGCCGTCGGAAAGGGAACCGAATCCCTCGGTGTTTGCGGCGTGGTGATAGAGGACCAGGCTGGCAAGCGCTCCGCGGGCCTGGGGAAGGATTACGATATCGTGGCGGCGGGGATCAAGGCCCTCGTCAACGCCCTCAACCGGCTCGAAGCCTACCGCAGCCGAGGAGAAGAACTGAAGAAAGAGCTCGCAGCAAAGGCTGGTGAGTAAGTGATTTGCCCGGAAAATGGGAGAATGTTATTTTTAGCGCAAAGGAAAAAAGAGCTTCGATCATGGAAATGGCAACCGAAAAAGAATTCCGCATCCTTATTGTTGAAGACGAAGACCTTATCGTGGAAATGCTCGAGGAATACTTTTCTCTCGTCGAACCCAAGCTGAAACTCTCCTTCGCCAAGAATCTGCAGGAAGCCAGGCAGCTCCTCCAGAAGGACTCTTTCGATCTGTGTATCGTGGACTGCAATCTACCGGACGGCACCGCCTGTGACCTCTTCCACGAAAAGGCCTTCTCCTGCCCGGTGATCGTAACCACGGGATATGTCGACGAGAAGAAGTTTGCAAGTGTCAAGCAGTTTACCAAAAAGCCCGTTTTTCTCTTCCAGAAACCCTATCTCCCCGCAGATCTGCTGGAGAAGATCAAAGAACTCCTAGGGCACAATTAATGGCCAAGCGCTACATCGTTGGCATAGATCTGGGAACCACCAATTGCGCCCTGGCCTATGTGGATCTCCAGGAAACCGGCCCGGAGCTCAACATCCGCACCTTCGAAGTGCCGCAGCTGGTAGGGGCCGGGCGGCTGGGCAAAAGACAGGTCCTGCCCTCTTTCATTTATCTCCCGGGGCCTTACGAGGAAGAAGATCTGGGGCTTCCGTGGGATCCGGACCGGCGTTACGCCGTGGGCACCTTTGCCCGGGATCACGGCGCGCTTCTGCCAAACCACCTGGTCTCTTCCGCCAAAAGCTGGCTCTGCCACGGAGGGGTGGACCGCGAAGCCCGTATCCTTCCCTGGGGTGCCGAAGAAGAGGTGGAAAAGCTCTCCCCGGTGGAGGCCTCTTCCCGCTATCTCCAGCACCTCAAGGAAGCCTGGAACTACGAGATGGCGCGGGAAGATCCCGAAGCTCGCCTGGAAAATCAGCTCGTGGTCCTCACCGTGCCCGCCTCTTTCGATGAAGTGGCCCGAGAACTCACTCTCAAAGCCGCCGAAATGGCCGGGCTCAAGGTGATCCTCCTCGAAGAGCCCGTGGCAGCCCTCTACGCCTGGCTCTCCGCCCACGAGGAAGACTGGCAGGAAAGACTCCGGGAAGGGGAGCACCTCCTCGTCTGCGACGTGGGAGGAGGAACCACGGACTTCACGGTGGTGGAGGTCCGACGCGGCCCCAAGGGGCTTGAGCTTGAAAGGGTCGCCGTGGGTGATCACATCCTCCTCGGGGGAGACAACATAGACCTCACCCTGGCTCGCCTTGCCGAACGCAAGCTTCCGAACGTCCGCCTGGACTTCGCTCGCTTTCAGACCCTCACCTTCCTGTGCCGGGAGCTCAAGGAGAAACTCCTCGAGCCTGATGGTCCGGAAGAAGAGGCCGTAAGGCTTCCAGGGCGCGGACGCTCCCTCATCGGAGATACCCTGGTGGCCAAGATCACCAGGGAGGAACTGCTGGACCTGGTTCTCAAGGAATTCTTCCCTCCCGTCGAGTTTGGCACCTCACTTGCCAGGGTGGAATCGGTGCCCCGGGTCATGCGTGAGTGGGGGCTTCCCTTTGCCCGGGATCCGGCCATCACCAAACACTTGGGAGCCTTTCTGTACAAAAGAAAAATAGAGAAAATCGATGTCATCCTCTACAACGGTGGTGCCCTCAAGCCCCCTCTTTTTCGCAAGCGCCTGCGAGAAGAAATCACCCGCTGGTACGAAAAGGAACCCCGGGAACTCGAGACCGTCTCCCTGGATCTGGCAGTGGCCATCGGTGCAGCCTACTACGGGCTGGTAAGAGAGGGCTTCGGGATCCGCGTGGGAGGTGGCCTTCCGAGGGCTTATTACATCGGGGTGGAAGGAGGGGAAAGATCCCAGGCAGTTTGCCTGGTACCCAAGGGCACCAAGGAGGGAGACCACCTCACTCTCCCTCAGAAGTTTCACGTCCTTACCAACCGGCCGGTCAAGTTTCCCCTTTACACCTCCTCCTTGAGAGAAGACGCACTCGGAGAAATCGTGGAAATAAACGAAGACTTCGCCGCGCTCCCTCCCCTTACCACCGTGCTCAAATTCGGCAAGAAGAGCGGCATCAGAGAGATCCCCGTGCGCCTCGAAGTCGAACTCTCAGAGGTGGGAGTCCTGGAGACCTTCTGCTGCTCCCTGGAAACTCCCCACCGGTGGCGCTTGCAGTTCAGCCTCCGTGAGGAAGAAGAGCAAGCGTTAGAAGAAGATCCCGAAGGAGTGCTGATCAAAAGGGAGGAAGAGACGGCCTCTCTCCCGGTAGAGGAGGCCCAGCTCGCCGAAGCCCTGGACACCGTGCGAAGGGCCTTTGCAGGGGAAGAGGAAGCCCTCTCGCGGCTCAGCCGGAAACTCGAAGAGATCTTTGAAATGGAAAAAGACCGCTGGCCCCTGGCCCTGCTCCGCAGCCTTTCCGACGCCCTTCTGGAGCTAAAGGACGTCCGGCAGAAAAAGGCCTCTTACGAGGCCCGGTGGTTCAATCTCACGGGTTTTACCCTGCGTCCCGGCTATGGAGACCCCCTTGACCCTTTCCGGCTCCGAAAGGTCTGGGGCCTTTACTTTGAAGGACCCTTTCACCGGAGTGACCGGGCGGTAAATCTGGAATGGTGGATCTTCTGGCGCCGGGTGGCCGGGGGGCTCAACCAGGGCCAGCAGGAACAGCTCTTTGCCAAACTGAGGCCCTTCTTCTTGCCCTCAAAATCAAAGACGCCGCGGGTCTCTCCCCAGGAAAGACGCGAGATGCTCCTCTGTCTTGCAAATCTCGAAAGGCTAAAACCAGCCGTCAAACTGGAGCTTGCCCAGCATCTGCTCCAGGAGGCCCTCAAGAAGTACGACCGCTTCCTGCTCCTTGCCGTTAGCAGATTGCTGGCGCGGGAGCTCCTTTACGGGCCGGCGAATTGTGTCGTGCCAGCCTCACAGACAGAACCCCTGATCCGAAAATTTCTCCAGGCCCTGGCCCAGAAACCACCCAAAGAAAAACAGAAAAGGACCTGCGCCGAAGCACTGCTTACCATGTGCCGCCTCACCGGAGACCGGGTGAGAGACCTTTCCGAAGAACTTCAGGAGGAGGCCAAGGCCCGGGCCCGAGAACTGGGGCTTTCCGAGGAGGCCCTCAAGGCCCTGGAAAGGCCCCTTCCTCTGGCCAAAAAGGAGGCCTCTCGCCTCTTTGGCGAAAGCCTCCCCCTCGGGCTCAAACTCGCCGCATGACCAAGCAGCAGCTGGCCACCCTCCTGGCCCAGAGGCTTCAGATCAGCACCCGCCGGGCATACCTCCTGGTGGAGACCTTCTTTGAAGCCCTGCAGGATCTGCTCCTGCGGGGAGAAGACGTTACCTTCCAGAATTTCGGGACTTTTCTCGTAAGGGAGCTTTCCGCCCGTGAGATTTATCACCCCGGCCAGAAAAAGCGAACGAGTCTCCGACCACGCCGTAGAGTGTATTTTCGGGCCAGCCCCAGGCTTCTGGCAAAGCTAAATCGGAGGGATCAGCAGGTGAGGTGAAAGGCTCCGGCGACCTTCTCTCCGGCCTCCGCCAGGGCGTTGAAACGCTTTACGGCCTCAGCCGTCTTGTAGGCCTCAAGACGCATACCCCTTTGGGCACAGGCCTCTTTCACCGCAGGGTCGATCTTCATCACCCCGTAAGCACCGGTGCCCACCACCAGAACCTCGGCTTCGGAGGCCAGGATGTCTTCGATGTCCTCCGGGTGGAGATAATGCCCCTCTCTGCGCCACCAGTTGGGCACGATGCGGTCCAGGATGATCTTGACGTCGCTGGTGTAAGTCTTCCCGGAGATAACGATGCGACCGAAACTATAGTCTTCTATGCGGGGGATCATCTCAGGCCGCCTGTTCCACCGTTTCGTGGTCCTTGAGGGCTTCGGTTTGATAGTAAGTGTTGAGGCTATCGATGATATCGTCGAGCTCGCCGTCGAGGACCTGCTCCAGCTTGTAGAGCGTTAGCCCTATCCGGTGATCCGTAATACGGTTCTGCGGAAAGTTGTAGGTGCGAATGCGCTCGCTCCGGTCTCCGGAACCCACCTGGCTCCGGCGCTCGGCCTGGATCTTCTCTTCCTGTTCGCGCAACTTGAGCTCGTAGAGCCTGGTGCGCAGGATCTGCATGGCCCGGGCCCGGTTCTGGTGCTGAGAACGCTCGTTGGCACAGTAGACCACTATCCCCGTGGGAATGTGGGTGATACGCACGGCGCTTTCCGTCTTGTTGACGTGCTGCCCACCGGCACCACTGGCTCGCATGGTGTCGATCTTCAAATCCTCGGGACGGATCTCCACGTCTACCTCGTCTGCCTCGGGCAACACCGCCACCGTAACCGCGGAGGTGTGGATGCGGCCACCACTTTCGGTCTCGGGGATGCGCTGCACCCGATGCACGCCACTCTCATACTTGAGACGACTGTAAGCCCCTTTGCCCTTGATGAGGGCAATGATCTCCTTGAACCCTCCGAGACCGGTGGGGTTGACGTCGAGGATCTCGACCTCCCAGCCCTTGCGTTCGGCATAACGGCTGTACATCCGAAAGAGATCAGCGGCAAAAAGGGCGGCTTCCTCCCCGCCGGTGCCAGCCCGAATCTCGAGCATGATGTTCTTCTCGTCGTTGGGGTCTTTGGGAAGGAGAAGGAACATGAGCCGCTTTTCGAGCTCTTCCCGCTTGGCCTCGAGCTCTTTGAGCTCCTCCCGGGCAAGCTTGGCAAGCTCCTCGTCGGAGTCCTCCAGGAGTTCCCTGTTGCCGGCGATTTCTTCGAGAATCTTCTTGTACTGGCGATAGGTCTCGACGATTTCGGAGAGCTCGGCGTGTTCGCGGGCAAGCTGGGTATACCTCTGGCGATCCCCCACCACCTCGGGGTCCGCCAGAAGTCTGGTCAACTCTTCGAAACGCTTTTCAACGGCGTCCAGTTTTTTGAGATAATGCGCGGCAAAACCCATCTAGCCTTAGGACTTCTTTTCTTTGAGCTGAAGTTTTTTGTAGTAATCCGCGTACTTCTTCATAAATTTTTCCACCCGCCCGGAGGTGTCAAGAATGCGCTGCTCTCCGGTGTAGAAAGGATGACACTTGGAGCAAACTTCCACTTTGATCTCCGGAAGGGTGCTTCCCACGATGAACTCGTTGCCACAGGCGCAGCGGACCACCGCTTTTTTGTAATATTCCGGGTGTATTCCCTTTTTCATCGTTTCCTCCTGCAATCTTTTTCCGCTAGCGGTTCATCGCCGCCAGGAATTCTGCATTGTTTTTGGTGTCTTTCATTTTGTCAAGGAGAAATTCCATACAATCCACGGGATTGAGAGGCGAAAGGAGCTTTCGCAAGATCCAGACCCGGTTGAGGACCTCCTCCGGCAAGAGGAGTTCTTCCTTACGGGTCCCGCTCTTGTTGATGTCTATCGCCGGCCAGATACGACGGTCGGCGAGTTTGCGATCCAGGTGGATCTCCATGTTACCGGTGCCCTTGAATTCTTCGAAGATTACCTCGTCCATGCGGCTTCCGGTGTCAACCAGACAGGTGGCGATGATGGTAAGGCTTCCACCTTCTTCGATGTTTCGAGCCGCACCGAAGAAGCGCTTGGGTTTGTGAAGGGCGTTGGCGTCGATACCTCCGGAGAGGAGCTTCCCGCTGGAAGGAACGACGGTGTTGTAGGCCCTTGCCAGGCGGGTGAGACTGTCGAGCAGGATCACGACGTCGTAGCCGTGCTCCACCAGACGTTTGGCCTTCTCCACCACCATCTCCGCCACCTGGGTGTGCCGCTGCGGAGGCTCGTCGAAGGTGGAGCTTATGACCTCGGCCTGGGGTACGCTCCGCTCCATATCCGTCACTTCTTCCGGACGCTCGTCAATGAGGAGGATGATGAGATAGACCTCCGGATGATTCCGGGTGATACCATTGGCGATGTTCTGGAGGAGCATGGTCTTCCCGGTGCGCGGCGGCGCCACGATGAGGCCACGCTGCCCCTTTCCAATGGGAACGAAAAGATCGATGATGCGGTTGGAGAAATTATCGGGATCAGTCTCGAGCCTCAGCCACTCGTTGGGATAGATCGGGGTCAGGTTGTCGAAGAGAATCTTGTTGCGGGCCTTTTCCGGATCTTCAAAGTTTATCTTCTCGACCTTGAGAAGGGCGAAATAGCGCTCGCCCTCCTTGGGGGGCCGAATAAGACCAGAGACGGTATCACCCGTGCGAAGGTTGAAACGCCTTATCTGCGAAGGGGAAACGTAGATATCGTCCGGCCCGGGAAGGTAGCTGTAATCCGGGAACCTGAGGAAACCAAAGCCCTCCGGCAGGACTTCGAGCACTCCCTCACCCCTTACTTCACCTCCGCGCTCCAGGTGAGCCTGAATGATGGAATAGATGATTTCCTGCTTGCGCATGGAGAGGGGACCTTCCACCCCGTATCTCTGGGCCAACTCCTGAAGTTCGGCCAGGGATTTTCGCCTGAGTTCCGTGAGACTGATGGGGTCGAGTTTCTCTTCGAGCTCGGCGGGAACTGTCTCCTCGGCTTCTTTTTCGGGAGTTTCAGTCTCAATAGGAGCTTCCTGTTCTTCCTTGAGAGTTTCTTGCACTTCGGACATAACCAACACCTCTTTGATTTGCTTTTGACGCCTGCTCAATAAGGAAGGCTCGGTAGGAGAGCTTAATAAAAGATACTTTCCGCAGGCAATACTAATTTTAGGTGTTTCTTCCCGAAAGTCAAGCAAAGAAGCGTTTCGCTCACATCTTCAACCCCTCAGGATTTCTTCGAGCACGTCCTTTCTGAAGTGGCGCTTGGTGAGCTCGAAGGCGCGCCGCAGTTTCTTAGGATGCC
>JAADDY010000001.1 GCA_013153725.1 Thermodesulfobacteriota bacterium
GGGGTCCCAGGGGTTTTGGGAAGGGATCTTGCAAAAAAAGTTTCAGGAGATCTTCCCGTCGGACTAAAAGGTTGGTGGCGTAAGGAGAGAAACCGAGGAGGTTTTCCAGGCGCTTTACCGCCGCCGGGGGCAGCTGCTGCCACGGAAATGCCGGGTGGGCCTCCTTGAGGCGCGTAAGGTTTTGCTCAGCCCAGAGGGGATCTGGAGGCCCGTGGCAGGCGAGTTTAGCCGGCACCGTAGCTGTGAAGCCCCGAGAGCAGGAAGTTTACTCCGAAGTAGGTAAAGAGGACCGAGACGAACCCGATGATGGAGAAGAAGGCGATCTTGGTGCCGGTCCAGCCCCGCATGAGACGGGCGTGGATGGCTGTGGCGTAGACGAACCAGGTGATCAGGGACCAGGTTTCTTTCGGGTCCCAGCTCCAGTAGGAACCCCAGGCCTGTTCGGCCCAAACGGCCCCGGTGATGATTCCCACGGTAAGCCAGAAAAAGCCAAAAAGAATGGTCTTGTAGATGAGCTCGTCCAGGGTCTTGAGATCCGGGAGATAGGCCCAGATGCCCTGGTTGCTCTGGGCCTTTTTGCGCAAGAGGTACATCAGCCCCAGGCCACAGGCCACGGCAAAGGCCGCGTAACCCAGGAAGCAGGTGATGACGTGCACGGTTAGCCAGTTGCTCTGGAGAGCCGGGATGAGGGGCTGAATTTCCTGGTTGGTGGAGAAAGAGGCATAGGCCATCGCCAGGAAGGCAAAAGGTGTGGCAAAGACTCCAATAACGCGATTTTTGGTCTTAAATTCCAGATAAAGATAAACTGCAATGGTCGTCCAGCCGAAAAAGATTAAAGATTCATAAAGATTGGTAAGGGGGATTCGTCCGTAGCCGAGCTGGTAGGATTCCCACCAGCGCATAATGAAACCGATAGTATGTAAGAGGAGACCACTGGCGCAGGTGGCCGTTGCTATGGGGCCCATTTTTTGCCAGCGAAAGATCCAGTGCAAGAGGTAAAAGATCGCCGCTGCAAGGTAAAGGAAAGTAGTTATGCTGAGGAGAAGAGAACTAGTCATACGGCACCTCGATCGTCAGTTAAACTTAGGTTAGAATTAATCTAAAAATTTTATGGCTGCAACCAAAACGGCTTCCATCTTACTGGTCAATGACGAACCCGTCCAGCGTTTCCGCATCGCCTCTCTTTTGCGCAAGGAGGGCTACAAAGTAAAGGAGGCCGAAAACGGTGTGGAGGCCATCCGCTCCATCAATGCCGGTTTTGTCCCCTCTCTGGTCATCACGGATCTCTACATGCCGGAGATGGATGGCTGGCAGCTTTGCCGTTACCTTCTCGAGAAAAATCTCCAGGTTCCAGTCCTCATCATCTCCTCTTATCTCGAATTCAGCGAGATAGAAGAAGTCTTGCGTACTCTCGGCGTAGGAGGCTATTTGCGTTATCCCTGCCCTCCGGAGGAACTCTTGGCCAAGATAAGAGAGATCCTCCAGGGGCAGAGTCTCCATCTGGATGACAAAAAATCTTTCCGGATGTTTCTGCTCTCCCCGGAAGGCGAAGATTTTTCGTTTCTCCTGAAGGCCTTCAAAAAGGCCGGGTTCCTTCTGGAGCATTTTTCGAGCCTTAAAGAGGCGGTTGAAGCCATCAAGGACGGCAATTTTTCCATCGGGTTGATTTCTTCCAGTTTCTCTCCGGAGGAACTCCTTCTCGTGAAGCAAGCCGACCCCAATCTTTCGCTTTTCGTGTTGCAGGCGGAGGATCTCGAAGAGGATCCCTTCTCCTACGTTTTGCGAGGAGCCAAGAGTGTGCTGCCGGCGAGCAGGGGGGCGGAATATTACCTCTTTGTGGTGGAAAGGGAGCTCAAGGAAAGGGCCCTGCTCCTGGGCCAGGAGCTTCTCCACCAGAAGACGCGAGAGCTCGAAGAGGTAAGCAAGCGCCTCGTCCGGATCCAGAGCATCCTTCAGCTGGTGATAGAACAGGCCACGGATCAGGGCTTGGTGGTAACAGACGAAAATTTCGAACCCCTCTTTGCCAATCCCCGCGCGGAAAAGTTCTTCGAGCTGGCGCCTGAAAGAAACTTTTCGAGCCTCCTTACTCTGGTGGTGGGAAACTTCGATCGGGAACGCATCAAAGAGATCGTTCAGAAGGAAGATGTCTTTCATTGCGAGGCCAAAATAGGGAAGGAAGACCGGATCATTAGTCTCAAGGTGCGGGCTTTCTCAGGAGAAGGGGAAGAAAACATCAACGGTTACGTCTTTTTCTTCCAGGATCTTACCAAGGAGCGCGAGTTTCAGAATCGTCTGGTGCAGATGCAGCGGATGGAGGCCATTGCCACTCTTTCGGCGGGAATTGCCCATGACTTCAACAACATTCTGGCCGCTATCCGTCTCAAGGGGGAATTGTTGCTGGCCAAACTCGATGAGAACCATGTTCCCACCGTAAGAGATATTCTGGCTTTGTGTGATCGTGCCGCTCAGGTGGTGAGGCAACTGATTGATACTGCCCGGCCTTCTCCCATCTCCGAAGGGGGTACCTGTGAACTCAACCAGCAGGTGAGGGAGGCCCTTACCTTTCTGAGGGAGACCATCCCGCGCGGTATCAACCTGCGTCTGGAACTCTCAGATTCTTCTCTTTACGTGCCCCTGGGGCGGGGGCAGCTGTTACAGATCATCTTGAACCTCTCTCTAAATGCTATTCAAGCGATGGGAGAGAACGGCTCTCTTTCTCTGCGGACCTTCTGGAAGGAGTTCCAGGGAGAGAGCATCAAAGGTTTCGTCCCCGGGCGAAAGAAGTTTCTCAAGGGTTCTTACGCCTGTCTGGTGGTGGAGGATACCGGCCCCGGTATTCCCTCCGATCTTCTGCCCCGCATTTTTGAGCCCTATTTCACCACCAAAGGCAAGAGTGCGGGCCAGGATATCACGTGGCGTACCATGGGAAGCGCCGGCAGCGGCCTTGGTCTCTCTGTGACGCTGCGGTTGATAGAAGGGGCAGGGGGGACAATTGCGGTGGAAACCACTCCGGGCGTGGGAACCTCCTTCTTTGTTTACCTCCCCCTCCTTACCAACCTGGAAGTCTCTGATCTGCATCAGATGCTGAAGAGCTTCTCGCAAATCAAGGTGGGTGAGGGTACGGTCCTCATCGTGGAAGACGAGAGAGAGATTGGTCAATCTCTGGTGTCTTACCTTAAAGAAAGGGGCTTTGAGGTCCACTATTGCCTCTCCGGGGAAGAAGCCCTTTCCAAGCTGGAAAGCGGCCTTAAACCGGATTTTCTCCTGGTAGATTTGAACCTTCCTGGCATCCCGGGGCGGGAACTTGTGCGACGCTTCAGGCAGAAGGATCTGGACTCCAAGGTCCTTGTCATCACCGGCTATCTCAGCGAGGAGGACAAGAGATTTCTGGAGAAATGGGGAGTAAAGAAGATCCTGAGCAAACCCTTCACTTTGGAAGAATTGCGCGATACTTTAGCTAGCATGATTTCTGAAAACTAGGAGGGGGAATGAGCCTTTACAACTTGGTGAAGCGTTGCCGGAGTTATCGCCGCTTTGAAGAAGATTTCACCATCAAGCTTGATACGTTGCAAGAGCTTATCAAGCTGGCCCGTCTTTCGGCCTCGGCGGGGAATCTTCAGCCGCTGAAATACATCCTTTCCTGCGACCCCCAGACCAACGCCAGGATTTTCCCTCATCTTCACTGGGCAGCCTATCTCAAGGATTGGCCGGGTCCTGCAGAAGGGGAACGCCCGAGTGCTTACATCATCGTGCTGGGAGACAAAGAAATCGCCCAGGTCTTCGGGGTGGACGCTGGCATTGCCACCCAGAACATCCTCCTCGGAGCGGTAGAAAGGGGGCTCGGTGGTTGTATCATTGGCTCTGTGGATCGCGACGAGCTGCGCGAAGAATTCGACATCCCGGAACGCTTTGAAATTCTTCATGTGGTGGCTCTGGGGCGCCCCAAAGAGAAGGTCGTCATCGAGGATATTCCGCCCGGGGGAGACATCCGCTACTGGCGGGATGAAAATGGGGTTCATCATGTCCCCAAGCGTCCCCTTGAAGAGTTGATTTGGGCGGTTTACGCCCCCTCTTCTTCCGGTTAGATATTTTCTTCCCATGGATCTTTTGATCCTCTCCCAGTTCGTTTTGGCCGGACTTTCTGCGGGAGCAGTCTATGCCCTCATCGCTTTGGGCTTTGGCGTGGTTCACAATGCCACCGGCATCGTCAATTTCGCCCAGGGAGACTTCCTGGTCATCGGGGCCTTTGTGGCTTACAGTGTGCTGGTCTCCTGGGGGATGCCCTATTGGCTGGCCTTTTTGGCAGCGGTTCTTTCGGCCTCGCTGGTGGGGCTCCTGTTGGAAAGATTGGCCCTCTCACGTGCCCGCAGCAAGGAGATCCTCCTCCTGGTCTTCATTACCGTGGGAGCATCTATTTTTTTGAGGGGGATCATCAAAGAGATTTGGGGCAAGAGGCCCCTTATCCTTCCGCCTGTGGGGGATGCCAGAGAGATTTCTCTGGGGGTATTTGCCATTGATCCCCAGTATCTCTGGATAATCGGCATCACTCTCCTGGCTTTTGTCCTTTTGCACTTCTTTTTTCGCTATACCCTCTGGGGGAAGGCCATCAGGGCGGTGGCGGTAGATGCCCAGGCGGCAGCCTTGATGGGTATTCCCGTACCGTGGGTGGTGGCGGCGAGCTTTGCCCTTGCCGGGGCCTTGGGAGGGCTTGCCGGGGTTCTCATCGGGCCGGTCTGGCCTCTTTCCTTTGAGAGCGGCGTTCACATTGGCCTCAAGGGTTTTGCCGCGGCGGTTCTCGGGGGTTACGGCTCCTTTGGTGGAGCCCTCCTCGGGGGCTTTCTCCTGGGTATGCTGGAGGGGCTGGGAGCCTATCTCGTTTCTTCCTTTAAGAATCTCATCGCATACGGCGTTTTGCTTTTGGTTCTCCTTTTGCGGCCTCAGGGGCTCTTGGGAGGGAAAGCCGAAGAGAGACTATGAGGACCTTTTTTGTCTTTGCCATTCTGATCCTCTTGCTCCCGCTTTTGATTACCAATCCTTACTATCTCAACGTATTGGCCTTTGTTGGCCTTTATTCTCTGGTAACTCTCGGGCTTTCCGTCTTCATCGGCTATGCGGGGCAAATTTCTCTGGGCCACGGGGCTTTCTATGCGATGGGGGCGTATGGTTCGGCCCTTTTGGGAATGTATGCCGCCCTCAATCCCTGGCTCGCCACTTTGGTGGCCCTCATCCTGACGTCTCTTCTGGCCTGGTTCCTGGGATATTTCATTCTGAGGTTGAAAGGTCATTATCTCGTGATGGCCACTCTGGCCGTAAATTTGATCGTCTACGTTCTGCTCGTGGAGCTCGAAGAAATTACCGGTGGTGTATCGGGGCTTCCGGGAATACCCTCTTTTTGCGTTTTCTCTTTTTGTTTCGCCGACGACCGGAGCAACTACTATCTCATCTGGGGGGTTACGCTCTTCTTTTTGTGGGGTGTCTTGCGTCTCTTACAGGGCAGGGTGGGGCGGGAGCTCAGGGCTCTCAAGGCCAGCGAGCAGGCCGCCAGAGCCCTGGGGATTCCGGTGGTGCGCTACAAGGTGGCAGCCTTTACCTTTAGTGCGTTTCTGGCGGCGCTGGCCGGGGCCCTTTACGCCCACTATCTCACTTTTATAAGCCCGAAAAGCTTTGATATCTTTTACTCGGTAGAAGTGGTGACCATGGTCCTGGTGGGTGGGGCTGGGAGCCCCTGGGGAGCTTTGCTGGGAGCCTTCTTCCTGACTCCTCTCCCGCAGATACTTGATTTTTTCGAGGAATACAAAGATGTGTTCTACGGGATGGTTTTGATGCTGATTTTGATTTTTTACCCGGAAGGGCTAGTTTCATTGAAGCTTAAGCGCTTAAGGAGAAATAATGCTTCCTAGGCCCTCTTTCTTGTTTTTGCCTCTTCTGAGATCTATGCTAAGTTTCAAACGATTCCAAGAAGCTGAGGACTTTTCAAAACATGGCCGATATTAGTGCTAGAAATCCTTTTTTAACGTCCTATATGAGAGATTTTCTTTCCTTAAATCTCGATTCTCGTAGCTGTGGCCATGAAAGTTGCCGTATAAAGGATCTTCTGAGTCTTTCTTTGAATTTTGCCACCCGACTCCTGCAAGCCGAAGACGAAGAAGATCTGTGGGCGGCCCTCCTGGTGGCGGTTACAGCTGCCGAAGGGCTTGGTTTCAACAGGGCTTTCGTTTTGAAGAAGGACGAAAGCCAGGATCTCTTCCGTGCTGCGGTGGGGCTTGGGCCTTCGTCACCAGAAGAAGCTTCTCAGATTTGGGAAAGTCTCAAAGCTCGTAAGCCCACCTTTGAAGATATGATACGGGAGGCCCGCCTTTCTTTTGAGAACCCCTCGGCTTCTTTCAAGGGCCTTCTGGAAGTTTTGTCTCTGGCCCCTCCGGAGAATTCCCCTCTTTTTGAGAAGCTTTTTCAGGGGCAGGGAGCGCTCCTGTTGCGGAGAGAAGAAAACGAGGATCTCGCTCCCTTTTTTGAGACCTTGAAGGTGGAAGAGCTTGCTCTGGCGACTCTGAATATTCCTCCGGCCACCTATGCGCTCATCTTGGTGGATAATTTCGTTACCAAACGGCCCATTTCCCAGGAGGATCTCTACTTTCTTGAGACGATGACCCTTCTTGCCAGTATGGCCATACAGAAGATCCGCACCTCCCAGGAGCTTGACCGCCAAAAATATCTTCTGGTGGAAGCCGAGAAACTTTCCGCTCTGGGGGAACTTTCTTCCAAGATCTTCCATGAGATTCGGAATCCCATTTCTGCCCTGGGTGGTCTCTCCAAGCTGCTCCTCAAAAAGGAGATCCCTCCGGACCTCCAATCCTATCTCAAAACCATGGTGCGAGAGGCGGAGAGGCTGGAGAGGGTCCTTGAAGATCTCTTTGAGTTCGTGCGTCCCATCGAACTCGATAGGCGACCGGTGCGTCTCTATCGTCTCTTGCAAACGGCCCTCACCCTTTTTCTGGGCACCTTCAAGGAGCATGGGATCCATGTTGCCTTCGAGAGCGAGGGGCACGACCCCATAGTCAATGTTGATCCCAAGGAGATGCAACTCGTTTTTATCCACCTGATCAAAAATGCCCTGGAAGCCATGCCAGAGGGGGGGACCCTCAAGATTTCCACTCTCATCGACAACGGGGTCATCGTTCGCATTGTCGATTCCGGGACGGGGATCCCAAAGGCCTATTTAAAAAAGGTTACCGAGCCGTTTTTTACCACCAAAACTTATGGGTCCGGATTGGGGCTTTCGGTAGCCAAAAAAATCGTTGAAATGCACGGAGGAACCCTTACTCTTAAACAAGGAGAAAAAGTGGGAACGAGAGTAGAGGTGTTCCTTCCCAGAGAAGTTTTGGTGAACGGAGAGAACGCATGAAGGTCCTTTGGGCTCCCTGGCGCATGGAATATGTCTTGGGGAAGAAAGAACCTGGTTGCCCCTTTTGCCCCCCTGAAATAAAGCTCCCCGACGAAGAAAGACTCATCCTTTATGTGGATGAAAAGACCCTCGTTATCATGAACAAGTTTCCCTACAACGTGGGGCACCTCCTGGTTTCTCCCAGGCGGCACGTTCCAGAGCTCGATGATCTCAACGAAGAGGAGCTTGCCGCGCTGATGCTTACCACGCGCACGTGTATACGGATTTTGCGAGAGGTAATGAAACCGGATGGTTTCAACCTCGGGATTAACCTGGGGAAGGTGGCCGGGGCGGGGATACCGGATCATCTCCATCTTCAGATCGTCCCCCGCTGGGAAGGGGATGTCAATTTTATGACGGTCTTTGCCGATGTCAGGGTGGTTCCGGAGCACATTGTGGCCACCTACCGACGACTTTACCCCCACTTCGAAGAGTACATGAAGGGGAAGAAAAAGCTCTGAACGAAAAGCTCCCTCGTGTCCAAAGAGCTTTAGCAGATCTCGCCAAACACCGGGAAGCCTGTCGTCTCTGTCCTCGCAAATGCAGGGTTGATCGTGTTCGGAAAATGGGCTTCTGTGGCATCTCCTGGGCCCCCAAGATAGCCGGTTATGAGCCCCATTTTGGCGAGGAGGCCTGTCTTGTGGGAGAACGGGGCTCGGGGGCGATTTTCTTCTCTGGTTGCAACCTGGCCTGTGTCTTTTGTCAGACTTACGAAATCAGCCATGAGAGGGTGGGGGAGGAGATCTCTCCAGAAAGACTTGCGGAGGTCATGCTCGAACTAGAGACACAGGGCTGTCACAATTTGAATCTGGTTAGCCCTTCCCACCAGGTAAAGCAAATCCTGGAGGGCCTGGAAAAGGCCATTCTTCAGGGCTTTGGCCTCCCGGTGGTCTACAACACCGGCAGTTATGACAGGGAAGAGACCTTGAAGGCCCTCGACGGGATCGTGGACATCTATCTGGCAGATTTCAAGGTCTGGGACCCAAAAGTGGCGGCCAGATATCTGGGAGCGGCAGATTACCCTGAGGTGGCGCGGCAGGCCATAAAAGAGATGCATCGGCAGGTGGGAGATCTTGAGCTGGACGAAAGGGGGCTCGCGAAGAAGGGCCTCATCCTGAGGCATCTGGTGCTTCCGGGAGGGCTTGCCGGCACGAGAGAAATTTTTACCTTCGTGCGGGAGGAAATCTCTCTAAACACCTACATAAACCTGATGGGCCATTATCATCCTGCCGGAGAAGCTCATAAGTATCCTCCGCTTGATCGTCCTCTTCGCAAGGAAGAATTCGAAGAGGCCTTGCGGATCGTCAAATCTCTCGGTTTCAAACGTCTTGATCGCACCCACTGGCCGCTTCTGGCCCTCCTCTGGGGCGAGGAGATCGAAGAGTAAGGGCGAGAAAGTCATAGCTGTGAAGAATTTTATAAAAAAGGGCTTGAGGGGGCTTTTAAGCTTCTCTAAGCCTTTTTTAGCCTCGCTTGACAAGAGTTTTTCCCTATAGTAACTAGCGCATAAAGACAATTTTTGGATTAAGGAGGGCGTTATGCCGGTAGTAGAGTACAAAGGGAAAAAGTTTGAGGTTGATGAAGACGGGTTCCTTTTGGGTGGTCTTGATGCCTGGTGCATGGAGTGGGTCGAGTACGTAAAGCAGCTCGAGGGTATCGAAGAACTTACCGACGAGCACTGGAAGGTAATCAAGGTCTTGCAGGATTACTACAAGAAAAACGGTGTTGCTCCGATGGTACGTGTTCTTTCGAAGGTTACCGGTTTTCCTCTCAAGAAGATTTACGAACTTTTTCCGTCTGGCCCTGGTAAAGGCGCTTGTAAAATGGCCGGTCTTCCTAAACCCACCGGTTGCGTATAAGTATTTGCCTTTAAAAGGGCCTTAAAAGGCGGCTTTCTTGCGGGAGGCCGCCTTTATTTTTGAGTGAAATAAACAGATTGCAATTGATTATTGAAAACATTTAAAGTTATTGGCTTGAAAAGCTCAGATTTGGCTTCCAAAAAAATTTTCGCATTTCGCTAGACAGAGGGTAAGCTAGAGCTTAAAGTTTGGTTGGAGTTTAAACGATGACAGAAAAAGAAAACCAAAAGGAGGAGGTAAGAGCGATGAAGAAAGGATTTTTGTTAGCCCTGGTAATGGCTGTGGTCTTTGCCTGGGCGATGGCGGCTTCGGCCTTCCAGCTTGAGTTTCACGGGGACTATGGCACCAAAATCCAAACCACCAATACCCTCGGGATGGTTGGTAAGGAAGGTGATGTCGACTATAACCGTTTCGCCCCGGTAGACGAGATCGGCAATCAGGATCTCGATGACACCTGGGCTGAGCTTCAGTTCCGTCTCTGGACCGTGGCTGCGAGCGATGACGGAAACGTCAAGGGTGTGTGGGCCATGGAATATGGTACCAAGCGCTTTGGTGCTTATGACGATGAAGACGGTATCGGCTTTGCTAACGACGAAGACGATATCGAGGTACGTTTGATGTACCTTGATTTTCAGCTTCCTTATTTCTGCACTGAAAACCGCCTGACCGTTGGTCTCCAGCAGATCGACATCAACGAATGGCTCTGGCATGAAACTGCCGCTGGTATCAAGAACTACGGCTCCTTCATGGTTGGCCAGACCAAGGTGGCCTACCAGATCGGTTGGGCTCGTGAGGACGACAGCATCAGCCGTGACAACACCAACGACAACGACTACTGGTTCGCCAAGATTGACTTCGAGCTCAAAGAGCTCCTGAAAGTAGACTCTTTCGACATCGGTGCCTTCTTCGTTTATGCCAACAAGGCTCAGGACAACATTCAGCCCTGGTGGGTCGGTGCCGAAGTGGACTTCGTTGGTTACAAGGGAATTCTCTTCGATCTCGATTTCATCTACATGGGTGGCGACAACGACGCCAGCCGCGAAGATGACCTTGACGCCTGGTTCGTCCACGCTACCGCCGGTTATCAGTGGACGGATCAGCTCAAGACCGCTTTTACCTTCTGGTATGCCAGCGGTGACGACGACATGGACGATGGTGATTATGAAGCCTACAACACCATCGTGACCCACACCTATGGCAGCATCATCCTTTTTGAGGATGCCACCTTCGATGATGGCTGGTATGCCAGTGGCAACCCCTATCTTGATCCTCGTCTCGGGTTCTACATGTATCGCTTCAAGGTAGATTATCAGGCCACTCCGAAGCTCAACGTGGCGGCTGCTGTGAACTACATGCAGCTCGATGAGGACGTCGAGTGGGGTGGAGACAGTGACGACAGCATCGGTTGGGAAGTTGATTTCTACGCTGACTACGAACTCTACAAGAACTTCAAGATCAACTTTGCCGCTGGTTACCTCTTCACCGACGATGCCATGGACATCTTTGCTGCTCGTGCTACCGACGGTGCCGAGGATGACGCCGATGACATGTACCGTGTAACCGTGGGCGTGAGCTACTCCTTCTAAAACACGTTGTTACCTGAGTGGAATAAAAAGGGCGGCCTAAGGCCGCCCTTTTTTGTTGCTGGACTCCAAACAGATGGAAGTCGTTGCAAGCGAGTAGCTTTTACTGTCATTGCGAGCGAAGCAAAGCAACCTCAGATCCCCCGCTTCACCTGGGACAGAATCGCCGCGGCTCCGCCATTTCGCGAGATACTGTTTTGCTCATAAACGATTATTAAAACATTTTGCGCGATTATTTTGTTATGAAGGGCTCTTGGCTTGGCTTCCTTCCAAATTTTTGTTGACAGTAAAACCTCTCCCGTTATATAACTCCTTCTTGATGTTAATTGTCTAGGAAACTGATCAAAATTTGCCCGAAGGAGGTCTTTATGAAACGATTATTAGGGCTTTTATTGGCATTCTTGTTAATCGTCCCTCTTTCGGTACAGGCTGCTAAACCCTCTACCGAAGAACTTTTGAAGCGAATTGAGGAACTCTCGAAGGAACTTCAGGAACTCAAAAGACAGCTTGCCGAGGTAAAGGAGTCACAGGAAGAACAAGAAGAGGCCTCCGAAGAGGTGGGAGAGTTTATCGAGGAAGTCAAGAACAACATGGGCAAATTCAAAATCTGGGGTGATATCCGCACCCGCATGGATTCCACCCGTGCCTATGTGCCTGAAAATAAATACATGTTCAGTTACATTCCCACCTTTGTGTCGATGGTAAATACCTTTGACCAGCTGGTTAGCGGGGTGAACAGGCTCATGCCGGGAGCGATCACTGATGATGCCAATGTGGGCACGTTGATGATGCGCTTGCCCTCCATGATTCCGATGCTTCCTCCCGAGCTTCAGCAGCTGGCTATGGGAATGGCTCAGGGGTTCCAGGAACTTCCTACTTCTCTCCAGCAGACCATGACAGCTATGACAGTGCGGGAAGTTCTGGATGTAAACATGCCAGTCAGTGCAGATAACCTGGAGAAACTTGCCCGCACCGCTAAGTCCGGCCACCGGGAGAACGATACTATCTGGACCAACCGGATGCGTCTCAACTTCAAGGTCAAGCCCTCGGAGAACACCGTGGTCAAGGCCAGGCTCACCTACTACAAGATCTGGGGGATGACGAACGACTACGTTGCTCCCGGGCTTTTCCCTCCCAGCACCAACAACTTTACTCTGGGGGTGCGTCCTAGCGATGACGCCCTTTACGTAGACCGGGCCTATTTCAACTGGGCCAACATCGCAGACCTTCCCATCTGGATCTCTTTCGGGCGTCGTCCTACCACCCACGGGCCGCCACTCCAGTTTCGTGAAGGTCTTGACAAGCGGGATGCTACCCCTGCTGGTATCAACATCGATGTTCCCTTCGATGGAGCCACCATTGGCTTCCAGTACAGCTGGCCCTGGCCAGGCCGGATCCGTTTCTGCTACGGGCGGGGCTTTGAATCTGGCTTCAAGCGGCCCATCGATCGCGCCAAAGACGATATCGACTTCTACGGCTTTGCCTGGGATGTCATCGATGATCCGGATCGCAACATGTTGCTAATCGTCCAGGCCTTCAAGGCCGAAGGCGTGATGGACTTCCCCGATGGCGAGTGGTACATGTTCAATCCGGTCTTCAACGCCTGGATGCCCTTCAGCGTGACCACCCAGCACAACCTGGGTGATATCTACGAGATCGGCGCCACCTGGCAGCACAAGATCGATCTCCCCTTCCTGGATCTCACCGATGTGGACTATTTCGTCTCCGTGGGGCTTTCGATCACCGATCCTGACGAATGGGGTTACATGGGATTGCCCATCGATCACAACGGCAACTATCTCTACATGTACTACAGCCTCCTGGCCGGTCCCTATCTCACTCTCGGTAATCCTGACCCGGTATGGAGCCCCTCTGACAAGGACGATCTCGATACTCACACCGGCTGGGCTATCTATCTCGGTACCAGGATTCCTCTCCCCTGGGTGGCCGGTGCCAAGCTCGGGCTCGAATACAACTACGGCTCTAAGTGGTGGATGCCTTTCATGGTTGGCACCGACGACGCCTATTTCAACAAGCTTGCCACTCGGGGTCACGTAGGAGAGATCTACTGGATCCAGGATCTTCCTACCGGAGAATTGCTCAACGACTACGCCCGTGCTTTTCTGCGGGTCGGCTTCCAGTACTACTGGTTCAACTACACCGGAAGCGGTGTCTGGCTTGGAAAGCCCTATCAGATCCGCTCCGAGCTTGACGATCGCGATAGTGTGACCATGTTCCAGCCCATCGATCACATGTATAACTTCTACCTCTCGATCGAACTCGCTTTCTAAGGTTTAGGAATAATCTCGTCGCAAAAAAAGCCGGAGGATCTTTCCTCCGGCTTTTTTGTTTTTGAAACAAAAGACAGAATTTTAAAGCAGCTTTTGGGCAAATCCTTTAAGGGCTTGGTAGAGCCTCCCTTTTGCTAATGGATTGGGAGAGGGAGGGCGTGAGTGTTTCTTTTCGAAGGGAATCTCAAGCTCCTTTAAGAAGGTGGCAAACGCTTCTGCCAGTCCCGCCGAACGGCTCCTCCCCGCGTCGCAGGAGAAGATAAACTCTTCGCAACCGGCCTCGAGGGCTTCGGTTAAGGTCTGAGCGGCCCAGCGGGCCTGTTCCTCGTCAAAGAGCAGCAGGCCGAAGGCGTAAGCGGTTTCTTCTTTCTCCACGTCGTCGAACTCCAGGAAGGCAAAGAAGCGTGGTCTTACTCCCTTGGCGGATTCCGGAATCTTTCCCTTGAAGACGGCGATCCAGCAGCTCTTTTCCCTTTGGGCTCCGAAACTTCCAAGATGAGTTATCGCTTCCCGGTGGGGAAGGACAAGGACCTTTTTAAGAGGCCTGGTCATCGTTTGAGGGCTCTTTTTCCGGAGGAGCGGGTTTTTCCTTTTCGAAGATTTCCCAGAGGGGGATCTTGAGGCCCAGCGTCCTGATTTCGAGCTCTTCATCCCAGTTGAGAATTTCGGGAGCCGAGTACCGCCCTTCTTCAAGGCGGTAAATCTCCACAAACTCCCTTTCCGGATAGAGAATAATGTATTCCTGGACGCCGAACCTTTCGTAAAGGAGCCGTTTTTCACGCCGGTCTTTGAGTTCGGTAGCAGGGGAGACCACCTCAAAAACCACCTCCGGTGCCCCGGCCACGTGGCTCTCTTGGAGTTTTTTTCGGTCGCAAACGATAAAGACATCGGGCTGGACGACGTTGAATTCGTCAAGCACCACGTCGGTGGGGGCAAGCCCCGTATAACATTTATTTTCGGGATGAGTTTTTAGCTTAATATGCAAATTGCTGACAATACTTTGGTGTTTGAGGGAAGGGGCAGGAGACATGCTGTAGGCTTGCCCCTCGATTATCTCCCAGCGTTCTTCCTCGGGCCAGGAAAGATAGTCCCGATAGGTGAATCTATCTTTCTTCTTGGCGGCTGGAAGGGCCATTTCGTGCTCCTGAGAAAGCCTATTTTAAAACATTATAGCCCAAAAGTGGGGCAAATCTAATTTGCAAGGACGTTTATCTGGTAGGCAGTACGTACCAGGGCGGGAGCGGGCCTGAGATCGGCTTCGGCGTAAGCCTGGTAGATGAAATTGAGCCTTTCTCCGTGCTGGGCTGGGGCCAGGAGAAGGTCTCGTCCGCGGGCAAGCAGGATGCGTCTTTCGTCCAGATGGCCGAAAAAGTAAACACGCTTGGCCGGATTTTTGGCGGCTTCCGAGGCGTCAAGCCCCCATACCTTGCCTTCCACGTAAGCCTTGAGCCAGCAATGATATCCTCCGATTTCTCCTCCCTGAGGAGGCACCGGAAGGCCTATCTCGAAGAGTACCGGGATATTCACCACCCGGGCCAGCGCCATAAGGAGGCTGTGAAAATCCGTACAATTGCCCCTTCTGGCGCTGCACGCAAAAAGGGCGTCTCCGCGCCCCCAACCCGTCCCGCTCTTGTCGTAGCGCAGATTGCGGACCACGAAGTCGTAAAAGGCTTTGAGGCGTGCCAGATCGCTATTCTTTCCCCGGGCAAGCTCTTGAGCGAGATTCCTGAAGGGCTCAAGGGGAACGAGTCGGTCCGGCAGTAAGAGTCGTGAAGACGGGGGAGTTCCGGGGCCCGGCTGGAATTCTCGGCGCCTTATGCGGGCCTCGTAAGAGATCTCAACCCCGCCCTCCTCAAGAGTCAGATAGAGATAGCGGTTTCTGTATTCCGGATCTTCCAGGATCAAAAAAGGCCCCGGGGCTTTGATGGAAAGAGAAAGCACCTCCTGGCTCTCGTCTTCAAGAGGCAGGGGGATCCAGACCTCTATCAAACGGGCCCTGGTGTCGTTGAGAAAGACCCTGGCCTTCAGGAAATATTCCGCTGCTTGAGAGAGCCCCGGTGGCCAGAGGGTCAAAATTACCAGAATGGAGAGAAGGATCTTTCTACGGGAGGTCATTTGGTTCCAGGTCTCCGACCCTTGTAATTGATCTTTCACGTGAACTTGCGAATTGTTACCCGCGTGTTGCTGAAATCCGGAATACCTCCCACAAGATCCACCAGAGGGAGTTTGTAAAGGCTTTCATCGAGACGACTCAGGAGATTGACCGCCGCACCGGCTGCCCGCCGCAGGTCCGGGATGAGTTTCTCGCCGGCCATCACCCTTTTCCCGCCCAGGAAGACCTCTTCACCCCGAAAGACGACCAAACTCCGGGCTCCGTGCTGGGTGTGTCCGTAATGATGGCAGAGGGCCGCACACCCCGGCCGTATTCTTTCGGTGGGTTTGACCCGCACCATTATCCCCTCGGGAAAACTCCGGGAGGAGACCACGACGATCTCACCTTCTTTGAGCCCGAGCTTTTCGGCGTCCTTTTGGTTGATCATGAGATGAGGCTCCGGCAGAAGATGGAGGGCCTTCTCATAGCAGATGGTGCGGGACTGGGTGTGTAAAGCGTGTTTGTGGCTTACGAGGACAAA
>JAADDY010000068.1 GCA_013153725.1 Thermodesulfobacteriota bacterium
TTCTTTGAGGCATGTTATGTTCTTTTTATTTTTTCGTTTTTTCTCTTTTTGAAGAATTTCCTTCAGGAAAGGAAAGAGCTGTTTGTTTACTTTTTGTTTCTTTTTTTGTTAACACCCGCAGGTATTCCTCATTTTGTTCATGATATTGGCCGTTTTGATATAATCAATTACAGTCTTTTATTTTTGGCGTTGGCTATTTATAGACCCGAAAATCGTTATTTTAATTTTCTCTCTCTTGTTCTGATTCTCTTAACCTATTTTATTCATGAGGCCTCCTTCTTTTATGCTTTTCCTTCTTTCCTTCTTTTTTTGTTGCTAAACGAAAAAAAGAAAAAAGCTATGCTTTTTACAGGTGTAAGTTTAATATGTTTTCTTTTTATCATGGCTTTTGGCCAATATTCATCGTTGGATGCCCAAACGTATTTCAGTTTAAAAGTAGCTCCTACCTGGGGTGATAAAACTACCAATAGTCATCTTGTGCTCTTTAGGTCTGTAACAGATAATTTAAAGTATGTTTTTTGTTTTCTTTCCAAATACCGGTCTTTTAGTCCGTTGGAGATATTTTTATATACACTATATTTTGGTATAATTTTGGCTTTTCATACCCTCTTTTCGTCGATTTTTTGTCCCAAATTTTCTTGGCTTCGTCTGCTTCTTTTTTCTCTTCCCTTCTGGATCTTGCCGTTGTTTTTAGTGGGTATTGATTATTCCCGTTGGGTGAGCTTGTTCTTTGTGAATTCAGTAATAGCAGCCGTTTTCTTTGTGAAATATTTTAGCGATAAACATTTCCAGTTAGCCTCAGCAACTCCTCTGTTGAAGATATATTATTTTGTGATGATAATTTTTATTCTGTTTGGCCCCCTGGGTGTAATTTTCCCCTTTCCTTTGTTTTTCAATTATCTCAACAAAGCCCTGGGTAAAGGCTAAGAGAGCTGCTTAATCTAAGGCCTGGAATCGAGCTGAAAGCGAGGTGTCTGAAAATTGCTCGGTATGGGAAGAGACGAATGAAGCGGGAAGGAGAAGAGGGGGAGAACCCCCCTCTTCCGTTATTCTTTAGTGAACCACTTATCTACCAGTCTGGCAGCGTGATCTTTGCAGCCCAGACCAAAGGCCAAGGCTACGGCTACGGCTATACCCGCCATCAAAATGGTGAAGGCGCTCACCACAATTTCTTTGCTGATGCCCATTTCCGTTAAAGCCATGGCAAAAGCAAGGGCAATAACGGCACCTTTCAAGAAATAAGCAGGAACCCGCGCTTTTTCTCCTAAAGACTGTTCAAGCATTTTCTGGGCCAAACCCCCGATCCAAACACCCAAGGCCAAAATCAGAACCGCGATGATGGCCCGTGCACCGAAAAAGATGAGGTTGTTGATCAATATGGAGAGGTATTCCAGACGGAGAAGCTCGGCAGCTTCCATGAACGCCAAAAGAACTGCCAAAGTCATGATAATCGTGGAGACCAAGCGAACGATATCGACTTTGAAACCCAACCCCAGTTTTTCGGGAAGCTTGTTAGCTCCCATGCCTTCCAAGATGTCTGCAACCATTTTGGCCACGATTTTTCCGACAAAATAGGCCACCGCTATGATAACAAAGGCTCCGAAGATCAACGGTATAGCAGAGAGGAGCTGATTCAGCATAGCTATAGCAGGATCAGAAATAGCCTTAATCTTGAGAGCGTTGAGGGCTGCAATTAGTACCGGAATGAAAATGAGGACGTAGATAATATTGCCAATGATTTGAGAAAGTTTGGCTTTGTCACCAAGACCAATCTTTTCTCCAATCTGATCAACTCCCAAGGCGGCAAGAAGGCCTGTAACTACCAATTTAATTACGTGTGCAATGAACCAGCCCACTATTAGGATAAGAACCGCGGCAAAAATATCGGGGATATAAGTGAGTATTTTTGAAACAAGTTCTTGGACAGGGACGACAAGAGATTCCATTTTTAGGGTTTCTAAGATAGCAGGAAGAAAGAGAAGGAAAACAAACCAGTAAGCGGCGTTTGCTATAGAAGTTGAGACAGGAACTTCCTCTCTGGCGCCTTTTTGGGCGATTCTTTCATCAAGTTTGATAGCGGCTGTGCCTTTCTTAATGACCAGACGTACAATGCTGGCAATGATCCAGGCCAAGAAAATTAAAAGAGCAGCACTTAGTAGGTTTGGTAAAAAGGCTATAATTTCATTTAACAAATTGTTTAGAGGTTCTGTAACAGCAGTTAACTGTAAACGCTGGAAAAAGGCTACCAGAACAAACAGAAACAGAATATAAAAGACAATCTTGGCTATGATGTTTTCTATAGAGATTTTGATTTCTTCTCTTAAGATCTTTTCAAGAAGACCTCTCAGGTTGATTTTGATCAAAACCTTACGTATGCCAGCAGCGATTATCCTGGCGACAATCCATCCTATGATGAGAATAAGAAAAGCTGCTAAAATTTGCGGTAAGCTGCTTCCAAGGGTGCTGGCAAGACTACGCCAAAATTCTTGTAATGCTTCCCATATATTTGTCATGATGCCCTCCTTTTTATAAAAATTTCTTTTATTCCTTATATTTCACTAATTTAATATCTAAATTTGTCAAGAAAATTCTCTCCTCTTTTCCTGTGGTTATGAGGTAAAAAATTTTCAGAAATACAAATAAAATGCAAATCGAAGGGATCGATTGCCTAACAGAAACCCTTAAGATAGTTTAATGGAAAATTTGAAAAGGAGAAGAAAATGCTAGTTGTGCCGGCAATCGATCTCAAAGACGGACGATGTGTGAGGCTTTATCAGGGCGATTACAACAGGGAAACAGTCTATAGTGACGATCCCGTCTCCGTGGCCCGGCGTTTTGTTGACGCAGGGGCCGAGCTCATCCACGTAATCGACCTCTCCGGAGCCAAAGAGGGGCGGGCGGTTCATCGGGAGCTGATCCGCCAGATAGTCCAAAATATCGAGGTTCCCATCGAAGTGGGCGGAGGGATCAGAGACCTCGAAACCATCGAAGCATATCTTTCAGACGGGGTGGAGAGGGTCATTCTCGGGACGATTGCCTGCCGTGAACCGGAGCTGGTGCGTGAAGCGTGTCGTCTCTTTCCGGGTCATGTAGTGGTAAGCATTGATGTGCGAGGAGATTACGTGGCCGTAGAGGGCTGGACGGAAGAGAGCACCATTCACTATTTGGAGCTAGCCAGGCTCCTCGAAGATGCCGGTTTAAGGGCCCTCATTTTTACCGATATTACCCGCGATGGCACGGAGGAGGGAGTCAACCTGAAAAGGGTTCTCCCTCTCCTTGAGACCGTATCCCTTCCGGTTTATCTTGCTGGAGGGGTTTCAAGTTTGGAGGACATCAAAAAACTCCTCCCTCTGGAGGAAAAAGGGCTAGAGGGAGTTATTACGGGGCGGGCGATTTATACCGGGGCCCTCGATCTTCGCGAGGCGATAAAACTGGCCAAAGGCATCAAGTGAAGGAAAAAGATCTTTCCGGGCATCTCATAGAATTTGCCGAACAGGGGCGCATCCAAACCGCTTATTGTTTGGGTCAAAAGGACCGGCGCCTGAGAGTCCTCCTGCTCTCCGGCCGTGAAGAATTGCTCCCTCGCACCCGCATCCTTCACATCTCAAAGCGGGCTTACCGGGCCAGCCACCGGCAAGAACAGCTCGAAATCCTGAAAGAAGCCCATGAGCGGCGGGAGAGACTGAAGGAGGAGATAGCTCTTGAAGACCTGTGGGAGCTCGTGGTTGACGAAGCCGAAGAGATGAGCCCGGAGGAGCTTGCCGAGATCTATTTCGGAAGCGGGGTCGACGATGACCACGTGGCAGCCCTCATAAGGGCCGTTCTCGAAGATCGTCTCTACTTTCGTTTCCGAGAAGGGCAAATCCTTGTTCACTCCCGCGAGGAAGTTGCGAGACTCAAGGAGGCCCGCCGGAAGGAGGCCGAAAGATTGGCCCGGCGCGAAGAGGGAGCGGCCTGGCTTTCCGCCCTCCTCTCGCAGAAAGATTACCCGGTCAAAGATTCTGTGCGTGAGTACTGGCTCACTGCCCTCAAGGAATATCTCCTCTTTGGAGAGGAGGCCCGCAACGCCCGTGAAACCAAAGACCTTCTCAAAAGAGTCGGTGCCGATCGCCCTTCCAAGATCTTTGAGATCCTGGTGCACGAGGGAATTTTCTCGCCGGATGAAAATCTTGAGCTTTTGCGCTTCGACATCAAAGAAGAATTCCCCGAAGCAGTGGAAAAAGAGGCCGAAGAACTGGTAAAGAAGGGCTTTTCCCGCGAAGGGCGGGAAGATCTGACACATCTTTCTCCTGTCACCATCGATGGCCCGGAGACGAAAGATTTCGACGATGCCCTTCATTTTGAAGAAAGAGACGGAAAGCTCCTGGTGGGAATTCACATTGCCGATGTATCGACCTTTGTGCCGCCGGAGAGCCGGCTCTTTCAGGAGGCCCTTTCGCGCGGGGCCACCATCTATCTTCCGGATCGCATCATTCCCATGCTTCCGCGAGTCATTTGTGAGGAGGCGGCAAGTCTCAAGGAAGGGGTCGAGAGGCCGGCCCTTTCTTTCCTGGTAGAGCTCAGCCCTTCGGGAGAGATCCTCTCTTTCCGCATCGTGCGCTCGGTCATCAAGGTGGCTCGCCGCCTGGTCTACGACGAGGCGGACGAATTGCTTCAGGGAGAACTTTCTCCCCTCTATCGCCTGGCGGAAAAACTCTTTGAGAGACGCCTGGCTGCCGGGGCGCTTCCCGTCTATCTTCCGGAGATAATGCTGCGTGTCGAAGACGGAAGGATAAGGCTTGAACGCATCGAGATTACGGGCTCGCGTTTTCTGGTCTCCGAGTTCATGATCCTTGCCAATTATCTGGCGGCCCGCTTTCTCAAAGAAAACCAGGTGCCAGCCATTTATCGTAGCCAGCCCAAGCCCAAAGAACGCCTCATTTCCGGAGGCGAGCAGGACATCTATCTCAACTTCCTGCAACTGCGGCAAATGTCCCGCGGAGAGATGCTCCTTACCCCGGAATTCCATCACGGCCTGGGGCTTCCCTGCTACACCACCGTCACCTCCCCCATCAGGAGAGCGGTGGACCTCATCGTCGAGCATCAACTCTGTCATTTTCTGGCCACCGGAAGCCCGCGCTTTTCGCAAGAAGAACTGGAGAGCTTCTTAAGGGAGCTTTCCCGTTCTCTCGAAGTGGTGAGCACGGTTAAGAACAGATCTTACCGCTACTGGTTGCTCAAGTATTTGCGAGAATACGCTCGCCAGCAGCCCCTGGAGAGTCTGGTGGTGGACATTCACCAGCGCAAAGCCAAAGTCCTGCTGCTGGATTACATGATCACGGTAGACGTTCCTCTTCCCCCAAGTCTCCGGCTTGAGCCTGGAAGCCGCCTCAAGATCGTTCTAAAAAGCATTAACCCCCGAGAAGATACCATCCGGGCCTTTCTGGCCCATTAAGCCCAGCGCCTGTATCTCTTCAAATTGCTGTCGCGAAGCTTCCTGTTTCTCCTTCATGTAGGCGGAGATGTAGGGATAGTTGTCGAAGAGGGCTTCGACGATGATGGGGTCGAGGTGTCTGCGTCGAGCCATCCCTTCCATGATACGGCGTATTTCCTTCTCTGGCAGTTCCTTGCGATAGGGACGATCTTCAAGGAGGGCGGTGAAGACGTCTGCTACGGCCAAAATCCTCGCGCCCAGGCAGAGGTCCCCGGCGGACAACCGGAAGGGATATCCGGTGCCATCCAGCTTTTCGTGATGAAAGGCTGCCCATTCGGTCACCTGTTCGAAGCCATCGATGGAATCAAGTATCACAAAGGTGTAGTAGGGGTGCTTTTTGATGATGTCGATTTCTTCGGGGGTCAGCCTTCCGGGCTTTTCCAGGATTTCCACCGGGATGGCCAGCTTCCCCAGATCATGGAGATTCCCGGCGATCTGGATGAGGGTGATCTCTCTTTCCGTGAAGCGCAGATACTTGGAAAGGGCTATGGCAGAGGAAGCAACTCCCACGGAATGAGTGGCGGTGAAATGGGAACGGAAGTCGATTATGCGGCTGAAGAAGCGAGAAAGGCGGGCCACGCTGTCGATGTCGATTTCTACCTTTTCGAGCGGGCCGCGGTTCAAAAGCAGGGAGTAGATGCGCGGATTGGCGACGTCGAACCAGAAGGCTTCTCTCCGGGCCAAATCCTCGAAAAGATCCACCACCTCGGGGTGAAACTCATCTCCTTCCAGGCTTCTGACCTTGGCCACGATGTCTGACACCTGGGAGAGGATGTAAACCTGACGGTCTATGGAGCGCTCCACAAAATCTGCCAGATTGAGGATCTGGGATTCCAGCACGTGGGGGTCTGTGAGCCTGGCGCCGCTTTCGCGCCAGACCTTCCAGGGCAGGTGGTGATAGCGCACGATGGGAGCGGCGGGTGCCAGAATCCAGATGGAGGCCAGGAGTTGTTCGCCACGCAGGCAATGGCTGTCTATCTCTTGGGCCTCGAAGCGGTGCAGAAGTAATTTTTCGCGAGGGTCAAGGGCCCCGATATCGTGAAACAGGGCCGCCATGTAAATGTTGCGGCACGTTTCATAGGGCAGGATGGCCTCTTTGGCCAGCTGCCAGGCAATGTAGGTGGTTCGCATCTGATGGAGAGAGATTGCAGGGTTGGCGAGATCGATGGCATCGGAGACGGAAAGGAAGAAGTTGTTCAGGTTGATACAGGTTTCACGTAGCATCAATTTTTTTATCGAGAAAAAGGGGCATTGACGTTAAATAGCGCCTCTCATTTTCGAGAGGCGCCGTTTCTATCGCAATTCCACTTCTTCCCAGCCCAGAATCATGCCCCGCAGGTGGGAGTACCAGGGCTTTCCGGTGGTGGCGAGATAGACGTGGATGATCAAGAAGAAAAGGAAGGCAAAGGCCCCGGCGGTGTGGTAATAAGCGACCTTCCTGAAGGATGCGCTGATCCCGAGGGCAGGCCACCACTGATAGGAGAGGAGCAGGAAGGCCGTTACGAACTGGAGAGGGAAGAGCACCAGCTTCAGAAAGAGATAGGCCAGCCGCTGGAGGGGGTTCAGCTTCTGATCGGGCCGTTTCTCAAAGGGGTGCGGTTCTCCGCGAAAGATGCCCACCAGATAGTAGTAACAAATTTGGGGGATCTTTTCCTTGACCGGCCAGTAATGCCGCCACGCCCCGGTGGTGAGATGCCAGAAGATGGCAAAGGCCGTAAGAATCACCAGGGCCATCCCGGCATATACGTGCCAGAGATAGGCCTTTTCGTAGCCAAAGATTTCGAGGCTGCCGTGGATCTCGAAACCCGTAAGGAGGAGAAAGATGATGAGAAAGGCCTGGGTCCAGTGCCAGAGTCTTTCAAACCGGGTGTAGAGATAGAGCTTTTGCTTCATTTGAGGACCTCCTTATTTCCGTTTCAGGGCGATGATGATCCGGGCCACACCGTGAATCGAGACAAAGAGCAAGGCGATGAGGCAGAGGGTCTGACCGATCTTGTCCAGCTCCACGTGACGATCCCTTCCCGGAAGATAGACCCCCGAAATACTGGCCAGCCTTCCTCCCTGGCGAACATGACAGGCGGCACACTTGAGAGCGTCTTCCCTGGGGGCTACCATGTGAGAGAGGGCGTGGTAATAGACCGTCTCCACAAATTCAACTTTTCCGCTGAAGGGCAGCCCGGCGGCCTTCATGCCGGCTGCCGCGGCTTTCTTCCAGTCAAACTCCGCCCAGAAAGCTCCGCTTCCCTTGGGGCCGAAAAGCTTCGGGACGATCATGAGCTTGTTCACCGGGTCGTAGGGTTGTTTGCCAAAATGGGGTTTGAAGGGGAAGATCCGCGAATCGGGATCTTCCGGGCTCCCGTTGGGTTTGATCAGGACGATGGGGTCCTTGCCTGCCTCGACTTTTTCGCCAGGTAGCAGATAAGAATACGTGCCGTTGTACCAGCGATAGACCGGTACCAGGTTCTTGCCCCATTTGAGGGTTCCCTTCTTGGTGTGATATTCCGGCCTGCCCAACGGACCCATCTTCACGATGGGTTTTCCGTCCTTGAAGCGCCCGGCCGTGGACCAGTCCCAGTAGGTGTTGGTGGGAAGCCCTCTGGCATAGAGGGGGATGTGGCAGGTCTGGCAGGCCACACGGTCAGTATGGTCGTTGAGCTTCACAAGCCGCCAGTCAAAGAGCTTCTTTTCCGGGCGATGGGGCCTGGTGCCGTGGCAGGCCTCGCACTTTACCAGGTGCCCTTCGTATCTGGGGAGAGCAAGCTCCCGTTTCCCGGGCGCTGGGGTGTCGTAGTGTCGGCCGTCGATCTCGTGGGCGGTGGTGGTGTGGCAGGTGGCACAGGTGAAATTGAGCCCCTTGGCGTCCATGTGAGCATCTATCTTCTTGGGCGGGGCGATGAGGGTAGAGTCTATATCTCCACGTTTGACACCGTCCCCTCCTCCGCTGAAGAAATGACACTTTCCGCAGGATTCCCGTGTGCTGTACCCCACGTGCTGGGCCACGTAGGCCAGATTGACGGCCTTGAAGAGTTTTTTGCCGGCAAATACCTTGTCTTTCAGCGGAGGATAGCCGCAATCGGTGGGGAATTTTTTATAGGTTCCGGTCGTGTCGTGGCAGACCAGGCAGTCGATCTTTTCCACGGCGAAGTCGAAACTTTTGTCCTTCCATCCGTAACCGGCGTGGCAGCTGGTGCACCTGCACCAGTTGGAGGTTACCGCCACTCAGTAGTTGTTGATGACATGGGCCTTACCCAGAAGGCGGCCGTCTTTTCCCTTCCAGGTCCAGGTGTAATGCAGGGTCTTTTTGAACTGCTCTCCGGCCTTGTTGTGGCACTTGAGACAGGCCCTGGTGACTTCCTCCGGGGTTTTGAAGTCTTTTTTGAGTTCCTCGTACTTGGAGTGGTCCGCTGTAGACGCTGGCGGGGCAAAATATCTGGGGCTGGCAAGCTGGATACCCGCATTTTGCCCCCGCACAAAGGCGGAATAACCGAAACCAGGTGCCAACAGAAGAATGATCACTCCCACCCACCAAACCCTCATCGGCAACCTCCGTTAATTGAGAAATAGTTGCTGTTTCTACAAAAAGAATGGGGCTTGGAAGGAAAAAGTCAAGGAAGGGATAGGCTTTTGGTCTTGGGATCGATCACCAGACAGTTTCCCCCTCGCCGTTTGGCCTCGTAAAGGGCCTCATCGGCTCGCAGGATCAGGTCGTCAACGTCTTTGTTGAGAGGGACATCCTCCCGGCGTATGAAACGGGCCACGCCGGCAGAAAGGGTGGTGGGCTCGAAACCTTCGGCCTGATAGCGGTTAAGGATTCGGCTCACTATCTTGCACACCCCGGCGGTATCGCAATGGGGGATCAGCAGGGCAAATTCGTCTCCTCCGTACCGGAAAGGCAGATCTATGTAGCGGCGGGTGGAAGAAAGGATGATGTTGGCAAAACGCCGCAGGAGTTCGTCTCCAGCCTGGTGGCCGTAAGAATCGTTGTACTGTTTGAAATGGTCGATGTCGAACATCACCAGGTGGAGGGGATAGTTCTGACGCCACGCCCGGTAGCATTCCTCTGGAAGTTTTTCCTCAAAGTAGCGACGGTTGAAGATGCCGGTTAACGGGTCGCGAATGGTAAGGGCCCGGAGCTGTTCGCGAAGCTCTCGTTCCTTTAAGATGCGGGCAATCTTGGCCTCGAGCTCGTCGAAATCAAAGGGTTTTCGCACGAAATCGCTGGCCCCGGCCCGGATGACATCGGTGTATTTCACTTCCTTGGCGTGCCCGGTGATGGCGATGAGGTCAATCTCCGGCCATCTCTTCTTCACTTCCCTGATCAGGGTCAGGCCGTCCATTTCAGGCATCACGATGTCGGTGATGACGATGGTAAAAGGGCCGTTTGAGGAGATCTTCTCCAAGGCTTCCTTGCCGTTGGCGGCAACTTCACACTGATAGCCAGCTCCTTCGAGATATTCTTTCAGGGATTCGCGAAAGAAGGCTTCGTCATCGACAACGAGGAACTTTTGTTTGGAAGGCTTTTGGAGCCAAAAAGTCGCTTTTTCCATATTTCCATTTTAGATAATCTGCCAGAATTCGGCCATGATCAAAAACCAACTTTTCCGCTGGGATTTCTTCGGGCCGAAAAAGGCGTGCCCGCAGGGCGTCGTCCTGGCCTTTGGGTTCCCCGTCGGCTTCGGCCACGTAAACCGTGGTGATGGTGTGGAAACGCGGGTCCCGGTTGGGTTCGGAATAGGTGTAGAACTGGCACTTGAGCCTCACCTCGAGCCCTGTTTCCTCTCTGGCTTCCCTTACAGCCGCCTCTTCCAGGCTTTCACCGTAATCCACAAAACCTCCTGGCAACGCCCAGCCGTGAGGGGGGTTCTTGCGCTCGATGAGGACGATTCGCTCTCCCACCTCGATGATGATATCCACCGTGGGAAAAGGGTTGCGGTAAGTCTCGATTTCAGCCCCGCATTGGGGGCAAAGGCGTTTCTTCCTCATGGGACATACTTCCGGGTGATGGGAACCATCTCTTCGTGGATGAGGCCGTTTGAGGCCAGGATGTGGTTCTGGAAGGGATCGTAAGCCTCGCCGAGATAGTTGGTCACCCTGCCCCCGGCTTCTTCTACCAGGAGGATACCGGCGGCGGTATCCCAGGGTTTGAGGAGTGGTTCCCAGAAGCCGTCGAATCTGCCGCAGGCCACGTAAGCCAGATCAAGGGCCGCAGCCCCGGCACGCCTTACCCCCTGGGCCTTGATCAAAAAATCCCGAAAGGCCCCCACCACTTTATCGGGTTGTTCGTGGATGCCATAAGGGAAACCCGTGGCCAAAACGGCGTCTTTGAGGGAGGAAACCCGGGAGACCTTTAAGGCTTTGCCGTTTAGAAAGGCGCCCTTGCCTCTCTCGGCCCAGAAAAGCTCGTCCAGCATCACGTGGTAGACCACCCCCAGCACCGGCTTCTTGTCTTCCATGAGGGCGATGCTCGGGGCAAACCACGGAAACCGGTGGGCGTAATTGGTGGTGCCATCAAGGGGGTCCACCAGCCAGTAGCGCCCGGAAGGTTCGGTCTTGGCCTTCTCTTCGCCCAAGACGGGGATTTTCGAGGCGGAAAGGAGATCGACGATCAGGGCCTCGCTCTTGAGATCCACCTCCGTGACGAGGTCTATCTCGCCCTTGTGCCTTACCTCGATGGGGCGGTCGAAATACTCGCGCTGGAGCCTTCCAGCGGCCAGGGCGGCAGCTTTGGCGAGGGCCAGAAGGTTCATGGGGTCTCCTTGAAGAGGGCTTTGAGGGCCCTTTTGTAAGGGGGCTTTGCCACCGCCACCTCGGTGATGATCCCCCGCACGTAACGGGCAGGGGTCACGTCAAAGGCCGGGTTGGCGGCGGCCACCCCTTTGGGGGTGAGACGCTTTCCGCCACAGTAGTGGACCTCTTTCGGGTCTCGCCATTCGATGGGAATGTCTTTTCCGCTTTTTGTGTTGAGATCGATGGTGGAGCGCGGCGCCGCCACATAGAAGGGGATGCCGTTTTCTCTGGCCAGCACCGCCACGTTGTAAGTGCCGATCTTGTTGGCCACGTCGCCATTGGCGGCGATGCGATCAGCCCCTACCACGCAGGCGGCGATCTTCCCCTGGTGCATGAGGCTTCCCGAAGCCACGTCCGGAATGACGGTCACGGGAATGCCCACCTTTTTCATCTCCCAGGCGGTAAGACGCGCACCCTGGAGCCAGGGGCGGGTTTCGTCGGCGAAGACTTCGATTTTCTTGCCCGCCTCAAAGGCGGCACGGATGACCCCCAGGGCGGTTCCGTAGCCCCCGGTGGCCAGGGCCCCGGCGTTGCAGTGGGTGAGGATGGCGCCTTCCTCCGGAAGCAGGGCCGCCCCGAGCCTTCCCATCTTTCGGTTGGCGGCGATGTCTTCCTCCCAGATCTTCAAGGCTTCGGCCCGGAGGGCCTCTACGATGTCTGCCGGGGAGAGCTCTTCGCTTGCGGCCCTCTCAAGCATCCTCTCCACCGCCCAGGAGAGGTTGACTGCGGTGGGGCGGGCCTTCTTGAGCCCTTCTCCCACCCGCCGGAGTTTGGCCAAAAAGTCGCGCCGACTACGGGCCTTGATCCTCTCCGCCCCCAGAACCATCCCTATGGCCGCCGTAATGCCGATGGCCGGGGCGCCCCGCACCACCATGGACCGGATGGCCTCCCGCACCTCCTGCCAGGTGCGCAGGCGGAGATACTTCTCGCGCCAGGGTAAGAGCCGCTGATCGAGGAGCAGAAGCCCTTTGTCATCCCAGAGAATGGGGCGGATGATGTCGAGGTTGGGGGGGAGATATTCCGGCATCTTAGCCCTCCTCCAGGAGCCTGGTAAGGAGCTGGTTGACCATCTTTGGGTTAGCCTTGCCCCTGGTCTCACGCATCACCTGGCCCACGAAGAAGCCGATGACGTTTTTCTTCCCTTTGCGGTATTTTTCCACCTCTTTGGGGTGAGCTTCGAGGACCTTCTGGCAAATGGCGAGAAGAGCACCCTCGTCGCTTTCCTGCTTGAGGCCCTTTTCTTCGACGATCTCTGAGGGGCTGCGCCCGGTCTCGTACACTTCCACAAAGATCTTCTTGGCGGCGGTGGAGCTGATCACCCCCTCGTCGAGCAACTTGAGGAGTTCGGTGAAGAGCTCCGGGGTGAGTTTCGTCTCGTCGATTTCCTTTCCTTCCCGGTTAAGTTCCCTGAGGACTTCCGTCATGATCCAGTTGCTGATGAGTTTGGGCTTGGGAAAGAGTCTGCAGCAGGCCTCGAAGAACTCCGCCAGCCGGCGGGAGGAGGTGATGATCTCGGCGTCATAGGCCGGGAGCTGATATTCTTCCATGAAACGGGCCTTTTTGACGTCGGGAAGTTCAGGGAGTGTCTTGCGGATCTCTTCCACCCAGGAGTCTTCGACCTCCACGGGCACCAGGTCGGGATCGGGGAAGTAACGATAATCGTGGGCCTCTTCCTTGCCCCGCATGGACTGCGTTACCCCGCGGGAGACGTCGAAGAGGCGGGTCTCCTGGACGACCTCCTTGCCATCCAGGATGAGGGCAATTTGCCGCTTTATTTCATATTCCAGGGCCTTTTGCACGTGTTTGAAGGAGTTCATGTTCTTGAGCTCCACCTTGGTGCCGAAGGTCTCGCTCCCCTTTGGTCTCACGGAGACGTTGGCGTCGCAGCGGAGGCTTCCCTCTTCCATGTTTCCGTCGCAGATCTCGAGGTAGCGGACGATGGAGCGCAGCTTCTTGAGGTAGGCCACGGCTTCGTCCGGGGAGCGCATATCGGGTTCGCTCACGATCTCGAGAAGAGGCACCCCGGTGCGGTTGAAATCCACGTAAGAAACGGGCCGCGTTTCGTCGTGGATCAACTTGCCGGCATCTTCCTCCATATGGATGCGCACGAGGCCGATCTTTTTCTTCTGGCCGTCAATTTCGATTTCGATGTGGCCCCCTTCGGCCAGGGGGAGTTCGTACTGGGAGATCTGGTAGCCTTTGGGGAGGTCCGGGTAGAAATAATTCTTCCGGGCAAAGACGGAGACGGGGTTTATGCGGGCGTTGGTGGCAAGAGCAAGCTTGATGGCGAACTCCACCACGCGTTTGTTGAGCACCGGAAGGCTTCCCGGCATTCCCAGGCACACCGGGCAGACGTGAGAGTTCGGAGCAGCACCGAACTCCGTGGAGCAGGAACAGAAAATTTTGCTCCTGGTGAGCAACTGGGCGTGGACCTCCAAGCCGATTACCGCCTCGAATTCCATACGAAGACCTCCCTATGGCATTAGGCTGAACTTAGCTCTTCTTCGAGGCCCTTGTCAATCTGCAAACAAAAAGGGCGCGTTTAAGACGCGCCCTCTAAAAAATTGTGGTTGGGGATGGTTTGGTTTGTTTTTAAGCTTTGCCAGCGGCCTTCAGCTCTTTGACAAAAGCATCGATGGGATTTTCTCTTTTGCCGACTTTCTTAGGAATGTTAACCCCGCGTTTGCGCAACTCCGTAACGATTTTCATTACCTGGAACTTGCTGATGCCCAGCTTTTCTGCGATTTCCGCGGCGGACATCTTGAGATAGTTCTCATACACGAATTTTACGTCTTCTTTGGTTACGGGTCTACTACGCTTTCTCGCCATAAAGCAGCCTCTCCTTTAAAGTTTTCTTCTTAGTTAGACAATTTATTATCAGATGTCAAGCGTTTTGTCTTCTTAAAATTCGATTTTCCAAGAAGCGAGCTTTTTGAGAACTTTTTCCGAGGTGAGGTTATAGTGGAGAGGAGTGATAGTTATGAAGCCTTCTTTCAAAGCTACCACGTCTGTCTCCGGATCGGTTTCTGTAAAACGTTCGCTGCACTGCCAATAATAAATGTTCCCATGAGGATCGACACGCTTTTCGAATTTTTCTATCAAGGGAGCGGTGCTTTGTTTAACGAATTTGATGCCCTTGATTTTATGTGCCGGTAAAAAGGGAACGTTCACATTCAAACAAAAAATTTCCTCGGAGTTGTAATCTTTTAGTGCGTCCAGTAAACAGCTTGCAAAATAGGCGGCAAAACAATAATCCGGCTCTCGATATTCGCCTAGCGAAACAGCTATTCCCGGATAACCAAGAATTACTCCTTCTGTTGCGGCGGAAACCGTCCCGGAATATAAGACATTGATGCCCACGTTAGCGCCTCTGTTTATACCCGAAAGAACGAGATCTATGCCAGGGCCAATCAATTCGTGAATGGCTATTTTGACACAATCTGCAGGGGTGCCGTTAACAGCATAGCCAAAAAATACGTTACCTCTTTTTACTTTTTTTATACGGAGCGGGTCCGCAATGGTGATAGCATGCCCTACCGCGCTTCTTTCTGCTTCTGGAGCTACCACGAATACTTCGTGATCTTCGCACAGAGCATCGTATAGGGCGCACAGCCCCTCGGCAAAAATGCCATCATCATTTGTAAGGAGAATTCGCATTATGATGGGCGCTCTTTTTCCAGGAAATGGATTAAGCAGGACTTGCGATGAGGACAATAATCTTTAGGATGCCGACATCCTTTCGATAAAGGGCTATATTCACCATCTTTGGCGCAGAAACCCATTTCCTCGGAATTGTCATCTTTAGGTTCGGTATTCGGCGTTGATTTTGACGTATTCATAAGAAAGATCACAAGTCAAAACTTCAGCAGAAGAATTACCCTCTTTTAGTTTAATTGTCAAAATGAACTCCGGTTTTTTCATTTCTTGGTGGGCCAGGCCTTCGGCTTCCTTTCCTTTTCCCAAGCCGTTTTTAACAATTTGTATTTGGTTGATGTAAATATCTACTTGGTACGGGTCAAAGTTGATACCGGCCCTTCCCATGGCAGCCAAAATTCTTCCCCAGTTGGGATCTTCTCCAAAGAAGGCCGTTTTAACCAGAAGAGAATTGGCAACGGTTTTGGCCAGGGTCAGGGCTTCGGCTTCTGTGCGAGCTCCTTCAAGACGCACTCTCACCAGCTTGGTGGCTCCTTCTCCGTCTTTTACTATGAGACGAGCTAATTCCTGGCAGAGCTCCTGGAGGGCTTCCTCAAAGGTTTCCTGGTCCTGATGGCCTGACATTTCTCCCTGTAGACCATTGGCAAGGAGATAAACCGTGTCGTTGGTGCTGGTATCTCCATCCACGGTGATGCGATTGAAGCTGAATTCCACGGCCTTCTGGAGGGTCTTTTGCAAGAAGGTCTTTTCTCCTCCCAGGTCCGTGAGCACGAAGGCCAACATGGTGGCCATGTTCGGGGCAATCATTCCGGCCCCCTTGGCAAAACCGAGAATTGTTCCCTCAAGCCCCGATGGTAAGGCTAACCGGCGGGAAACGATCTTGGGAAAGGTATCGGTGGTCATCATGGCTCGGGCGAAGGGCTCATATTTCTCCGGGGAAAGGCCTGAGAAGAGCTCCCCCAGCCGCTCTTTGATGCTGTTCACAGGTAAACGCTCTCCTATTACACCGGTAGAGGCCGGAAGAATGGTTTCCACAGGGGTCCCTGTGATGCTGGCCAGGGCTCCCAGAATCTCTTCGGCATCTTTCAGGCCGTCTTCACCGGTGCAGGCGTTGGCGCAGCCGCTGTTCACCAGGATGGCTCTTGCTCGCTTTCCGTGTTCCAAAAACGTATGCCCCAGAATCACGGGAGCGGCTTTGACGACGTTCTGAGTGAAGGTTGCGGCGGCTACGGCCTCTTTTTCGCTCCAGATGAGCCCCAGATCCAGCCCTTCTTTTTTGATCCCCGCGGCAAGGGCGTTGAACAGAAAACCTCTTGGTATTTCCATGGCCAAAACTCCTTTAGGTTAAATTCTGGGATTACTTTGTTTCATTCCCAACGACGGGCAAGGTGTTTTTCTCACAATGGCAGGGAAGATCCTTGCGCTCGCCATGTTTTTAACCCGTTATCTGTTTGTGCTTCCAGTAATATCTTATTGGGCTCCTTGTTGAGAAGCGCATTTCTTCCTAAAATGCCACCTTATGGCCCGTATCAATATCGAAAAGGCCCTCCCCTGGGCCTTGAAACAAGCCGAACACCTCCAGGAGGGAGAGTGTGTCGACCTTCTCTGCAAAAAAAGAAACCGCCTGGTGCGAGTTGTAAAGCTGAAAGAAGGTTTCCGGCTGGAGGAGCGGGGCTTCTTCAAGGAGGATCATCGAGCTCAGGATATGAAGGAGTTGGAAAAGGCCCTTTCGCGCTTGATTGCTCGCGAATTTCCCCGGAGCCACATGCTTTGGGCCTTTAGACGGAGAGCCTGAAAAATGGACGCCAGAGATCTTCTACAAAGAGTCTTGCGCCTGGAGGGCAAGGGATACGGGGCCTACAAGGACCTAAAGGGCCGCTATCGTTTCGAGGATTTCGAACTCATCATCGACAAGGTTCAGGCGGATCCCTTTGCTCCCCCGAGCCTTTTTCGATTGAGAATTTTTAGCGATCGGGCGCAGCTCCCCGCCTGGGCCTATGCCAACCCCTCACGTCAGATAGGGCTGGAGAACTTCCTGGCCTGGGTGGCGGAGAAGGAGGCCAGGCGCCTCACCAAACGATTGGGAACCGGAAAGGGCGGCCTCATTTTGGTGCACGGGCCGGGGCAGGAGATGTTCCGGCGCACGGCCGTAGAGGTTGGCCCGGAAGGAGAAATAGAACTCCGGTTCTTTGTAGGGCTTCCCGCAGCAGGGCGCCGGATACTGGCCAAGGAAGCCCGAAAACTTCTTCTCGAGACCCTTCCTCTCCTCGCGAAGGCCTTGTTTTACGAAAATCTTCCCCGAGATCTCCTGAAAAGATTTGTGGAAACAAACGAAGATGCCGATTTTTTAAGAACCAGACTCAAGGAACTGGGCCTGATCGCCTTCGTGGCTGATGGAAGCATTCTCCCCAGGGCTTCGGGGGTGGATCCTCGCCCTGCCCGGGGAGCAGTTCCCTTCAAGGCCCCGGAGAGCCTGGCGGTGGAGGTGGAACTGCCTCACCGGGGGCGGGTTCGCGGGCTTGGTATCCGCCCGGGGGTTACCCTCATCGTGGGGGGAGGCTTCCACGGGAAGTCGACCCTTTTGAGGGCGCTCGAGTTGGGGGTTTATAATCATGTTCCAGACGATGGAAGGGAGCTGGTGGTTACCGAACCTTCCGCGGTAAAAATTCGTGCTGAAGATGGGAGACAGATAACCGGAGTAAATATCTCTCCTTTCATCGGGCGTCTTCCTTTTGGCAAGGATACGACCTCTTTTTCTACTCCCTGTGCTTCGGGATCCACCAGCCAGGCGGCCAATATCATGGAAGCCCTGGAAATGGGAGCAAGGGTCTTTCTCATCGACGAGGACACCTCTGCCACCAACTTTATGATTCGGGACGCTCGGATGCAGGCTTTGATAAGCAAGGAAAAGGAGCCCATTATCCCTTACCTGGATCGGGTGCGGGAGCTTTATGAGAAGTTCGGTGTCTCAAGCATTTTGGTCATCGGTGGCTCCGGGGACTATCTGGAAGTAGCCGACACGGTAATAGCCATGGATCATTATCTTCCCGTCGACGTTACCCAAAGGGCCCGTGAGGTGGTAAAGGAGTTTCCCCTTGCCCGCAAAAGAGAGGTCGAAGGTCCTTTTTCCCTGCCTGCTCCGCGGAGGTTTGCCCCGCAAAGCTTTCCGAGAGATCGCAAAGGTCCGCGGGCCAAGGCCCTGGACCGCATCCTCTGGGGAAGGGAGCAGATCGACCTGGGGGCCTTGGAACAACTGGTGGACCGAGACCAGACCAACGCCATGGCTTACGCCCTCGAAATTCTGGCGGAAAGGCTCTCCCGGGGAGACAACCTCCCGGAGGCCGTTTCGAAGATCTGCGAAGAGGTCGAAAGAGAGGGGCTTCACAGGCTTTCGCCCCTGCCTCGAGGAGATCTGGCGGCGTTTCGCCCCTTTGAACTGGCAGGGGCCCTTAACCGGTTGAGGTCCTTGAAGATACGTCATGACTAGAAGAAAGAAGAGGATTCGCACCAAAATTCCCAAAGTTCGGCAACTCTCCCACTACCACGTTGCCCTGGGGCTTTTTCTGACAGCGGCGGTGGCGCTGGGGATAATTCTCGCCGGAGTCCTCTTCTATCTTTCACTGGGGCTTCCCGACATTTCGAAGCTTATCAACTACGAACCCCCGGCAGCCACCCAGGTGCTCGATCGCCACGGAGAAGTTTTGGCCTACTGGTACAAAGAAAGGCGCTTTCCAGTGCCCCTTTCGCAGATGCCCCCCTATCTCATCCAGGCCTTTGTGGCAGCGGAAGATTCTCGCTTCTTCGAGCACCGGGGGGTAGACTTCTGGGGGATCTTGCGCGCCGCTCTGGTTGATATCAAAGCCCGGCGCATCGTCCAGGGCGGCAGCACCATCACCCAGCAGGTGGCCAGATCACTCCTTCTCTCCAGGGAGCGAAGCTTTGTTCGCAAACTCAAGGAAGTGATCCTGGCGTGGAAGATCGATTCCGCTCTCACCAAAGACGAAATTCTCTATCTTTATCTCAGCCACATTTACCTGGGAGCAGGAGCTTACGGTGTAGAAGCCGCCGCCCGCACCTATTTCGGGAAGCACGTCTGGGAGCTTACTCTCCCCGAAGCAGCCCTCATTGCGGGCCTCACGCCGGCTCCCAGCCGCTACAATCCCCTGAAAAATCCGCAATTGGCCCTCAAAAGGCGGGCTTACGTCCTCCGCCGGATGGCAGAAGAAGGTTATATCTCCTGGGAAGAGGCGGAAAAAGCCATAAAGAGCCCTCTGAACCTGAACCCGGCGGATTTCTCTCCCCGTAAAGAAGCCCTTTATTTTCTGGAGCGCCTGCGAGCAGAACTGGAGCAGAACTTCGGAAAAAGCCTCTATACCGGCGGCTTCACCATTTACACCACCCTGGATCTCACCTGGCAAGAGGCTGCGGAGAAGGCTTTGAAGAGACAGGTGCAGGCTATCGCCCGGCGCAATCGGAAGAAAAATCTCCCGCAGGGCGCCATTGTCTGTCTCGAAAATGGTACTGGAGCCCTGAGGATTCTCGTGGGGGGGACAGATTATCACAAGAGCCAATTCAACCGGGCGATCCAGGCCCGGCGGCAACCGGGGTCCGCTTTCAAGCCCCTTCTGTGGGCTCTCGCGCTGGAAAAACGGCTGGCCAACGTGGCCACGAAGATTGTGGATGAACCGGTTGTGTTTCCCGGGGCCCGGCCCGAGGATTATTGGCAGCCTCGCAACTTTGACAAGACTTACCTCGGACCCATAAGTTTTCGTACCGCCCTAGTTCATTCTCGCAACACCGTGGCGGTAAAACTGGCCTATGCTGTGGGGCTTTCGGATCTTCTCACTTTTGCTCGCACGTTGGGGATAGAAAGCCCGCTCGCGCCGGATTATTCGGTGGCCCTGGGAAGCTCGGGGGTCTCTCTTCTGGAGCTCACCCGGGCTTATACGGTTTTCACCAACCAGGGCTTTCTGACCAAAGAATCTCTGGTGGAAAGCATCTTTGATCGGCATGGAAAGGAAGTTCCCCTGGAATTCGAGCCGGAAAGACCCGTTCTCTCTCCAGAAACAGCTTACTTCATGACCTTTCTCCTGAAAGAAGTGGTGCGCACGGGCACCGGACGGTGTGCGAGAGCCCTGAGAGTCCCTGCGGGGGGCAAAACCGGCACCACCGACAACTATCACGACGCCTGGTTCATCGGCTTCACCAAGGAGGTGACCTGTGGCGTCTGGCTGGGTTACGACAACTTCAAGCCCCTGGGGCGTAGAGAAACTGGTGGACGTGCCGCCTGCCCTCTCTGGTTGAAGGTCATGGATGAGCGGCCGGAGGGCTATCAAAAGGAAGATTTTGACCCGCCACCAGGGATAGTCTTCGTGGAGATAAAAGATTTTGACCCGTTTCGGGGAGAGGAAACCCTCTGGATTCCTCTCCGGGAGGAGGAAACCCCGACACTTAAAAACACGCTTCCGCGTTCCTGGTGGCCTAAATTTTTAAAAGAGCTTCTACAGCCTCGGAGCTTTTGGTGATTTCCCCTTTGCGGGGGATGTGAGAGAGGTCGTCCTTCACCCAGTAGAGGACCTGGAAATCTTTTTTGAGGTCCTCTACCAGTTTGTGGAATTGCTCTTCGGGCATTTCTGCCAGCCGGACATAGACCCGGCGCCTTTCCGGTTCTATCCCTTCGTAAGAGGTCAGAACGCTGATGATGCGCCCGCCCATCTCCCGGATCTTTTTGACGAGTTCGGAGATCGTCCCGGGCTGGGTGCCCATCTCAAAGGCGATCTGCCAGGGCCCGTAGTAGATACCGGTGATGTTGATGAGCACCTTGAAAATGTCCGTCTGGGTGATGATGCCCACCACGTGGTTTTCGTCGTCCACCACGGGAAGCCCGGAAATGCGGTTCTCCAGCATGATGACCGCGGCGTATTCCACCGTCTCGTCGGGGTGGATGGCGATGGGGTCAGGAGTCATGATGTCTTTGACCTTTATTTCGGAGAGCAGATAGTAGAGCTCATGGACGTCGAGCGCGGTAGCTTTTGAAGGGGTGGCCTCGCGCACGTCACGGTCGGTGACTATGCCCACCAGCTTTCCGTTACGCACCACCGGGATACGGCGCATGCCGTGCTCTTTCATCACCTGGACCGCTTTCATAATGGAAGCGTTCTCGTCGAGGACGATGGGATCTTCTGTCATCCATTCTTTGACCAGCATAAAAGCCCCCCTTCTTGTGGCAAAATAATTTGGCCTTTTATACCATTATCGCTTCTTCCCGCCAACGCGTTAAGAACAAATTTAAGAAGGTTTGCGGAGAAAGATGAAAAATTCCTTGTTTCCGGCAGGCCCGAGGATGGGGCTCTCGCAAAGGCCCAGCACTTCAAAACCCTCTTTCTGGGCAAAGTCTCTGATCTTTTGCTTCACCTCCTCGTGAAGCCCGGGGTCTCTTACCACCCCGCCCTTTCCCACCTGCCTTGGCCCCACCTCGAACTGGGGCTTGATGAGGGCGATGACATAACCGCCTGGTTTGAGGATGTTTTTGGCTGCCGGCAAGATCTTCGTGAGCGAAATAAAGCTTACGTCGATGGTGACCAGGTCCACGGGCTCGGGCAGATCCTCCGGGCCAAGATAGCGGGCGTTCACCCCCTCCATTACCACCACCCGGGGGTCCTCCCGCAGCTTCTGGTGAAGCTGCCCCTTTCCCACGTCGATGGCGTAGACCCGCCTGGCGCCGGCCTGCAAAAGGCAGTCTGTAAAGCCTCCGGTGGAAGCCCCGAGGTCGGCACAGATAAGCCCCGAAACATCCACGCCAAACTCCTTGAGGGCGTGGGAGAGCTTGAGCCCTCCGCGTGAGACAAAGGGAAGCCCCCTTCCGCGTACTTCTATCTGGGCCTCGAGGGGGACTTTGGTCCCGGCCTTTTCCACCCGCCGGCCGTCAACAAAGACCTCCCCTGCCATGAGGAGGGCCTGGGCCTTCTCACGGCTTTCTGCAAGCCCCCGTTCCACCAGAAGTTTGTCGATCCTTTCTTTTTTCACTAGCTACTTTGTGCTTCTTTCACCTTTGAGGCCAGGAAGCTTACGGCTTCATCCGGGGAGAGCATCAGGGTTTCTCCCCCACGGCGGGGCTTGATTTCCACCTTTCCTTCGCTCTTGAACTTCTTTCCCAGCACCACGCGATAGGGCAGACCGATGAGGTCGGCGTCTTTGAACTTCACCCCGGGGCGTTCGTCCCTTTCATCCCAGAGCACCTCGACCCCGCTTTCCCACAGGGCCTGGTAGAGTCTTTCGGAAGCCTGAAGCAGGTCGCTATCTGCCCCCAGCGTGAGAAGAGCTGCGTGGAAGGGCGCCAGGGCCAGGGGCCAGATGATGCCGTTTTCGTCGTGGTTTTGCTCGATGGCCGCGGCCACGGTGCGGGAGACCCCGATACCGTAGCAACCCATCACGAAGGGTCTTTCCTTCCCTTCGCGGTCGAGGAAGGTGGCCCCCATGGCCTCGCTGTATTTGGTTCCAAGCTTGAAGACGTGCCCCACTTCAATACCCCGGGTGAGCTCAAGGGGCTTTCCGCAGCGGGGGCAGAGGTCCCCTTCGGTGACGTTTCGGAGGTCGAAAAAGGCCTCGATCTTGAAATCTCGCGGATGATTGACGTTTACGTAATGGGCGTCTTCTTCGTTGGCCCCGGTGACGAAGTTCTTGAGCCCTGCCACAGCCTTGTCCGCGATGATGGTAAGACCGGAGAGCCCCACCGGTCCGGCGAAACCCACCGGAGCACCGGTGAGCCTTTCCACGGTTTCGGGGTCGGCCATCTCCACCTTTTCGGCCCCGAGGGCTCGCCGGAGCTTGACCTCGTTAAGTTCGTGATCCCCCCGGACCAAGACGGCGTAAGGCTTGCCATCCACGAGATAGAGCAAGGTTTTGACGAGTTTCCAGGTCGGCACCCCGAGGAAAGCAGCCACCTCTTCGACCTTTCGAACCCCGGGGGTAGAGACCTTCTCAAGGGGCCTTTCCTCCTCCTCGGGGTAGAAGTATTCCCGCACGGCTTCGGCCATTTCGAGGTTTGCAGCGTAACCGCAGGAAGGACAGGAGGCGATGACGTCTTCTCCGGTTTCTGCGAGCACCATGAATTCGTGGGACTCCTCACCGCCGATGGCCCCGGTATCGGCGAGCACGGCGGTGAAACGCAGACCACAGCGGGAGAAGATGCGCTCGTAGGTTTCGTACATCAGGCGGTAGCTTCTATCGAGGCCCTCTTCGTCGGCATCAAAGCTGTAGGCGTCTTTCATGATGAATTCCCTCCCCCGCATGAGGCCAAAACGGGGGCGGATCTCGTCGCGAAACTTGGTGGCGATCTGGTAGAGGATGAGGGGGAGCTGGCGGTAGGAGCGGACTTCACCGCGCACCAGATCGGTGATGACCTCCTCGTGGGTGGGCCCGAGGCAAAAGTCATGTTCTTTGCGATCCTTGAAGCGCAGGAGCTCTTTTCCGAACCTGTCCCACCGGTCGGTTTCCTTCCATAGTTCCGCGGGTTGCACCAGGGGGAGCAATACCTCAAGGGCCCCGGCCCGGTCCATCTCTTCGCGAACGATGCGCTCCACCTTCCGCAGCGCCCTCAATCCCAGGGGCAGGAAGCTATAGATGCCCGAGGCCAGGCGCCGGATCATGCCGGCCCGGAGCATGAGTTTGTGGCTTATGACCTCGGCTTCGGCAGGGTCTTCCCGCAGAGTCGGCAAAAAATATCTGCTGAGGCGCATTTCTCCCTCCTCTTTCGATCTTCTCCGCTAATCTAACAAGCCCTAAGAAAATTTCACTCGGAAGCCCTTCTCTTGGTAGCAAAAAACCTTTTGAGCTGCTAAAAGTTTTAGATCATGAAGATCGCAGTTTGCGGCAAAGGTGGGGTGGGGAAATCCACCATCGCGGCCCTCCTGTGTGAGGCCCTGCTTGAGAAGGGTTTCCAGGTGCTTGCCATCGACGCCGACCCGAGCCCTCATCTGGCAAGGCTTCTGGGTTTTGCCGAGGCCGAGAAGGTCGTTCCCATCGCGGAGATGAAAGATTTGCTCGCGGCCCGGGCGGAAAAAGACGGCCCCTTCTATTCTCTCAACCCTAAAGTGGACGACCTTCCGGAGAAGTTCATGCTTGAAAGAGACGGCCTCAAGCTGATGGTCCTGGGGGCGGTGCGCGAGGCCGGCGGTGGCTGTGCCTGCCCGGAACAAACAGTCTTAAGGAGGCTCCTTTCGCTTCTCCTCCTCCAGAGCAAGGAAGCCGTGGTGGTGGACATGGAAGCAGGGGTGGAACACTTTGGCCGGGCCACGGTCTCTGCCATCGACGCCGTTTTGGTGGTGGTGCAGCCCTATCGCGGCAGTATAGAAACCGCCAAACAGATCGCCCGTATGGCAGAAGACCTGCGGGTGCCAAACGTATATTTCGTGGGCAATCTCGTGGCCTCTCAGGAGGACGAAGATTTCCTGAGCAGGGAGCTGGGGGCCAGGCCGCTGGTTTCCTTCCCCAGAGACGAAGAAATTCTCCGGCTGGAGAGGCAAGGGCTTCCTCTGGGAGAGGCCCGGGGGCCCGCCAGAGCGGCGGCCCTCAAGCTTGCCGAAGAACTGACAAAACGTCTCCAAAATGGAACTTAAAGACGTCCAGAGCCTTCCAGATCATCGTCAGATAGAGATCGACAAAGTGGGCATCAAGGGGATTCGCTATCCCATCTCGGTCCTGGACCGCAAAAAGGGCGTGCAGCACACCGTGGCGGTGATCAACATGTACGTGGATCTTCCCCACCACTTCAAGGGCACCCACATGAGCCGCTTCATCGAGATCCTCAACGAATACCGCCACGAAATCCACATCAAGAAGATCCTTCGCATCCTTCAGGAGATGCGGGAGCGTCTCTGCGCCAAGGTGGCACATCTGGAGATCTCTTTCCCCTTCTTTCTGGAGAAGGAGGCCCCGGTCTCTGGGGCCCTCGCCCTCATGGAGTACGGCTGCAAGATTTACGGCTCTCTGGGCGAGGATTTTCGGGACTTGATCTTAGAAGTCTGCGTCCCGGTGATGACCGTCTGTCCCTGCTCCAAGGAAATTTCCGCCAGGGGGGCACACAACCAGAGAGGGCTCGTGAGAGTAAAGGTGCGTTTCAAAAAATTCGTCTGGATCGAGGAGCTGATCGAGATCGTGGAGAAGTGCGGTTCCTCTCCGGTCTACCCTTTACTCAAGCGCCCTGATGAAAAGTTCGTTACGGAATGGGCCTACGACCACCCCATGTTTGTAGAAGATGTGGTAAGGGAAGTTTGCAAACGTCTCCTAGAACATCCAGAAATTACGTGGTTTGTGGTAGAGGCAGAAAACTTTGAATCCATACACGCCCACAACGCCTATGCTTATATCGAGCGTCACAAGTCTTAAGCCGTCTGTTGTTCCTGGTCTTCGACCTCCAGCTCCAGTTCGAAGAAGCTTTCCCCACAGTCGTAGCATTTGACGTCCAAGGTGTTACCCATGAGAGAAACGTATATCTCGTCGCATCCGCAGGACGGACACGGGCCTTGCACCTGTTCTTCCACGATTTTTTTGATATCTTCCTGGAATTCCGCTGGAATATCCGGATCAAAGAATATTTTCACGGTTCCCTCCTCTCTAAGGCGCCTGCATCTTAACAATCGCCCTATATATTGTAAAGCGCCTGAAGGCTTTTTTTAAGGATTTTTGCTCAAAAATTTGTAATTTTTTTGCCTTTTGTAAAGGGAATAGAAGCGCAGGACCCGGCGGACATAGGCCTGTGTCTCGGCGAAGGGGGGTATCCCGCCGTAACGCCTCACCCTTTCAGGGCCGGCGTTGTAAGCTGCCAGCACCAGGCGCAGGTCTTTAAACTCTTCGAAGAGATCTTTCAGGAAGGCCGCCGCCCCTCGCAAGTTCTCGCGGGGATCGAAGACGTTGGTTACATAGTAATCCGAAGCAGTTTCCGGCATGAGCTGCATGAGCCCCTGGGCCCCTTTGGGAGAGACGGCCAGAGGGTCAAAATTGGATTCTGCCCGGGCGATGGCCTTGAGGAGGGCTGGGTCCAGCCCGTACAAGAGCCCTATTTCGAGGAACAGCCTTTCGTTCACCAGTCTGGGCCTGGGAGAAGGTTTCCAGATGCGATGGTTGGTAGGGATGTTGGTGAAGTGGAGGACGCCCTTTTCGTCGCGGTAATAATAGAGTTCGGCTCTGAGGAGAGAAGGCAGAAGAAGGACTAGCCCGCAGAGGAGGCTGCAGAGCCCTTGGATGCTAAGAATTTTTGGCGGCACTCTTCGCTGCAAAAGTAGTAAACCCTCCCCTTCCAGATGGCGGTGTAAGCTTCTCTTTTGGCGCAGTAAACACCGCACACGGGATCTCTTACCAACTTATCGGTCACCGTCGGGGGAGGGCTTGAAGGGGTTTTTTTGTTGGAGGGTCTACGACGAAGATTTTTGATGTCCCGCCAGAGGGAGCGTGCCGCCCAATAAATGACCAACAAAAGAAAAAAGACCAGAATTAAGCGAAACATAGATGCTTGAGACTCCTGATTTTGGCCCTCTCTTTCTGAGAGAGATCTTCCCACAGGGCTTTGAAGCTCTTCTCTAGAATAGGATGTTTTTCCTCGGGGATCAATTCCAGGAGCGGTCCGAGGACGAAGGCCCTCTCATGGAGCCTGGGATGAGGAAGTTTCAGGGTCTCCCCTTCGAGGATCAAATCCTCGTAGAGGAGGAGATCGAGATCGAGGGTGCGGTCAGCCAGCTCGCCGGTGCGGACCCTTCCGCACGAAAGCTCTATTTGCCACAGATGGAAGAGAAGAGCCGCCGGAGAGAGGGAAGTTCTTATCTCACATACCAGGTTGTAGAACCAGTTTTGCGAGGAGAAACCCGCCGGAGGCGAGAGATAGACACGAGAACAGCGACAGACCCAGATGCCAGCCTTTTCTTGAAGCTTCGCCAGGGCCTTCCGGCAAAAATATTCCCGGTCTCCGAGGTTTGACCCGATGGCAATGAAGGCCCTTTTTAGAACTTCAGGGAGGCGATGCGTTCCAGGGCCTCCTTGAGGCGATTTTTGTCCACCGTGAGGGCGATGCGGAAGAACCCCTCCCCGGGCTCCCCAAAGCCGTTTCCGGGGGTGACGACGATGCCGGCCTCCTTGAGGAGCTTGGCGGCAAAGCTCGCCGAGGAGTAACCTTCCGGCACCCTGGCCCAGACGTAAAAGGTAGCCTTGGGGGGATCCACTTCAAAGCCGAGTTTCTTTAACCCCTCCACGACTACGTCGCGTCTTTCCTTGAAGATCTGCCGGAATTCCTCCACGCACTTCTGGTCTCCGGAAAGGGCAGCGATCCCGGCTTCCTGGACTGCCTGAAAGACCCCTGAGTCCACGTTGTTTTTGACCTTGGTGAGACCGGAGACGATGGTTTCGTTTCCCACGGCGAAGGCGATACGCCAGCCCGTCATGCAGTAAGTCTTGGAGAGGCTGTGAAATTCGATGGCCACCTCCCGGGCCCCTTCTACCTCGAGGATGCTCGGGGGCCGGAAATCGTCAAAGTAGAGCTCCGTGTAGGCGGCGTCGTGGGCCACGATGAGATCATGCTTTTTTGCGAAATCTACCACCTTGGCGAAGAAGTCTTTGTCCGCCACGGCGGCGGTGGGGTTGTTGGGGTAGTTGAGCCAGAGGATCTTGGCCCGCGAAAGGATCTCCTGGGGGATGCTCTCCAGATTCGGCAAGAAGTTGTTTTCCGGCAGGAGAGGGAGATAGTAGGTCTCCCCGCCGGCAAAAAGGGTGCCGATGTGGTAGACCGGATAGGCCGGAGTGGGCACCAGCACCACGTCTCCCGGGTTTACAAAAGCCAGGGGGAAGTGGGCGATACCCTCTTTGGAGCCGATGAGGGTTACGATCTCTTTGGTGGGATCGACCTTCACGCCGAAGCGTCTTTCGAGCCAGGAGGCTGCGGCCTGCCGGAAGGCGAGCATGCCCACACTTGAAGGGTAGTGATGATTTTCCGGCTTCTTGACGGCTTCTACCGCCGCTTCGACGATATGAGAAGGGGTGGGAAGGTCCGGGTCTCCCACGCCCAGGTCTATTACGTCCACGCCTTTGGCCTGCACCTCGGCCTTCATGCGGTCGAGCTCTACAAAGAGGTAAGGAGGAAGTTTTTGCAGACGTTCGGAGAACGAAACCATAGAGACCTCCGTTCTAGCGCTCCCGTTTCCCTTCGATGAACTCCATTACCATCTGTCTGGCGATGTCATCGGGATATTGCTCTGGGGGATGTTTCATAGTGTAAGCCGAAATAGAAATCAAGGGGCCGGCGATGCCCCGGTCCTTGGCGAGTTTGGCACAGCGGATGGCATCCATCGCCGAACCAGCCGAGTTCGGGGAGTCTTCCACGCTGAGCTTGAGCTCGATGTACATGGGTACCCCGCCGAAAAGTTCGCCCTCCAGCCGGATGTAGGCGATCTTGTTGTCCTTGAGCCAGGGAATCCAGTCGGAGGGGCCGATGTGGATGTTGTCTTCCCCGATGTCGTAAGGGAGAAGAGAGGTAACGGCCTCGGTCTTGGAGATCTTTTTGGTCTTGAGGCGCTCACGCGCCAGCATGTTGAGGAAGTCGGTGTTGCCACCGAAGTTTACCTGGTAGGAACGTTTGAGCGGTACCCCGCGGTCCACCATGAGCTTGGTGAGGACCCGGTGGACGATAGTTGCCCCCACCTGACTTTTGATATCGTCTCCCACCGCCGGCACACCGGCTTCTTCGAAGCGTTTGCCCCAGTCTCCGGAGACGATGAAGGTGGGCATGGCGTTTACAAAAGCAACTCCGGCTTTGAGGCAGGCTTCGGCGTAAAATTTCGCGGCCTCTTCCGAACCCACCGGAACGTAGTTGATCAGGACGTCGGCCCCGGCATCCTTGAGGACCGCCACGACATCTTCCAGTTCGTCTTCTTTTTCTTCAGAAAGGACGAAGGTCTTGTCTTCGGGATAATGGCTCATGTGTGGGGCGAAACCGTCGAGCACCTTCCCCTTGCGCACTGTGACTCCAAGCTTGGGGACATCGGGGTAGAAGACGGTGGTGCAGTTTGGTGGAGCGAAAATGGCCTCACTCACGTCTTTGCCCACCTTTCGGCTATCTATATCCCAGGCCGCTACGACCTCCACGTCCCAGGGTTTGTAGCCGCCGATTTCAGGAAACATAACGCCTTGGGTAGGATCAAGGCCTTTTTCTCGATAGTAGAAAATTCCTTGGACGAGCGAGCTCGCGCAGTTTCCCACTCCCGCGATCGCCAGACGAATCTTTTTTTCTGCCATTTCCTTCCCCCTTTCAAAAATTTAACCTTCTCAGGTTGAAAAATAGAGTTTTCGGCTCTGAGATCAAGCCACGCCCAAATGTTTATTAATCGGATCGTCGACAAAAATCCACAAAAATTTGGGCCACGGGAGACAAAATGTGATGCCTGGGCGTTATGAGATAAAAGTACCTCTCGATTTCGAAAGGAAGAGAGAGTTTCAGGACAGAACCTCTCTCTAAGTCCTCTTCCACGGCGATCTCTGAGACAAAAGCTGCTCCAAGCCCGGCCTTTACACCCTGTTTTACGGCCTCCGTAGAGCCGAGCTCCGCCACGATGTGGCACTCCTCCGGGGAAAGACCTTCTTCCCGGAGCTTTTCCTGTACCACCAGCCAGGTTCCCGACCCTTCTTCCCGGACCAGAAGCGGAATCTCAACAAGATCCCGGAGGGAGAGGGTACAGGGCTCTTTGAAGAGCCTGGGGGAGGCGATGAGGACGATCTTGTCTTCCCAGAGAGGCTCGAAATCGAGCTCTCTTTCGGGAATCTTGGCGCCTACCACCCCCAGATCAAGTTCCCCCAGGGCGACCTGGCGCGCGATTTCCTGGGTGTCGGCAACCTTGAGGGTGATCTTGATGGCTGGATATTCTCTTTTGAAGGAACCCAGGAGCCCTGGCAAGATGTACTGCCCCGGGATGGTGCTCCCTCCCAGAAAAAGCACCCCCTGCCCTCCCTGGGCAAAGAGGCGCATTTCGCGCTCGAGTTCTTCGGAGAGCTTGAGCAAACGCTTGGCGTAGCGGTAAAGGAGCTGGCCAGCCCTGGTGGGCCGCACCTCCCTCGTGTGGCGGTCAAAAAGGGGGACCTGGAAATAATCCTCGAGACTCTTGATGTGGCCGGAGACCGTGGGCTGAGAAAGATGGCATTTCTGGGCGGCGCGGGAAAAACTCTCCTCCTCTATGACCGCCACGAAGACGGCGAGCTTCCGCAGATCAAGCATTTCCCGTCTCAAAGGTCCCCAGTACAGCCTCTCGCACCCGCGGGGGAAGGATCTTGGCCCCGATCTCAAGGATCTTTTTGATCACCGGGACCACGTCCTCATCTCCTTCCCAGTAGGCCCGCAACACTTCTTCATCCGTATGATAGAGCAGCCGCAAAAGGGCCAGGGCCACCAGATAGAGGTCATCCACCATCCCGAAGAAAGGAATCATGTCCGGAACGAAGTCCACCGGGTTCAAGAGATAGGCGATGGCAGCCGCAAGAATGGTCTTGTCCTTGAGGGGGACCCGTTTGTCCTTCAATAGGCCAAAGAGAAGCTTCAAAAACCTGGGGACCATGCCTATGTAGCGTTTCATCTCTACCAGATTCAAACCGGGCCTCCTGAATTTATCGGTTTTCTCTATGAAACTTGTCAAAAAAGGATATAGTTTAAAGGAAACCTGCGCAACTCCAAAAATGACGATGCGGATCAAGAGACGACCTACCAGGACGATTTACGTGGGGGACGTCCCGGTTGGCGGAGGCCATCCGGTGGTGGTGCAATCCATGACCAACACGGACACGCGTGACGTTTCCGCCACCGTGGCGCAGATCAGGCGTCTTGAAGACGTGGGGTGTGAGATCATCCGGGTGGCGGTGCTGGACGAAGAAGCGGCCCGGGCCATTGGTCAGATCAAGCAAGAGATCCGTATCCCCCTCATCGCCGATATCCATTTCGACTGGCGTTTGGCGATCGCGGCCCTGCGCGCCGGGGCCGATGGTCTGCGCATCAACCCCGGAAACATCAAGGGCCTTGAGAACGTGCGCAAGATCATCCAGGCGGCCAAGGAGCGGGGAGCCGCCGTGCGGGTGGGGGTAAACGCCGGTTCCCTTGAAAAGGACCTCTACCGGAAATACGGCGGCGCCACTCCCGAGGCCCTGGTCGAAAGCGCCCTCCGCCACCTCGATTTCATCGTGGGGGAGCTTGGTTTCGAAAACCTCAAGGTCTCTCTCAAGTCTTCCGACGTCTGGACCACCATCGAGGCTTACCGCCTCTTTGCGGAAAAAAGCGATTTCCCCCTCCACCTGGGGGTCACCGAGGCCGGAGGGCTCATCGCAGGCACGGTGAAAAGCGCCTTTGCCCTGGGGCTTTTGCTCTCCGAAGGCATAGGGGATACCATCCGGGTCTCCCTCACCCGCGATCCGGAAGAAGAGGTCCACGTGGCCTATGAGATCCTGCGGGCCGTGGGGCTGCGGGAGCGCGGCCCGGAGATCATTTCCTGCCCTACCTGTGGGCGCTGCGAAATAGAGCTCTTCCCCATCGCCGAAGAGGTGGAAAGGTTCGCCCGCGGCATCTCCAGGCCCTTGAAACTTGCGGTCATGGGCTGTGTGGTAAACGGCCCCGGGGAGGCGAAAGAAGCTGACGTGGGCCTTGCCGGAGGCAAGGGCGTGGGAATCATCTTCCGCAGGGGGAAAATTGTCAAAAAGGTCCCGGAAGAAGAGATCCTTCCGGCCTTCTTTGAAGAAGTGAGGCGCTTCCTCAAAGAGAATCCCGAAGCTTGAGGGCCAGCTGGTAGACCAGCTTTTTGGGGGCCCCGGTCTCCTGCGACACTTTCTGGACGGCCTCTTTGAGGCTTGTGCCGTGGTTAAAGGCCGCTTTTAGTGCCTCTGCGATGTCTTTTTCCGAAGGGGTGCGGGGGCCCTTGCTGGCCCCGGCCAGCACCAGGGTGAACTCTCCCCGTGGCTTTTCCTGCGAGAACCTCTCGTAGAGCGCTGAGAGCCGTGTGAGAAGGTACTCTTCGTGCTTCTTGGTCATCTCGCGGGCCAGGAAGACTTCGCGGTCTCCCAGGATTTCCAGGGCGTCTCCGAGGGTGCCTTCGATGCGATGCGGGCCCTCAAAAAAGACGAGCGGTCGCCTCTCTTTCGCCACTTCCTGGAATACGGCCCGTCGTTTGGCCCTTTTGGCGGGAAGAAAGCCCAGAAAGACGAACCCTTCGTCCAGCGGGAAACCGCTTACCGAAAGGGCGCAAGCCAGGGCCGAAGGCCCGGGAACGGGAACGACGGGAAGGCCCTCTTCGTGGGCGCGTCTCACCAGGACGGCCCCTGGGTCCGAGATACCCGGGGTGCCGGCCTCGCTCACCAGGGCGATCTTCTTCCCTTCCTTCAGGGCCTTGATGAGGGAAGGGGTGCGCTCTTTTTCGTTGTGTTCGTGGTAGGCGACAAGCTTCGGGCCTTTGAGCTCGAAATGGTTGAGGAGCTTAAGCGTGGTGCGGGTGTCCTCGGCGGCGATGAGGTCGACGCTCTGAAGGATTTCAAGGGCCCGGAGGGTGATGTCTTTCAGGTTGCCGAGGGGGGTGGCGACGACATAAAGCACGCCGACTTCATTTTTTGGTGGCACGGTAGACATGGAGCATCCGTTGAAGGGCTGTAAGGTTGGCCAGGATGGCGATGATGGCAAGAGAGAAGGTCACCCACTCCAGGAGGAGGCCGAGAGTAAGAATGGCCAGTCTTTCAAAGCGGGTAAGAAGCCCCACCTTGCACTCAAGCCCAAGGGCCTCGGCCCGGGCCCGGGCGTAACTCACCATGAGGGAGCCGGTGAGGGCGAAAAAAGAAAGAAGGGCCCAGTTCTTGGCCCCGATTTCCAGGGCGAAGTAGAGAAGACCGCCAAAGATGGCGATTTCGGCGTAGCGGTCGAGGGTGGAATCCAGAAAGGCCCCGAAGACGGACTGTTTTCCGGAGCGACGCGCCAGGAGGCCGTCCACGGCATCAAGGGGGCCGAAGAGGAGGAGCAGCAGCCCGGCAAGCCTCAGGTGCCCGAGGGCCAGAGCCGCTCCCACGGCCACACACCCCAGGAAACCCGCGATGGAAACGGCGTTGGGATGGACGTTCAGGCGGGCTAGAAAGTCAGCCACCGGGGCCAGAAAAGGACGGCTCAGTTCCCTTACACGGTCTGTCAGAGTGAAAGTGGCCATGAAAAAGCTCCTTTGGCCCAATAATAACCTTGAAAAAGCCTTCAAGCCAAGCCTTCAAGTGGCCCTCAAAAGGGGCTAAGTTTATGGCATGAAAGAATTTCTGCTGGAGATGCTGGCGATAGGGATCTTTGTGGGGTTTCTCTGGCTCTATCTCGAATGGCGGGCGCGTAAATAGTTGCATCCGCGGGAAAAACTTATAATTTGCCGCTATGTCTCGAAAGTTTCCCAAAGAAGGGGTCTTGCTCCTGCGCCTCCCCAACTGGGTGGGGGACGCGGTGATGGCCTCCCCGGTGGTGGCCAATCTTCTGGCCACCTACGAGGGGCTTGCTCTGGTGGGGCGCCCCCATATCCTGGGGCTTTTCCAGGGGCTTCCGGCGCTTGAAGGGCTCTTTCCCCTCTCGCCCGGGCGCGGGGCCCTGCTCTCTCTGGCCCGAAAGATCAGGGGGCGTTTCAAGTGCGGTCTCCTCCTGCCCAATTCCTTTTCTTCCGCCCTTTTGTTCTTTCTGGCCCGGGTGAAGGCCCGGGCGGGTTACGCCACCGATGGCAGGCGCTTCCTCCTCACCCATCCCGTAAAAAGGCCCACCAAGCCCCTTCACCAGCGCGATTATTACCTGGAGCTCCTGAAAGGCCTGGGTATCGAGACCCCGTTCAAGAAATTGAGGCTTTTTCTGCCGGAGGAGGCGACGAAGCGGGCCGAGAGTTTTCTCACGGAGCTTCCTCCTCCCAGGGCAGTTTTAGCCCCCGGGGCGGCCTTTGGCCCGGCAAAATGCTGGCCCCTATCCCGCTACCGGGCGCTCGCCTATCATCTGCGGCGCAAGGGGTTCAGTGTGCTGGTGGTGGGGAGCGCCGCGGAGCACAGGGCCGGTGCCGAAATCACCAAAGACCTCGCCCGGGCCCGCAATCTGTGCGGTCTTCTCGATCTCGCCACCACCGCGGCGGTGATCACGAGGGCTGATCTTTTCGTGAGCAACGACTCCGGTCTCATGCACGTGGCAGCGGCGGCAGGGGTGCCGCAGGTGGCCATCTTTGGTTCCACGAGCCCGGAGGCCACGGGCCCCCTCAATCCGCGAGCCCGGGTCCTTAAAGCGGATGTTCCCTGCAGCCCCTGTTTTGCCAGGACCTGTAAGCGAGGGTACTTTTGTTTCGAAAAGATCCAGGTGGCGGAGGTCCTGGAGGCGTGTCTTCAGGTGCTGACATGAAACGACCGGTGGTTTTTCTGGATCGCGATGGCACCATCAACGAAGAGGTGGGCTATCTGAACCACATAAGCCGTTTCAAGCTTCTCCCCCGCGTGGGAGAGGCCCTGAAGCTCCTGAAGGAGGCGGGTTTTGCCACGGTGCTCGTCACCAACCAGAGTGGCATTGCCCGCGGTTTTTTCCCGGCTTCGCTGGTGGAAGAGGTTCATCAGCACCTCCAGGAGGAGCTTTCCCGCTTTGGGGCGGAGCTTGATGCCATCTACTATTGCCCCCATCATCCCAGCGACGGCTGCCGGTGCCGGAAACCCAAGCCCGGCATGGTGGAGATGGCGGCGAAGGAGCTCGCTCTCGACCTCTCGCGGGCCTTTGTGGTGGGGGATCGTTTCACCGATCTCCTCCTGGCGCGAGAAATCGGGGCGAAAGGGGTGCTGGTGCTCACTGGTTACGGGAGGGGAGAGCTCGCGTACTATCTCCCCCAGATCGGGCTTGAGCCGGATCTCGTGGCCGAAGACCTTTTCGAAGCCGCACAAAAGATCCTCTCTCATGAAGATACTTCTCGTTAAACTTTCCTCTCTGGGGGACGTCATCCAGGCCCTGCCCGTGCTCTCCGGCCTCAAGGCCGTCTTCCCCGAAGCAGAGATCGACTGGGTGGTGGAGGAACCCTCCGCGGCAATCTTGAGGAATCACCCGCTTCTCAGGCGGCTCCTCGTCTTTCGCCGCCCGCAAATCCTTGCGGGCCTCAAAAGGGGGTCTTTCGCGGAATTGCGGCGTTTCTTGCACCCTTTGCGCGAGGAGACCTACGACGTGGTGCTTGACCTCCAGGGTCTTCTCAAAAGTGGCCTCATCGTAGGAGTTTCCCGGGGAAGATGCAAGGTGGGCTTTGCCAACCACCGGGAAGGGAGCCCCCTCTTTTACAATCTCAAGCTTCCTCCCTACGACCCCGAGATGCACGCCGTGAGGCGTTATCTTTCGACCTTGAGAGTCTTTGGCCTCGAGACCCCCGAGGCCCATTTTTCCTTCCCACCTCTGCCCCCTCTGGAAGAGTTGCGGCGGAAATTTGCCCTTCCGGAGCGTTTTGCCGTGCTCGTTCCGGTGGCCCGCTGGCCCACCAAGCTCTGGACGACTGAGGGCTGGCAAGTCCTCGCCCAAAGGCTCAAAAGAGAAGGAATTTTTCCGGTCATCGTGGGAGCGAAGGGAGACGCTTCCTATGCCCGGAAGATTCTTGCCGGGGCCCCGGGGCTCTCCCTTTGCGGGGAGACCGACCTTTTGGAATTGGCAACCCTTCTTAGGGGGGCAAGCGTTATAGTTTCGGTGGATACCGGGCCCATGCATCTGGCGGCGGCCCTTGGAAAACCCGTGGTAGCCCTCTTTGGCCCCACGGCTCCCTGGCGAACCGGCCCTTACGGTGAGGGGCACCGGGTAATCTTCAAGGGTCTCTCCTGCAGCCCGTGTTTTAAAAGGGAGTGCGCTTCAAGGCGTTGTCTTACGGAAATTGCGCCAGAGGAGGTCTTGCAGGCCTGCGGCTTTTAGTGCCCCTGTTTGGGGAGCAGGATCTTGAGAAGCCCCTCTTCGAAGACGGCTTCGGCGCCTTCAGAGGTCACTGGGAAGGGTAGCCTGATAAGGCGCTCAAAGGGGCCGTACTCTCCTTCTAGTTGGTAGATGCGTCCTCGTACGGGAAGCGCCCGGTATCCTTTGACGTAGAGGAAATGGCTATCGAGGCGGATATCGAAGCGATCTCTCTCCGCTCCGGGGCAGGCTATCACCACCATGAGGGCGTGCGGAATTTCGAAGATGTCCACCTGGGGGATCCAGGCTTCCTGGGCGGGGAGACAGCGGAGATGGTAGAAGAAGAGTTCGCTCAAATAGGCCTGCATCTGACGCTGCAGTTTGCTCAAGCCCTCACTCCAAAGGATGCGGATAACGGCCATTTCCTCCTCCGTCAAAAGATCTTGTTCCCCGGGCGGCATACGGGTACATATTTAAACCAGCGGTATCGAAAAACCCCGACACTTCCGGGAATCAGCCCGTAGTGGTCGTCTGTAGATAGAAAGTAAAGTCCCGTCAAACCTTTGACAAGCCCCGCCTTTTCAAGCCCTTTGAGCCAGCGGCGCCTGTTTCGTTGCAAACCTTCCCGCAGAAAAAGGAGAGCATCGGTATAGGCGGCAAAAGCGGGGTCTCGCAGGACCTCGGTTTCCTTGCGCCATCTCTCGTAGAACCTGCGAATCTTTGGAGGGAAAGGACCTCGGCCGGCCAGGAAGGCGGCACCCACAAAGGGCCGACCGTAGAGACCGGCGTGATCCCTCAGGAAGGCCTCTTTTGCCACGAAATGTGGAAAATAGACCGGAAGGCCAAAGTTTTGTGCGGCGAGACTTTCTGCCACCCGGGCGGCGGTCTCGGGAGGAGCCCAGCAGATTACGGCTTCACAACCGAGGAAGGCTTCCACGTGGTAGGAGATGTTGGTGTCGTGGACTCCAAAATAGCGTTTACCCTCGATCTGAAGGCCATATTCCAGAGCGTAGGAGAGAAGCCACTTTTCCCCTTCTCTTCCAACGGCATCCTGGGTGAGGAGGAGACCGATCTTTTTGATCTTGCCCTTTCTGAGGCAGGAATAGAGGGCCTTGACCGCAGCCCTTGAAGAAAGACCTGTACGAAAGTAGGGACCAAGGGGTTTGCCTATTTCCTTCACCGGATGAAATTCGCCGGAAGTGATGATGGCAGGTATGGCCAGAAGTCGGGCTTCTTTCAGCAGTTCCGGGACACAAGAGGGATTGAGGGGCCCTATGAGGACATCGACTTCGTCCCAGTAGGCCTGATCCACGATTTTTTGCAGACGCCCGCACTTCCCTTCGGAATCGTAAAACACCAGGTTTATGGAAGGTGTGAAGCGAAACTTTACTTCCTCGAGCCAGTCCTTGAGGGCCTGCCCCTGAAAGGCGTCTCTTCCGGAAAGAGGAAGGACAACCCCGGCCTTCAGCCCGGCCCAGGCCAGGGTCATTCTGCACAGGAGAACTACAAGGACACCGAAAAAGACGACTTTTTTAGGATTTTTTAAGTTTAGCAAGATATTTGCGAGCGATACGAGCTTGTTCTGATCGGGGATAAAGCTTAATCAGTTTCTTAAAGACAATCGCAGCGGCTTCGCGGTCTCCCAGCCGCAAAAAGGCGAGCCCCTGTTTCAATAAGGCGGCAGGGACCTTGCTGCTGCGAGGGAATTCGTCGATGACCTTTTGGTATTGTAAGATGGCATCTTCGTAAAGCTTGCGCTGATAGAGACACTCTCCGATCCAGAAGGTGGCGTTGGCAGCCCGTTTCCCCTGCGGGTACTTCTTGAGATACTCTTCGAGAAGGGCCTGGGCTTCTTCGTATTTCTTCTGGCGGTAAAGGTCGAGGGCCTTTTTGTAGAGGCTCTCCTCATCGAGAGACTTTTTGGGAGTACGGGCCTTTGAGGTCTTCTTTGGCGAAAGCCCCTTTTCCAGGTGGTCGAGCCGGGCAAGGATCATTTCTTGAAAGTCCTGAAGGGCCTCCCGGTCCTGTTCTTGCTGGTAAACGAGCTGTTCGATCTGGCCTGTGAGGCGCATCTGCTCTGCCTGAAGTTTTTCGAGCTCGGAGAGCAACTCCATCTGTCTTTCGCTGATCTGATCCATCTGTTTGCGGCTCTTTTCAAAGCGGCGCAACTCTTTGTTCAACCGGGCCACTTCGGTTTCAAGGGAGGCCAGCCGTTTGTCAAAGGCTTCCAGACGGTGGTTGATGTCGTAGATCTGGGCCTGGAGGCCTTCCACTTCTTGCTGCTGGGCCACGCAGCCCGAGACGATTAAACCCAGGACGAAAAGGCAGAGGATCTTCTTCCAGAGACGCATATTTTGACTTCTAGTCTGAGGGGCTTTAAGCGTCAAGTTTAAGTCCACCTCTAAGTGAAGATAAATTTTCCCCCTCTTTCAGGAGCGAGGGAAGAACCGTCTCTATTTCCTGCAAAATTTGGGAGGGGTTTTGCGGATCAAGGAGGGTGGCTGTGCCTACCTGAACGGCGCTTGCCCCGCAAAGAATGTATTCCAGGACGTCTTTTCCGCTCGTGATTCCTCCACAGCCGAAGATGGGAGCCCTGAAACGTTGCCAGAGTTCGAAGACCAGCTTGAGTGTCAGAGGTTTGACGGCTGGCCCGGAAAGCCCTCCGAAGCCCCGGCTGAGGGCTGGTTTGCGTTGCCAGAGATCCACTACCATGGCCGGGTAGGTGTTGGCCGCGGTGAGGGCGTCTGCCCCGGCGGAGAGGGCGGCCTCTGCCACCTCGAAGACTGGCCCCACCGGAGAAAGTTTTACCACTAAAAACCCCTGGTAGATGTCCCGTACCTCTTGCACGAGCACCTTTACCGCCGAGGCGTCCTGGGCAAAAGATAGCCCACCCTTTTCCACGTTGGGGCAGGAAATGTTGAGCTCGATCCCGGCCAGGGGCAGGGAAGAAAGTTTTGTGATCACTTCCAGAAATTCCTGGATGGTCTCGCCGAAGACGTTGACCAGGATGTTCCTGTTTGACTTCGAGAGCCAGGGCCAGATGTGCTGGCAAAAGGTTTCCACTCCGGGATTTTCGAGCCCGATAGCATTCACCAGGCCGCAAGGGGTCTCCGCCAGCCGCGGAGGAGGGTTTCCTTCCCGGGGGTGGAGAGAGATGCCCTTGGTAAAGAGCCCTCCCAGGCTCGAAAGGTCGAGGTGATCCTTCAGGCGCTCTCCGAAGCCCCAGGTCCCGGAGGCGAGAAAGATGGGGTTGGGGGCCTTGAGAGGCCCAATCTCTACCGCAAGATCCATGCCCTAATCCTAGCCCCTTTCCTGAAAGATTACCAGGAGAGGAGATCGAGGGCTCGGTACTGGAGCGCCTCCAGAAGATGGGGGCCTTTGATTTCTGTTTCTCCGGAGAGGTCTGCGATGGTGCGGGCAATCTTTAAGACCCGGTGGTAAGCCCGGGCCGAAAGGTTGAGCTTGCGGGCGGCTCGTTCGAGAAGAGACCTTTCCTCGCGGCCAAGGGGGCAATGCTCTTCGATCTCCGCCGGGGTCAAAGACGAGTTGGTCCGGCCCTTCCCGAGGCGTTCTTCCTGCCTTTTGCGGGCTTGAAGGACTCTTTCTTTTACTTGGGCGGAGCTTTCCTGCGGAGCTTTGCCGGCCAGGTCTTTGTAATCCACCGCTGGCACTTCCACCTGGAGATCGATGCGATCAAGAAGGGGGCCGGAGAGCTTCTGACGGTAGCGCCGCACCTCCTGGGGGCTGCACTGGCAGGGCCGCTGGCGATCTCCGTAGTAGCCGCAACGGCAGGGGTTCATGGCGGCCAAAAGGAGGAAGCGGGCCGGATAGGTGATGCTCATTTGGGCCCGGGAGATGGTAATTTCACCGGCTTCAAGAGGCTCCCTCAGGGCCTCGAGGGCGTTTCGACGAAACTCCGGAAGCTCGTCCAGGAACAGGACGCCGTGGTGGGCGAGGGAGATCTCCCCTGGCCTTGGCGGGTTCCCTCCCCCGATGAGGCCGGCGTCTGAAATGGTGTGATGCGGGGCGCGGAAGGGTCGCCTCGTGAGCAGAGGCTTTTGGGGGTCAAGGAGCCCCAGGACACTATAGATGCGGCTGGTTTCCAGGGCCTCTTCGTAAGTGAGGGGTGGCAGAATGCCGGGGAGCCTTTTGGCGAGCATGGTCTTTCCTGCTCCGGGTGGCCCGATGAAGAGGAGGTTGTGGCCCCCTGCCGCGGCGATTTCAAGGGCCCTCTTGGCGTGCTCCTGGCCCACCACCTCGGAAAGATCCGGCCCGGTCTCTTCCGCACCCGTATTTTGAGGGAGGGTGGAGGTCTTTTCCTGCCCCAGATTCAAGACGGCCTCTTTCAGGTGAGAAACCGCAAGCACCCTGAGATCTTTTGCCAGCGAAGCCTCGGGGAGGTTGCCTTCCGGGCAGACCAGCACCAGGCCCTTCTTCTGGGCCAGCAGGGCAACGGGTAACACCCCGGAGACGGGTTTGAGTTTTCCATCAAGAGAGAGCTCCCCGTAAAAGAGGTATTTGCTGAGCTGATCCTGGGGCACGATTCCGCCAGCAGCCAGCAGAGCCACGGCCAGAGGGAGATCAAAGGCGCTACCTTCTTTTTTGAGGTCTGCCGGGGCGAGATTGGCGGTAATCTTTTGCAGCGGGAAGGGGAACCCTGCGTTTCTAATGGCGGCCCGGAGCCTTTCCTTGCTCTCCTTCACCGCTCCCTGGGGCAGACCCACGATGGCAAACCCCGGAAGCCCCTGGGAGATGTCCACCTCCACCTCTACCAGATAGGCCTCCACACCCAGAATGGCGGCGGAAAAGACCTTGGCAAGCAACACGGCCTCCAGCTTCTTGGCGCTGGTTTATTTTTCGACGCCAGAGGACGAGAACTTGATTTGTTTTCGACGGGAAGCGTCAAAAAAGCGACAATTTTGTTTGCTCCACAGACTATTGCGGAGAGCACAAAATAAATGACACCTTGTTGAAGGTTGTTGCGAGCGGACCTCGATCGCCACGGTGGCGGCCTTGCCTTGCGATACAAGGACGTTTTTGTTGAGTAAAAAAGCGCTCCCGGCAATAAAAAGTTTGATAGAAGTGGGGCAAGTTTTTTGGCACGGGTTTTGTATCATTTCTTGTCAGTTTTGCCCAAAATCCCCCTCCCTCTAAGGTTTGCCCCCGCCACTGGCGGGGGTTTTTTCTTTTACTTGAAGCCTAGGGAGAGAATAATATAGTGTGAGAGCGTGAGAGGTTTTTCGCGCACCCTAATCTATGTTCTTTTCATCGTGGCCATCTTTTACCTCTTTGCCCTCCGTGCCCAGCGATCACAGACCGTCATCCTGGTAGAAGAGCCTTTAATCTTTACGAGTAAGAGCCATCTCGAAGGGAAGGTTGTTTTCAAAAGGCGGGCCGATGGTTCGGTGTATCTCCTGGTAAAGTTGAACGACAAGGTTCCGGAAGAGGCTTTGGTACTGGTGGTTGACGAAGACGGTCTTTCACGGGAAATAGGCCGTTTCAAGGGGGCCACGTTCCTTTCGACCCTTCCCGAGGGCCTTCCGTTTGAAAAACTCGTCAAGGTAGAGATCAAACTCGTGGAAAGCGGGCGGGTCCTGGCGGAGGCCCGCCTGAAGAAGAAAAAACAGCAAGGAGTCTCAAATGGCGCGCAAACATAAACTGCATACCAAGTTCATCTTTGTTACCGGAGGAGTCCTTTCTTCGCTGGGAAAGGGGTTGGCCGCCGCGGCTATTGGAACACTCCTTGAGGCGCGGGGGCTTTCGGTAACACTCCAGAAGCTTGACCCCTACATCAACGTAGACCCAGGCACCATGAACCCCTTTCAGCACGGGGAGGTCTACGTCACCGACGACGGGGCGGAGACCGACCTCGACCTCGGCCACTACGAGCGGTTTACCTCCGCCAAGATGAGCCAGAAGAACAATTTCACCTCCGGGAAGATCTATTACTCCGTGATCATGAAGGAGCGCCGGGGGGATTACCTGGGCGGGACGGTCCAGATCATCCCTCACATCACCGACGAGATCAAGGCTTCCATCCTCAAAATAGCAGGGAGCGACGTGGACGTCGCCATCATCGAGATCGGAGGCACGGTGGGTGATATCGAAGGGCTGCCCTTCCTTGAGGCCATCCGACAGCTCAGAAACGACCTTGGTCGGGAAAACACCCTCTACATCCACCTCACCTACGTGCCTTACATCAAGACCGCCGGGGAGCTCAAGACCAAGCCCACGCAGCACAGCGTCAAAGAGTTGCGCGCCATAGGCATCCAGCCCGACATCCTCCTCTGCCGTACGGAACGCTTTCTGCCGCCGGAGGTGAAGAGGAAGATCGCCCTCTTCTGCAACGTGGACGAAGACGCCGTCATCACCGCCAAAGACGTGGAATGCATCTACGAGATCCCGCTCATCTTTCACAAGGAGAAGCTCGACGAAAAGATCATCGAGCTCCTCAACATCTGGACGCGTGAGCCGCGTCTGGAGGACTGGGAGGAGCTCGTCTATCGCCTCAAGAACCCCAAACAGGAAGTTACCATCGCGGTGGTGGGGAAATACGTCCACCTCAAAGATTCTTACAAGTCCCTCCACGAAGCCCTCGTTCACGGGGGCATTCCCACCCGCACCAAGGTGAACATCCGCTACATCGACTCCGAGGAGATCACCCCGGAAAACATTGCCGAACTTCTGGAGGGGGTGGATGCCGTTCTGGTGCCAGGAGGCTTTGGCACCCGCGGGATAGAGGGCAAGATCCAGGCCATCAAGTTTGCCCGCGAACAAAAGATACCCTTCTTTGGCATCTGCCTCGGGATGCAGCTTGCGGTCATCGAGTTTGCCCGCCACGTGGCGGGTCTCGAAGAGGCCAATTCGACCGAGTTCAACCCGGAGACTCCGCATCCGGTCATCTATCTCATGCGCGAATGGTTCAATTACCGCACCCAGCGGGTGGAGGTGCGGGACGAGCACACCGAAAAAGGCGGCACCATGCGTTTGGGAGCCTACCCCTGCCGCCTGGTAGATGGCACCCTGGCAAAACGGGCCTATCAAAAGGACGAAGTCTTTGAAAGGCACCGCCACCGCTACGAGTTCAACAACGAATACCGCGATATCCTCACCGAAAAGGGGCTGGTGATAAGCGGCCTGTCACCCAATGGAGAGCTGGTAGAGATCGTGGAATTGCCCGAGGAGAACCACCCCTGGTTCCTGGGCTGCCAGTTTCATCCGGAATTTCGCTCAAGACCCATGGAGCCGCATCCACTCTTCGTCTCCTTTGTGAACGCCGCGCTGGCCCAGAAAAACCGGAGAGATGAAGCCTGATCTCTCCAGGGAGGAAGCCCGCAAGCTTCTGGAAGAAAAAGTTCGGACAAATAGGATCCGTTTAGTCCTTGATACTTTTTGGCCGCGGCTCGAGAGATATCTCTCCGCCTTTGAGAAGGAGGCCCCGCGCCTCAACCTCACCGCGGTCAAAAGCAGGCGAGAGCTCCTCCTCGGGCCGGTCTTTGATTCCCTCTTTTTGGCCGCACACCTGCCAGCCGGGGCAAAATGCGCTGATCTTGGCACAGGGGCGGGTATTCCCGGGTTCATCGTGAAGCTGGCGCGCCCGGACCTCACAATGTATCTCCTTGAGGCTTACGCCCCCAGGGTGGACTTCATGAAACGCCTCATCCGGGAGCTCGGAGAAGACGGCCTTGAAGCGCACCGCTGCCACCTGGGGTTTGAAGATTGTGCGGTGGAGGCGCCGGTGGCTCTTTCCCGCGGCTATGGCGCCGTAGAAAAGTTCGTCTCCCACGCCGCGCGCTTCATGAAGGCCGAGGAGGCCTTTTATCTCTGGCGCAAGGACGTAGAGCCCTGGCGTGAAAAAGACCTGCCCCTCAGGCTCGTCAGGAGGATCCCTCTTCCCGGCCGGCCCCTTGAGCTCCTTTGCTGGCAAAAAGTTTGATTTCTCTGTTGCTTCTCAGGCGAAGGGAGACCATATTTTGACTTGAGACCTGCCAAAGGAGGCGGAGATGATTTCCTTCCGCAAGGAAAAGCACATCAAGACCTTTCACAACCCGCTGAACAATTTTGCCCCGGAAAGCCAGGAGGTGGAGATCCGTTTCGATCCCCTGCTGGACCATTTCGCCGTCTTCAATCCCGCCCTGGAAGACAAGGTGCGCCTCTTCTTCGGAAAGCACGACTGGTCCCTGGTCGAAAAGGTGGCCGAGGCCACCCGGGAGCAGTGTTTCATGTGCCCGCCCAAGGTGCGGGAGATAACACCCAAGTATCCGGAAGACTTCATCCCCGAAGGGCGCCTGGTGCGGGGCGAATGCACGCTCTTTCCCAACCTCTTCCCCACCACGCCGCGGCACGCCGTCATCGCCGTGGGAGAGGCCCATTTCAGGCGCCTTGAGGACTTTAGCCCGGAGCTTGTGGCCGACGGCCTGGCCCTGGGGCTTGATTTCCTGCGCCTGGTGGCCGAGGAAGACCCGGCCATGCGCTTCGGCTGTGTTTGTGCCAACTTCCTGCCCCCAGCCGGGGCAAGCCTCGTCCATCCCCATTTTCAGGTGGTGGCCAACAAGGAGGCCTTCCCGCAGCAGAAGCGCCTCCTTGAAAGAAGCTTCGCCTACTACGCCCGATGCGGCAAAAATTTCTGGGAGGAACTCGCCGCCAGAGAGAAAGAAGAAGGCGAGCGGTTCCTCGGCCAATTCGGGAGGGTGGTCTTCCTGGCAAGCTTTGCCCCCCTGGGGGGCAACGAAGTCCAGGCCCTCGTCGAGGGAGCCAGGGGGCTTTCCGAGATCACCCAGGAAGACGTCCTGGACCTTGCCCGTGGGATTAGTGCTTGCCTCAAGGGCTACGCCGAAATGGGCTACGGCACCTTTAACTTTACCCTTTTCCTGCCGCCTTTAGGTGAGAAGACTTCCTGGTTCACCCCGCATTTGCGTCTCATCACCCGGCAAAATTTCTATGAAAATTACCGCACCGATGATTATTTTTTGCAGCGGCAACTGGCCTCGGAGCTGATCCTGACACCTCCTGAGAAGATGGCGCAGGTGATGCGAAAATTTTTTGAAGAAGGAGGGGCTTCATGAGAAACGGCTGGTCTCCCTATCTCGGTGGTTTTCTGACGGGGGTGCTCCTCATCGTCTCGGTCCTGGTGACGCAGAAGTTCCTTGGCAAACCCAAATACCTGGGCACTTCTACGGCCTACGTGAGGGTGGCGGGCCTCATCGAGGAGAAGCTCTCGCCTGCGGCGAGCAGGCTTTCCTACTACCAGAAGTATGTGCCGCGGGTGGACTGGAAGGTGAGTCTGGTCTTTGTGGGGGTGCCGCTCGGCGCCCTTCTGGCGGCCCTCAAAAACGGCGAGTTCCGGCCCCATCTGATCCCTCCTCGCTGGAAGGAGAGCTTTGGCGAGCGTCCGGCCCTCCGTGCCCTGACCGCCTTTCTCGGAGGGTTCCTCATCGTATACGGTGCAAGGCTTGCCGGTGGCTGCCCCAGCGGGCACGGCCTCTCCGGCATGTCTCAGCTTTCCCTCTCCGGGTTTTTGACGGTGATGGGGTTTTTCATCGGTGGCATCCCTCTGGCGCTAATCCTTTATCGGAGGAGGAAGTAAATGGAGCTGCTACTCGGTTTTCTCACCGGTCTCATCTGGGGTTACATCTTTCAACGGGCCCGGATCTTGCGCTTCGAAAAACACATTGGCCTTCTCACCCTGAAGGACTTTGACATTCTCAAGTTTCTCCTCACCGGGGTCATCGTGGGGAGCCTGGGAGTCAATCTTCTGGCCCAATTCGGGCTGGTTACCTACGCCGTGAAGCCCACTTACGTGCTCGCTAACCTCCTCGGCGGCATCATCTATGGTCTGGGCTGGGCCCTTCTGGGCTACTGCCCCGGGACCACCGGCGGCGCCTTGGCCGAGGGGGCCTTCGACGGGTTCTTCGGTATCCTGGGGGGCCTCTTCGGGGCCATTGTCTTTGCCCACACCTACGACTTCTGGAAGGCAAAGGTCCTGACCGTCGGAGCCCTGGGGAAGGTCACCATTCCGTCTTTGCTGGGGGTCTCTCCGGCACTTGCGGGTATCGTCTTTAGCCTCATGCTCCTTGGCTTTTGCCTCTTTCTGGAGAAAAAGGGCCTCTGATGCGAAGCTTTCCCCTCATTGAAAAAGAAGCCCTGGCCCCGGGGTTCTTTCGTTTCCGCCTGCGCGGAAGCCTGGGGGGCAGGCCGGGCCAGTTCGTCATGGTAAAGGCCTGGCCCGGGCTTGATCCTCTGCTTGCAAGGCCACTTTCCATCCACGACCAGGACGAAGACTCCTTCCGGTTCCTCTTTCAGGTAAGAGGGCGGGGCACCGCCATCCTCGCCCGCCAGGAGGTGGGAGACGAAATCCTGGTGCTCGGCCCTCTGGGCCAAGGTTTTGAGACGGGCTCCGAAGGCCCGGCACTTCTGGTGGCGGGAGGCATCGGGATAGCCCCCTTTCTCTTTTTGGCCAGGGAGCTTCGGGCGCGGGGGAGGGAGGTCTATCTCTTCTACGGGGCCCGGACGGCAGCCGAACTCCTGCTCCTTGAAGAGTTCGAGTCTCTGGGGGTAAGGCTCCATCTCGCCACGGAAGATGGAAGCGCCGGGGTGAAGGGCTTCGTCAGCGAGCCCCTGGTTTCTTTCTTGAAGGAGTCGCCCGAAGGAACCCTTTACGCCTGCGGCCCCACACCAATGCTGCAGGCCGTAAGCAGGATAGCGCGGGAATTTGGGCTGCGGGCCTACGTTTCGCTCGAAGCCCGGATGGCCTGTGGCCTCGGGATGTGCCTTGGTTGTACGGTTCCCCGGGCAGAGGGAGGCTTCCTCCACGTCTGCACCGAGGGGCCCGTGGTCCCCGCGGAGAGGGTCTTCAGAGAAGCTCCTCCTTGAAGACCGGACGGATCTCCACGCCTCTTTCCTGCAGGTATTTTTTGACCTCTTCGATGCTCACTTCCCGGCGGTGGAAGATGCCAGCCGCCAGCGCCGCTTCCACGTCGGTCTTTACGAAGACTTCGTAGAAGTGTTCCGGGCAGCCGGCTCCGCTCGAGGCAATCACCGGGATGGAGACGGCCTCCTTGACCGCCTGGATGAGTTCGATGTCAAAGCCCTGGTTGGTGCCGTCGCGGTCGATGCTGTTCAAGAGGATTTCGCCGGCGCCAAGCTTTTCGCACACCCTGGCGAGGGTGATGGCATCAAGGTCTCGCCCCTCGCGCCCGCCTTTGATGGTGCACTGGAACCAGCAATACCGTTCCCCGTTGGGGCCGGGGATCTCGGTCTCGATGACAGGGTGTCTGGTCTTTGCCGGAGAATCCACGTAAACCCGGCGGGGGTCGATGGAGATCACTACCGCCTGGGCCCCGTAGACGCGGGAGATGGTCTCGATGGAGCTTTTGCCGGTGGCTTTGCCGGTGCGAAGATATTCCTCCACAATGAGGACGGCGTCACTTCCGATGGAGACCTTGTCCGCCCCGGAGCGGAAGTACTCCGCCGCCACTTCCAGCGCGGAATAAAAGCGCCCGTCCCGATCCATGAAGTCTCTGATCCCTCCGCCGATGGTGAGGGGAACGAAAACGTTTTGCGAAGTGAGGCGCAGGACCTCGAGCATGGGAAGATCTTTGAGGGGGAAGTCTCTGAAACCGGTGATGTTCAGGAAGGTGATTTCGTCGGCCCCTTCGGTGTAGTAGCGGCGGGCCAGTTCCACGGGTTTGCCCAGGTTGCGCACGCGCCCTGCTTCCCGCACGTCGTACTGGTCTCCCTTGGTGACCACGAGGTCCCCCTCGTCGTTGGTGCGCACGTCAAGACAGGCCACGATGCGCTTGGCAAGGCGCGTCTTTTCCGGGCTGCGAGGAGGTTTGACCGCCGGAAG
>JAADDY010000052.1 GCA_013153725.1 Thermodesulfobacteriota bacterium
CAATCTCTCCTAAAAAATTCCGAAATCTTTCAAGCACGATCTGACGAAGGGCCTCCAGAGAAAAGCCCTCCCGGCGGGCAAAGCCTGCCAGCCGTTCCCAGTTTACCATGGCACGGTTCACCCCCCGGTAAAAAGACTTGCCAATGTTCTCTACGGTGAGATCCCGCTCGATGATGGTGAGATAACGCTCCACCACCGCTCTTTTAAGAATTCGAGCCTCAGCCTCGGAAATGGTAAGACGTGGCCCCTCCTCATCGGTGGTGAGGTAGTAAAGGCTGTTCCAGAGAGCCACCTCGGGAATCTCCCCGGAATGGCGAATGATCTCGGCTTCCTCCAGAACCTCTTCTCTGATCATTCCGCAAGCAGCCCCTCTAATTCTTTGAGACGCGGAAGTTCGGATAAATCTTTGAGGCCGAAGACCTCTAGAAACTTGTTCGTGGTGGCGTAGAGGAGCGGCTTTCCGGGAAGATCCTTCCGGCCCGCAATCTTGATGAGCCCCTTCTCAAGCAGGGCTCGCAGCGCCCCGCTGCTATCCACCCCGCGGATGGCTTCTATTTCCGCCTTGGTAACGGGCTGCTTGTAGGCCACAATGGCAAGCGTTTCCAGCGCGGCCCGTGAAAGTTTGGGAGGCGCCCCCAGCTTGAGACGTCGGATATAAGGGGCAAACCTCTCCTGCGTCTCGAAACGAAAGCCTCCCGCCACTTCTCGCAAAATCACGCCCCTCCCCGCATAGTCCTTCTTGAGAAGAGCCAGGGCTTCTTTGATGTCTTCCGGCTTCTCGCCATAGAAGACTTTGCAGAGTTCCTTCAAAGTTACCGCCCTGCCAGCCGCAAAGAGGACGGCTTCCAAGGCCCGCAAAAGTTCCTCTTGAGACATCCACTAAATAAAAACACAAAAGGAGGCCTTCTTTAAGGCCCCCTCTTTACTTAAAAGGCAACCTGGAACACCGTCTGAACGCGGAAATCGTCTTTGGTACGAGCTCCAAGCCGAGGAAGCTTACCGCCGGGTTTGCCCCATTTGTTCCCCACAAAATTGCGTTCGTAGTCCACCCACTCCGAGGTGAGAAGGATCATGTTCTTGTGGTAGAGCTGATAGGCCAAACCAAACATGTAGAGGCGATACTGATCGTCTCCCTCTCCTTTGGTCCAGACGTCGTCCTTGTCGGCGTCGAACCAGTCGTAACGGAAGAAGACGTGAAGTCTCTCCGCGAAAAATGGCAAGGTAACGTCGGCAAAGATCGACCAGAGCTCGGTATCGAGAGCACGCCCGTCAGGGCGGACCCATTTGCCGGAGTTGTTCCCGGAAGAGGTACTGTATTCCGCCATGATTACGAACCAGGGGTGCTGAAAGGAGACCATGAAGAGATCGACGTCATATTCGGGATATTCGTCGGCCCGCGAAGGATCCGTAAGCCTTGCCCCCAAGACGTCTCCGGCCTCCTCGTTTCCCTCCCCGCGAATGAAGAAGTAACTGAACTGAAGCCCCCGCAGGATGGAATCCGTCCCTCCGAAGGGTCGCAGGGTGAGACGGCCCTCCAGGGCCTTGTTGCTGTTGTGTTCCTTGGCGTGATAGCCCGCCCCGTTGTAGACCCCGAAGTGCCAGGAACCGTATTTCCCCGCGTAGTGGTCGAAGACGGGGTAGTGTCTCTTGAGCTCTTTCACATAGGTGGCCGGGAGGGTTCCCCCCAGATAGCCCATGATCCCCAGGCCAACGTCGGCAGAATTGAAGGTGCCAGCCCTTTCCCTTGGCATGGTTCCCTGACAGCGATAGGGGTTGATGTGTTCCTGAAAATCGAGCCAGGGGAAATGCCCCTGCCCTATTTCAGCCTTTACATGGGTGAAAAAACCGAGGTTCGGGAAGGAGAGCTGGGCGTAGGCGTATTTGATCCGGACGTTGAGATCCCCTCCGTCTTCCCGGTGAACATCGGGAGTAAGCCGAAAGGAAAGCCAGGAGTTGACCTTCTTTTTGAAGTTGAGGTAGCCCCGTGTGATCTCAAAGGCGCTTTTGTCCTCACCCTTTTCTTTCCCCCAGGAGAAATCCACGTAGGTGAGGGTGCCAAGCTTGACTCCTTCAAGCCCCTTTGGGAGGGCCGGAAGCTCCTTCTTGACTTCGGCTACGGTTTCCCGCACTATCTCCCGCTGTTTCCGGGCTTCTCTGGCATTCTTTTCCCTTTCGGCCTCCGCGGCGATCTCCCGGGCCTCCTCTTCGGTGAGGATTCCCTTTCGCACCAAAATGCGCAGCAAAGGATCATCGGGAGAGTAAGATAAAGCCCAGGCAACCCAGCACACCAAAAAAGCCAGAGCAATGGCCAAAGAACGCATCACAAACCCCCTTCGTTTTTGAAGGGGGTTTAGCAAGGGGGAGTTACGCCTCCTTCACAGAAATGTGGCAAAGAGATTACAAATCGAAACCGTGATCGCGCAAAAATTCCAGGCTGAGACCCTTTTGCGGAAGATAAGGAGAAAGGAGTTTGACCACGTATTTCCCGATGAGATCGGTTTCGATGTTCACCCGGTCTCCCGGTCTTCGGAATCCGATGGTGGTGATCTTGGCGGTATGGGGGATGATGGCGAGTTCCACCAGGTCTTCCTTCACCCCGTTCACCGTAAGGCTTATGCCATCGACGGCGATGGAGCCCTTCTCCACCACGAAAGGCGAAAGCTCTTTCGGGATACGAATGGCAAAAAAGATGAAGTCCCCCCGTTCCTCACGTCGTACCACCTGCCCCACGCCGTCCACGTGGCCCGTCACCAGGTGCCCTCCCAGGCGGTCACCCACCCTCAGGGCCCTCTCAAGGTTCACTTTATCTCCGCTTTTCAGCTCGCCAAGCGTGGTACGGGAAAGGGTCTCCGGGGAGACATCCACGGTGAAGAGATCGCCTTCAAGGCTTGTCACCGTGAGACAGGCCCCGTTTACCGCGATGCTATCACCGATCTGCGTATCCTTGAGATCAAAGGGTGCCCTTATGAAAAAGCGCCGACCCTTGGCAAGACCTTCTTGCTTTACAAGCTCTCCGAGCCCCTCTACAATACCCGTAAACATCTTTCTCTCCCGTATAATTTTTCATGTCAGCTCACGTTCTCATCGTAGAAGACGAAGAAGATATTGCAAGGCTTGTGGCGCGCACGCTTGAGAAGGAAAATTTCCGCAGCAGCATCGCCGGGAGCCTGGCCGAAGCCCAAGATTTCCTCTCCCGTCAGGAACCGGACCTCATCATTCTTGATCTCATGCTTCCTGACGGCGACGGGCTCGAACTCTGTAAAGCCCTGCGTTTCCGCGAAGGAAAAGAAATCCCGGTGGTGGTACTCACCGCCAAGGGAGACGAGGTTGACCGTATCCTGGGTTTTGAGATGGGGGCTGACGACTACATCGTAAAGCCCTTTAGCCCCCG